>REBZ01000082.1 GCA_007692495.1 Alkalicoccus sp.
GACCCTGCCCTTTTTCCAGATGTCTTTTGATCTGTTCGACTACTTTTTCTGCTCCGGCCAGTGCGTGACCGCTTTTGTAGGCCGGTATAAATCCAATCTGATCGGCTGCTTTCCGCATCGACGCCCGGATAAGGCTCCTTGCAGCTTTGAGTTCATCCGGACCGGGTGACTGCAGACGAAGTCTCTGCCCTATCGTACGGTCTTCTTCTGCCAGATGCATCACGAAGTTTTCCAGCTCTTCCCGGCTCATTTCTTTTACGATCTTTTGTACGGACTTCGATACCATGTTTCTGCCCTCCGTTCTTTTTTCGTGCAGAAATTTCCCGTTTCCTGATCTTTATCAATTCGGCCTTCTGTATTATTCTCCCTGCTTTTTCCATGAATGATTAAGTAAATTTTTTCTGTTTCCGTCTTTCGATACTGAAAAAAATAACTCCTGCGAGAAAAAGCAGCGTTGACGCGGCAAGTGCAAAACCGTCCCACTCACTGCCGAAAATAGTAATGTTGACGAGCGTAACAAAGTGCATCACGACAATGATCACAAACAAACTGTAATTTGTACTCATCTATATTCCCCCTTTCTCATCTTTATAGCTGTATTGCTCGAGAAAACTTCGCTTCCGCCGGAAAGCCTCCCATGAACACGAAGGCGTACGTTCCTCTTACTTATTTTTTATTTATAAGGTCCTTTTTAAGCAGCCACTCGAAAACATCTTCTCGCTCCGGAACAGAAAAAGGATCAGAACGGTAAACCACCCGTCCTGATCCTTACATAAAGCGGTTGTTACATGCGGCTTATGCCCGGCTGTATTTCTTTTTATGCTGAAACGCCTGAAACAACTTCTCTGTGACCGGCCGCTCGTCCGGCAGGTTCCGGCCGTCGATGCTGCTGATGTTGAGAAGCTCCATCGTTGTTGACGTAATAAACGCTTCATCCGCTTCCAGCAGTTCATCCAGTGTAAATGATTCTTCCTTAAGGGGAATATCATTTTCCCGGGCGCAGTCGATCGCTACTCTGCGCGTAATTCCGTGAAGGATACTGTTTGTCGCCGGGAACGTTTTCACCATCCCGTCTTTCACTAAAAAGACGTTGCTGCTTGATCCTTCTTTAACGATTCCATCATCCACAAACAACGCTTCGTGGGCTCCGGCTTCAAGCGCTTCCTGCTTGGCCATGACGTTCGGCAGCAGATTGAGCGATTTAATGTGGCAGAGCTTCCAGCGGACATCGTCCGTTGTAATGACCGGCACACCGCTTTCACGCTTTTCCTCCGGTACGACTCGGGCATCTTTTACGACGATCGACAGGGCGGAAGCCCCCGGCACCGGGAACTGATGCTGGCGTTTGTAAATGCCGCGGGTGACCTGAAGATAAATTTCCGCTTCTGTGATCCCGGATCGTTTCAGTGCTTCCAGTGAAAGACGCTCAATTTCTTCCGGAGGATAAGGCAGCTCCATCCGGATAGCTGCTGCGCTTTTTTCAAGACGCTCCATATGCTCCGCCATCGTGAAAGGACGTCCTTCATAGACGCGGATCACTTCATAAATGCCATCGCCGAACTGATGGCCCCGCTCCTGAATAGGGATTACCGGCTCATCGATTTCGACGAACCGGTCCTGGTAATAAGCAATTTCCGGCATAATACTATCTCCTTAATTTTTCAGTTCTTCGAGGCGTGCCTGTACTTTCTCACGCTGCTCCATATAATCTTTTTCTTTCATACGCTCTTCTTCCACGACTTTTTCCGGCGCTTTGGCGATAAAACCTTCATTTGAAAGCTTTTTCTGAAGACGGGCCACTTCCCCGTCAAGACGCTTTACTTCCTTGCCGAGCCGGTCAATCTCGGCATCGAGATCCAGCAGCCCCGCAAGTGGCATGTACAGCTCCACTCCGGAAAGAACCGAACTCATCGATTTTTCCGGCGCCTGGAAGTCGGTGCCGACAGTCAGTTCTGTCGGGTTGCAGAACTTTTCGATATACGCTTTGCCGCGCTCCAGCTGGCCGAGCACTTCCTCATTATCTGCTTTTACATACAGCGTAATCCCGCGGGACATCGGTACGTTCAGCTCGGACCGCGTGTTTCGTACGGAACGGATAATTTCCTGAAGCAGCTGCATGTCCTTTACTGCCTGACTGTTGGAAAATTCGTTTTCCACAGGCCACGAAGCAACTGTTATGGACTCTCCTTCGTGCGGAAGGTGCTGCCATACTTCCTCCGTCAAAAACGGCATGAACGGGTGCAGCAGGCGCATCGTCTGATCGAGCACATACGCTAGAACAGAACGGGTCGTATGCTTCGCCTGCTCGTCCTCTCCGCTCAGCGGCAGCTTGGCCATTTCAATGTACCAGTCGCAGAAATCATCCCAGATAAAGTTATACAGAGACCGGCCGACTTCACCGAACTCATAGTGATCAATATATTTTGTCACGTGGGCGATCGTTTCGTTCAGACGGGTCAGAATCCACTCATCCGCAATCGACTTTGGTCCCGTCAAATCCATCTCCTCGTGCTTCAGTCCGTCCATGTTCATGAGGGCAAAACGGGAGGCGTTCCAGATTTTGTTGCCGAAGTTCCAGTTGGCTTCAACCTTTTCCCAGTAGAAGCGCAGGTCCTGTCCGGGAGAGCTTCCGGTACTCAGGAAAAAGCGCAGGGCATCGGCGCCGTACCGGTCGATAACGTCCATCGGATCGACTCCGTTACCGAGGGATTTACTCATTTTCCGTCCTTCGGAATCACGCACGAGTCCGTGGATCAATACGTCTTTAAACGGACGCTCTTCCGTGAAATGCTGTCCCTGGAAAATCATCCGGGCCACCCAGAAGTAAATAATATCGTAACCGGTTACGAGAGCATCGGTCGGGTAGTAGCGCTTAAAGTCCTCCGCGTCTGCATCCGGCCAGCCCATCGTTGAAAACGGCCAGAGGGCGGAAGAGAACCATGTATCGAGTACGTCTTCATCCTGCTCCCAGTTTTCCGGGTCTTCCGGGGCTGTGCGGCCGACGTAAATTTCACCGGTTTCCTTATGGTGCCACGCAGGGATGCGGTGACCCCACCAGAGCTGACGGGAAATACACCAGTCACGGATATTTTCAATCCAGTGCAGGTATGTTTTCTCAAAACGGTCCGGCACGAAGTTTACTTTGTCTTCCTGTTTCTGCAGCTCAATCGCCTGGTCGGCAAGCGGCCCCATTTTTACGAACCACTGAGTCGAAAGATACGGCTCTACGACAGCGCCGCTCCGCTCGGAGTGTCCCACACTGTGTTCATGATCTTCAATATCAAACAGGATGCCTTCTTCCTGCAGGTCTTTTACGATCTGCTTCCGGCATTCAAAACGGTCCATTCCTTCATACTTTCCGGCATTTTCGTTCATCTGGCCGGATTCATCCATAACGAGAACACGCTCCAGGTCATGACGATTGCCGATTTCAAAATCGTTCGGATCATGCGCCGGCGTAATTTTGACCGCTCCGGATCCGAATTCCATGTCGACATAATCGTCTGCGACAATGGAAATTTCGCGGCCGACGATCGGAAGCTTCACCTTTTTGCCGATCAGATGACTGTACCGGTCGTCTTTCGGATGAACAGCCACCGCCGTATCTCCGAGCATCGTTTCCGGACGTGTCGTCGCCACTTCAATGTGCCCCGAACCGTCTGTGAGCGGATAGCGCATATGGTAAAAAGCCCCTTTTACATCGTGGTAAATAACCTCAATATCGGAAAGTGCCGTCTGTGTCGACGGATCCCAGTTTATGATATACTCGCCGCGGTAAATAAGCCCTTCTTCATACAGACGGACGAATACTTCACGCACCGCATCAGAGAGGCCTTCATCGAGCGTGAACCGCTCGCGGGAATAATCGAGAGAGAGTCCCATTTTAGCCCACTGCTCACGGATAAAGGACGCGTATTCCTCTTTCCATTCCCAGCTTTTTTCAAGAAATTTCTCCCGTCCGAGATCGTAGCGGGAAATTCCTTCTTCTTTCAGCTTGCCTTCCACTTTCGCCTGCGTTGCAATACCGGCATGATCCATCCCCGGCAGCCACAGCGTGTCGTAGCCCTGCATGCGCTTTGTCCGGATAAGAATATCCTGAAGCGTCGTATCCCACGCGTGGCCGAGGTGGAGTCTTCCCGTTACGTTCGGCGGTGGAATAACGACTGTATAAGGTTCCTTACTCCGGTCTCCCGATGCTTCAAAAAACTTACCGTCCTTCCAGTACTGGTACCATTTCGCCTCTGTAGCCTGTGGATCGTATTTTGGCGGCATGGAAATATCGTGCTGCTGTTCTGCCATTGGCTTTTCCTCCTGTAAATCGTATATTTGCGCATACAAAAAGCCCTCCTGTCGCAAAGGACGAAGAGGGCTGTTTTCCCCGCGGTACCACCTTTGTTTACCGGAAACTGTGCTTATGGAAAGGTGTTTGTACGCCTTTCCGGTTTGTTTTTTCCGGTACACTCCCGGCCTTAACGCGGCTGAAACGTCCCCGGCTGCTGAATCGGTCACCGGGGCTGCTCCGGGGCGACTTCCTGCATTTCATTACAGACGGCCTCACAGCGGCACAATGCCGGCCATCCTCTCTGAGAAATGTGTGTGCAGTACTACTCCCCATCAGGGCATGTTCTATACACGTATTTTACAACGGCGTGCCGGAAGAATCAATACTACTTGTCGATAACGCCTTTCTGCACACCGTTTTCCTTGTACAATTTTAAAAAGTGTTTATGCGACCTGCGGAGATTTTCCGGCAGGGCTGTTAAAGGAAACCACCGCAGCTCCACCGTTTCCTCATCGGTGTCCGTCAGTTCTCCAGCGGGGGCTTCACACGTATACAGTCCGGTCACCGCATAATACGGATCGCCGTTTGGTGCTTCAACGTAGTAATCTTTCCCGGAAAACATTCCGAAAGCGTGCATGTCCTCTTCCGGAAGAACCAGTCCGGTTTCTTCCTTTACTTCCCGTACCGCTGTTTCCTCAAAGCTTTCACCTGGCTCCATTAAGCCTCCCGGCAGCCCCCAATCTCCTTCTTCTCTTTTCTGAAGCAGAATATCGTCTTCCGGCGTATGTATAATCACTGCTGCTCCGGGAAGAAGGAGCGTTTCCTTTCCTAAAGATTTCCGCAGTTTCTTAAAGTAGCTCATCTGCCTGCCTCCTTTTCCTGTTTAATCCGGACGGTTGTTATTCAGTCTGTCCAATTTTTCTTCAATCGCCCGCAGGCGTTCATTTCTTTCCCGCGATGAGCGGACAAAAAAAACAGCAAGGTAAATTCCGCCGGTAACTATAAGCAGCGGAAGAACGACGGCAATCAGCTGATAAACAGCTGCAACTGTATCCATATTGAAACGATCCCTCCTTTATAAACCGTGTGCAGAAGCCCTACTTATCAAAAATGTGCAGCCGGTATTTGCTGGAGATATCTTCAAGAATTTTCAGCCCGGCCACACTGTTTCCTTTTCCATTGATTGCCGGTCCAATAATGCCGATGCCCATTTCATGCGGCGGGGCAGCGAGAATCCCTCCGCTCACCCCGCTTTTTGCAGGAATTCCTGAGCGCAGAAGCGTTTCTCCTGATTCATTATACATCCCGGCCGTGAGCATAATCGAGAGGGAAATTTTTACGGCTCTCGGCAGGTTTTTGTGTACGACCTGACCCTGGGACCTTCCCCCGGTTGATAAAAACAGTCCGATTTTCGCAAGATCAGAACACGTAACTTTAATGGAACAGAGCCGGAAATAAAGCTCGAGTGCCTTTTCGACGTCTGTATCGATGACGCCGGTACTTTTCATAAAGTATGCGAGAGAGCGGTTCCGGTCGCCAGTCAGTATTTCTGATTGAAATACTTTTTCATCGTACTCGAGATTATCCCGACCGATAATGCCGCTTATAAACTGGCAGACCCGTTCGTACTGCTCTTCCACACTATTCCCGTGAATCATGGAGGAGACAGCGATGGCTCCGGCGTTAATGAGCGGATTGAGCGGACGGTTTTCCGGTTTTGATTCCAGCTCTGATACGGAATTAAACGGCTCCCCGCTCGACTCCATGCCGACTTTGGAAAACACCTGGTCCGGCCCGTTATCGAGCACGGCGACAAGCAGGTTAATCACCTTGGAAATGCTCTGAAGCGTAAAGGGAGTTTCGCAGTCCCCGACGCTCGTTATTTTTCCGTCCGGTGAAGCAATCGTCAGCCCGATCTGATCCGGATCGGCATAAGCCAGCTCCGGAATGTAGTCTGCCGTATTTCCAAGCTTTGCAAAGGGCCGGTTCCGATCCAGTATTTCCTGCAGTTCTCCTCTATCCATGTCCTTCACTCTCCTTCAGCGTCACTACCTATGTAAACACAGTTACTCCTTCTCTTCCCTACCTTCTATGGAAAGAAACACTTCTTCAGCGGCCGGCTGTTCCCGAAAGAGAAAAGCGTTTTTCCTAAAACCGTTTTGAAATAAAACAGATCAGGGAGTATCCACCTTCGTTTCCATGGAGAGGCTTTCCGAGCGGACCGGCCTCAGCTAATTCTGTCCTCCTTTTGTCGGCCAGAATGGATCTTCGACTCGGTCTTCATCGCTCCGGAGTCCCTCCATGTCCACTACAGCTTCCAGTAAAAAAGACAGTGCCTACACAAGCTTCGTTTTACCTGGCTGGATAGGAGGTACTCTTACTGGAAAAGGACCCTTTCTTCCTCATGGTGCAATGATTTGCAGGAAATGTTTCTGTTAAAGCTCCATGTGGTTATTTAAGGTTGCCTGCGGCTGTCCTTCCGTCCGGCAGGAGCTGCGCGCTTAAGCAGGAGTCTCTGCCCAGGCATCAGTTTTACAGAAGAAAGAACAGCGTTTATGAAAAGCAGAGCTTTTCTTTCGACGACTAAACGTTAACGGTGTCCCCACAAATATCTGAACAATTATCTTGCGTGGTTTCAAGCGTCAGATAGCATCCAACATCATCGAAGTGAAATTACAGTAAATGATATGATAATAAAAGAGAATTTAATTCCAAATTTAGAAACTTATGATCCACCTGGATTATCTAAAGTTTGCTGTATAAAGGCTATTTCTTTATTTAACTAACGGGGAGAGGTCTTATTTTAGAATGGAGAGAAAAATGACCATCAAAGAGATAATTAAAGAACTGATTCACAATAATATAATTCAATCGAGAACCATAGAATATGAGAAATTAAATGGAGGTACTGTCAGTGAATTGTATCTTCTTCATAACTGTGATGGTACTAAGTTTGTTGTTAAGTTAAATGAAAAACAAATTTTAAAATCAGAGATGTATTTTCTTGATTTCTACAAGAAATTAAACCTGTTACCTAATCTTCTCTTTGTTGAGCAATCATATAATTATATAGTTTATTCATTCATTTCTGGAACAACAAACTTCACAGTAAAAAATAAGCAGGAAATGCTTAAAACACTTGTGGATGAAGCTATAAATAATTATCAAACCGTTCCGAATGATATTGGGTTTGGCTACACAGATGAATTAACAGATTCCTGGGAATCTTTTCTTTTGAATGAGATTAATGAAGTAAATAAGATATTAAAACCACATTTAGCAGGAGATGAATATAACTTTGTACTTAATGTTCTAGAAAACCTAAAGAATAAGGACATAGAAAGAGAAAAATATCTATTACACGGTGATTGTGGAGTTCATAATTTCATTTATAACGATGGAGAGTTAAGAGGCGTGATTGACCCAACTCCTGTTATCGGATATCCCCTCTATGATTTAATCTATGCTTTTTGTTCTTCACCAAATGATTTAACAAAAGAAACTATAGACTCAGCGGTTAGTCATTTGATGATTAAAGGTGAAAAAAATACTTCAACTTTATACGACGAAGTAATTATTGGTTTGTACCTTCGGTTAGGGGCTTGTATTAAACATCATCCAAATGATTTTAAGGAATATCTTAATGCCTGGTACTTCTGGAAAAGTTAAGCAAAACCGTGCAATTATAAGTATAAATATCAACATTGCTTTAACAGAGCCATTCAAATAAAAAAAGGTGTTTATAATTTTTTTTATTTTCCTGCTCCAGCCGCAGGGACGACTCCGAGGCGAGATAGGACGAGGCGAAGATCCGTTCAGGAAGGAATCAGCTGAGACCAGCCCGCCCGGAAAGCGGACCGGCAGGCGGAAGCAGGTAAGCCGCTGCCTATACATAAATAATACTTTATCAGAAGTTTGAAAGCTGCCCCACCTATAAATGGGACAGCTTCCTTTATTCAGTCTTTATCGCCGAAGCTTAAAGACATGAAACAATTTTATATCGATTTTCGCAGCGGTGCTTTACTTCCGCTCTTCTGCAATAACGGAAAAAGCTTTTTCAGCTGCAGCGATCGTCTTTTCAATATCCTCTTCTGTGTGCTTGGTGGAGAGGAACAGTCCTTCAAACTGAGAGGGCGGTACGGAAACTCCGTTTTCCAGCATCAGATTAAAGTAGCGGCTGAACATGTCGAGATCCGATGTTTTCGCCGTTTCGAAATTTCTTACCTTTTCATTCGTGAAGAAGAAACCGACCATCGACCCGGCACGCGTCGTCCAGTGTGGAATACCGTGCTTTTCCGCAGCTTCGGCCATGCCTTTTTCCAGCCGGTCCCCGATTTTATCGAAGTAGTCGTAGCTTTCCGGTGTTAGCTGACTGATCGTTTCAAAGCCGGCTCCCATCGCAAGCGGGTTGCCGGAAAGAGTTCCTGCCTGATAAATGTTTCCTGCAGGAGCAATTCTCTCCATAATATCGCGGCGTCCGCCGAAAGCACCCGCAGGAAGTCCGCCTCCGATTACTTTTCCGAGGCATGTAAGATCCGGCGTTACGCCGAGCTCTCCCTGCGCACAGTTGTAGCCGACACGGAACCCGGTCATAACTTCATCGAATATTAACAGCGAGCCGTGTTGTTCCGTAATTTCACGGATGCCTTCAAGAAAGCCTTCCTCCGGGCGGACGACGCCCATGTTGCCGGTTACCGGCTCGAGAATGACTCCGGCAATATCGTCCCCAAAGTTTTCAAAAGCCACTTTCAGACTTTCCAGATCATTGTACGGTACCGTCAGTGTGTTGGAAGCGACGGATTCCGGTACCCCCGGGCTGTCCGGAAGACCGAGTGTAGCTACGCCGGAGCCTGCTTTAATCAGCAGGGAATCTCCATGCCCGTGGTAGCATCCTTCGAATTTCAGAATCTTGTTTCTGCCGGTATAGCCGCGCGCCAGACGAAGTGCGCTCATCGTCGCTTCTGTTCCGGAGCTGACCATACGTACCATTTCAATGGACGGCACGCGGTCGATTACGAGCTCGGCAAGCTTTGTTTCCATTTCGTGCGGTGCACCGAAACTCGTACCTTTCGCAGTGAGTTCCTGCACGGTTTCCACGACTTTATCGTCCGCGTGTCCGTGGATGAGCGGCCCCCAGGAAAGCACGTAGTCAATGTACTCATTCCCGTCCAGATCCCATAGATGGGATCCTTTTCCTTTTTCAAAGTAGACCGGGTCGCGTCCGACGGAATTAAATGCCCGTACCGGACTGTTTACTCCGCCCGGCATAAGTGGTTTTGCCTCTTCAAAAGCTTTCGAAGATTGATCCCAGTTCATCTGTATCACCTCGTCAACGATTTTTGTTCTTATGATTCTTTAAGCCAGTCGGCTGCGTCTTTCGCATAGTAGGTCAAGATCAAGTCCGCTCCGGCACGCTTCATACTCGTCAGTTTTTCCAGGACTACGGCTTTCTCATCTATCCAGCCGTTCTGTGCCGCTGCTTTGATCATAGAGTATTCACCGCTGACGTTGTACGCAACAACCGGCACATCCTCCCGGTTCCTTATGTCGCGGATAATATCAAGGTAGGAGAGAGCAGGCTTTACAATGAGAAAATCCGCTCCTTCCTCTACATCGGAAGCGGCTTCGCGGAAAGCTTCCCGGCGGTTGGCCGGATCCATCTGATACGTCTTCCGGTCTCCGGACTGCGGAGAGGAATGGGCAGCATCCCGGAACGGTCCGTAAAACGCCGAGGCGTATTTCACAGCATAGCTCATGATCGGAATGTTTTTATATCCTGCCTCGTCGAGCCCGCGGCGTATGGCCGCTGTGAAGCCGTCCATCATGTTGGAAGGAGCGATAATGTCCGCCCCCGCCTCCGCCTGGGAAACAGCAGTCTGCACGAGCAGGTCCAGCGATTCATCGTTCAGGATTTCTCCATCCTTTACGACACCGCAGTGCCCATGATCTGTAAACTGGCAGAGACATGTGTCTGCTATGATCGTAAGATGCGGGTGATCCGCTTTAATCTGCCTTGTTGCACGCTGTACGATGCCTTCTGTATCGTAGGCGCTTGTTCCAACTGCATCTTTTTCTGCCGGTACGCCGAAAAGAATGATTGTTTCAATACCTTTTTCCACGGCTTCCGCCACTTCTGCATCCACACGGTCCAGCGACCACTGATAAACTCCCGGCATCGAAGCTACCGGGTTTTTAATATCGTTTCCATCCATAACAAAAATCGGATAGATGAAATCTTCCGGACGTAAATGTGTTTCGCGCACCATGCTGCGGATGCCGGATGTCCGGCGCAGCCGGCGGTGCCGGTCAAAAGTTACATTCATACGGTCACCTTCTTTTTTATTATCGTCGTAACGAGCGCTTCTATCGTATAGGTCTCCGGTGTTATAACTTCCCGGTCCGTATACTTTCGAATCGCTTTTTCAGTAATACTTCCTATACTTCCGAAAAAAAATTTTTCCGGGAGAACATCCGGAGCTGCTTCAAAAAAAGCATGCACGGCTGAAGGACTGAGAAAAAGCACCCCATCCACCTGCTTCAGCAGCGGTGCGAGACGCTTTTGAGCATCCGGATCGGGTACTGTATCGTAAAGTACGATGTCCTCCACTTTGCGGCCGTCTTCTTCCAGCAGATGCTTCAATGCCGGACGGGCCCGGCGGCTGCGGGGATAAACGATCCGGTCTTCCCGGCCTGCCGCTTTTATCAGTGCCTCTGCAAGAGCCTCCGCATCGAACCTTTTTGGCACCAGATCGACCGTGTAGCCTTTGCTTTCGGCACAGGCCGCTGTTTTCGGGCCGACGCAGGCAATGCGGGCTTTCGGTTTATTTTCCGACAGCCGGTGCCAGAATTCCACTGTATTCACGCTCGTAAAGACGAGCCAGTCGCTTTCTTTCGTTTCGGGGAGATGTACGGCTTCCACTTCTATGCGGATGAGCGGAAGGTCCACGCTCTCTGCACCTGACTCTTCCAGGACCGTGCGGAGCGGAGCCGCCTGGTGGGCAGCTCTTGTATTCAGCAGCTTCAGTCGTCTCCGTTCCATCCTATCCCTCTATTCGTCGAGTTCCGCTTTTACTTTGTCGAGTACTTCCTTCGCGCCATCATCGAGCATTTTCTGCGCAGCCTGTCGGCCGATGGCCGCACCGTCAGCGCCGATAACGTGTTCTTTAAATACCTGCTTTCCGTCCGGAGAAGCTACGAGGGTGGTAAGTTCCACTTCATCGTTCTCCGTCAGTTCGGCATAGCCGCCGATCGGCACCTGGCATCCGCCTTCCACTGTATGAAGAAAAGCTCGTTCTGCTTCTACCGTGCGGGCCGTTTCCGGATCGTGGATTTTCTTCAGGAGATCCAGAATTTCCTGATCGTCCTCACGGCACTCGATGCCGAGGGCACCCTGGCCGACTGCCGGAATGCACGAAGCCGGATCGAGAAACTCCGAGACGATGGACGGATCCCAGCCGACACGCTTTAAGCCGGCTGCTGCGAGAATAATCGCATCGTATCCTTCTTCCCGGCACTTACGCAGCCGTGTTTCGATATTGCCGCGGATCCACTGGATTTTCAGGTCCGGACGCTGAATAAGTACCTGGGAGCCCCGGCGGAGACTGCTCGTACCGACAACAGCTCCTTCCGGAAGATCAGCAAGCTTTACACCACTGTTGGAAATAAAGGCATCGCGCGGGTCTTCTCTTTCCGGGACTGCACCGATTGTCAGTCCTTCGGCGATCACCGACGGAAGATCTTTCATGCTGTGCACAGCCATATCGATTTCTCCATCGTACATCGCCTGCTCAATTTCTTTAACGAACAAACCCTTTCCTCCGACTTTGGAAAGCGTCACGTCGAGGATTTTATCCCCTTTCGTTACAATTTCCTTAATTTCAAACTCATATGGCACGCCGAGCTCTTTCATCCTGTCAATCACCCAGCGAGTCTGGGTCATGGCAAGGTTACTCCGGCGGGAACCTATTACTATTTTACGCATAAAGCGCCTCCTTCAGCTTATATTACGGTTTTTATTGTAACATGGAGAATTTCTCTCCGCATTTTACCAGAGGTGAAAATCAGAGAAAGATCCCGAAAGAAAATAATTAATGAGAAGCAGCAGAAAAGCTGCCGTATTCAAAAGGGCCAGGTTGTATCCCCGCATGCCCGCTACACGGTACTGCACGAGAAAAGCGCCGTAAACAAGCAGCACAACGACTGATCCGAGCACCTTCACGTCAAGCCACGGCACCGTCCCTACGGCGACCGATGCCCAGACGATACCGAGAACGAGCCCGGTAAAAAGCAGCGGCAGACCGATCAAAGCGGCATAATAGGAGCTGCGCTCCAGTGTGGACAGATTGCCGAGTTTCCCCATCCATGCTCCCCAGCGCTTTTTTTTCAGCAGTTTATGCTGAACAACATACATAACCGAAAACGCAAAAGAAACGGTAAAAGCCCCGTAGGAAAGCATCAGCAGCCCCACGTGGACGATAAGAAACTCTGTAATCAGCACGTTTGCAAGTTCCGCCGAAACGTTATCTCCCGGTGCACTGAGACTCACGGCAAGCATAATAAAGCCGATCGCATTCAGAAGCAGCACGAAAGCATTCATTTTCACACGCTGATTTAAAAACAGGGACACAGTAACAAGAATCCATGCGTAGACAAACATGCCTTCAAAAACCGTCATAATCGGCGGCCTCTCGAGCGTTACATAGCGCCAGATGAAAAGGGCGAGCTGAAGTACCCAGACAATAGAAAGCAACCAGAAGGCCAATCGGTTGACCTTCTGGTTGTTCTGCATAAAATCGATAAAATAGCCGAGTACACTGATGGAATAGAGCATCAGGATCAACAGGTAGAGCGTACTCATTGGATCAGCGTCCGTACCAGTTTTTCCTGTCTGGCAGCAAGCTCTGTCCTGCGCCGTTCTATATTCCATTCACGCTCTGCTTTATTGATTTGAATATCGTGTGTGAGCGGGGAATCCGCATCGTCCATGTAGGGATCGAGCCCGAACACTTTTGTCATGTACCCGAGAAGCTCTTCCGGGTTCTCCTCTTCCGGAATTTCCTTAAGAGCTGTCACAGGGTCGCGGAGCATTTGGTTGATGATGCTTTTCATATGCTTACGGATAAGCTTTTTCTCACGCTCCGTCATGCTGGAAAGCTTTCGTTCCAGGCTTTCCATCGTCTGTTCCTGTACCGACGCGGCTTTTGAGCGCAGCGCCGTAATTACCGGGACAACGCCGAGCGTATCCAGCCACTGGCTGAACGACACGAGCGCTTCCTCAATCATCAGTTCAATCTTTTCTGCTTCCCTGCGTCTTTCTTCCAGGTTGGCATTCACGATACCCTGCAGATCGTCGATATCATATAAATACACGTTATCAAGCTCTGCCAGTTCCGGGTCAAGGTCACGCGGCACGGCAATATCCACGAGGAAAAGCGGACGGCCTTTCCGTTTTTTCAGCTGCCGGCGGACGTCTTCTTTATGAAGAACGTAATCTTTGGAACCGGTGGAGCTGATAAGAATATCCGACGTTTCGAGAGACATGTCGAGACGCTGCATGTCTTCCGCCCTTCCGGAAAACTTCGCGGCCAGCTCCTCGGCTTTTTCTTTCGTCCGGTTCATGACAGTAATATCGGAGACACCACTTGAAGTAAGATGCTTTGCCGTCAGTTCACTCATTTTACCAGCACCCATGACGAGCACTTTTTTATTCTGAAAGCCTCCGAAAATCTGCTTTCCGAGCTCTACAGCAGCGTAGCTGACAGAGACGGCATTTTCACCTATTGCCGTTTCGGAGTGGGATCTTTTGGCAAGCGTCACTGCTTCTTTGAAAAGGTGGTTGAAAATCGTACCTGTCGTTCCCTGTTCACGGGCCATATCAAAGCTCTGGCGTACCTGCCCGAGAATCTGCGTTTCGCCGAGTACCATGGAATCAAGTCCGCATGCGACGCGGAAAAGATGCTCTATCGCATGTTCATCCTCACGCACCTGCAGATAGTGGCTGAAGTCCTCTTTTGGTACGTCGAACCATTCCTGCAGAAACAGCTTCGTATAGTAGCGGCCGGTATGAAGCTGGTCGGCTACAATATAAAGCTCTGTCCTGTTGCATGTGGACACGATGACACATTCCAGGATACTTTTTGACTGCCGCAGCCTGGAAAGCGCCTGCTCCATATCCTCCTGAAACGTAAATTTCTCTCGTATTTCAACAGGAGTTGATTTATAATTCAAACTGGTTACTAAAATATGCATGCTGCGGACACACCCCCTGAGTTTAAGCCGTTATCTATTTTACACGATGGAGGAACATATGACAATCTCACATGTTCCTCCACTATTCTTAAAAATCTTTCTACATTATAACATTTTTAATCTGAGAACGTCACATTTTCTGATTTTCTTTTTTTGAAGGATTTGTGACGGCTTCCTGCTGCTATCGGGAGGGAAAGGAGTTATCTATTATGAACGCAAATCAAGCTGTCGCCGGTATGAGCCTGCTTGCTGCCGGAGTATACATAATCATCAGCCTGACAGGCTTTGACGTCCCGTTTGCCCATATTATTTTTCAATGGCCGACCATTCTTCTCGGGATAGGGCTCGTCATGATGTGGCAGGCTTTCACCCGCCGGGATGACAGCAGTATGTTTTCAGGAGTTCTTTTGACCGGCCTCGGTCTGCTCTTCCACGGAGGCCACACGTTCCAGCTGTGGAGCTACGACTGGCCATATTTCACGCTGATTATCGGCCTTGCTTTTCTTCTAAAACACAGCATCCAGAAGCGCGGCGGACTGGCGGCCGGTTTTATTCTGCTTATCATCACGGCTGCTGGAGTTTTCTCGTCCGTTCTTACACCCATTTTTGAAGACAGGGCCTCCGGTTTACAGTGGATTCTCCCGGTAGTACTCGTGCTGGCGGGATTGTATTTTCTGCTTTTCGGCCGGACGGGAAAGCGTACGAAATGGAAATAACCACCACGAACACGTAAAGAGGCTGTTTATAAAGTGTTTTTTACGTATAGATAGACGATTCCCTGCTTCTGCCTTCCGGGGCGCTTTCCGGGCGGGACGGGCTCAGCTAATTTCTTCCTAAACGGATCTTCGCCTCGTCCTTGATCGCCCTGGAGTCCTCCCTGTGGCTGCAGCAGGGTAATAGGAAGAAGTTTTCTACATAGTAAATCTCCTTATTGAAGCCGTTTGCTTTGATAAAGAGTTGGCTTTCCCTCCGTAACGGTGGAGATGCCGGTGGGATGAAGTGCAGTCAGCCACGGGACAGGCCAAACAGCTGAAGACCAGCCCCGTGGCAGGCTTCCGCCGGCAAGAGAAGGAGCTCATACACTGACTGGAATAACTATACTGAAACGATAACTTAATCAACAAGCTGAAATAGGCTGTCCCGATATGGAGGGACAGCCTATTTGTATGCGGATTAAATTATCTTTCTGGAAGCGTCATTCGTTGGCCGGTTGATTCTGCGATTCAGCTTTACCCGAAGTCGAAAGCCATTCACCATAAGCTTAAAATCACCTTTTCCACACTCTGACCCCCCTTGAGTGAATTCCGGGGCTCTTTTTTTACGTCAGTATTCTTTTTAGAAAAGCTTTGGTCGGCTCTTCCTGTGGATTGGCGAAAAATTCTCTGGAAGGCCCCTGCTCCACGATACGGCCTTCGTGGATAAACATCGTGTAGTCCGCTACTTCCCGTGCGAAATTCATTTCGTGGGTGACGATAATCATCGTCATGCCTTCTTTTGCGAGCTGTTTCATCGTATCAAGGACTTCCCCGACAAGCTCTGGATCTAAAGCGGATGTCGGTTCATCAAACAGCATGACTTCCGGCTTCATCGCCAGTGCCCTGGCGATGGCCACTCTCTGCTGCTGTCCGCCGGACAGGCTGGAAGGATAGGCTCCTGCCTTATCGGCAAGACCGACTTTGGCGAGAAGTTTCCGCCCTTCTTCCTCTGCTTCTGTTTTTTTCATACCGAGAACATACACCGGGGCTTCCGTCACATTCTCCAGTACCGTTTTATGCGGGAAAAGATGAAAATGTTGGAAAACCATTCCGACCCGGCGGCGCAGTTTGTTAATGCTGTGAGTTTTTGGCTCGATAGCTTCGCCGCTTATCTCGATCGTCCCACTGTCTTTTTCCTCCAGAAAATTAAGACAGCGGAGCAGCGTGCTTTTTCCGGAGCCGCTCGCTCCAATCAGACAGACGACATCGCCTTCCTGAACGGTAAGATCAATTCCTTTAAGTACGGGTACACCGTCGAACGATTTAAAAAGATTTTCCACACGGATTTTTTCCATCGGCATAAAATCCTTTCTCATTGGCTCTGTAAGAATCAGTGCTTGTACGTTAAAAAGTTTTCGGCTTTGCTGACCTGCCGCTTCAGTCGTTCCTTCATTGCACGGCAGGTGCCTTTAGTTAAATAATGCTTTCGTTACCGCGCCCCATGCCTTGTCTTTTCCCTGTCCGGTTTCTGCGGAAAACATAATCAGCTTATCATCTTCGTGCATCTGCAGCTCTTTACGGATAATAGCAGCATGCTTATCCCATTTGCCTTTCGCTACTTTATCTGCTTTTGTCCCGATAACAATGACTTCCCGTTCGTGATGCTTCAGCCATTCATACATCATTACGTCTTCCTTACTCGGTTTGTGGCGCATATCCACGAGCTGGATGACAGCCTTCAGCTGCTCACGGTTCTGAAAATAGGATTCCAGGACACGTCCCCATGCTTCGCGTTCTTTTTTGGAGACTTTCGCATATCCGTAGCCCGGGACATCCACAAAGTGGAACCGGTTGTTAATCCAGTAATAGTTAAGCGTCTGGGTTTTACCAGGGCGCTGGGACGTACGTGCCAGCCCTTTACGGGCGAGCAGGGTGTTAATAAATGATGATTTGCCGACGTTCGACCGTCCGGAAAGAGCAACCTCAGGGAACATCCCCGGGGGAAACTGCTCCTCCTTTGCGGCGCTGATCGTCAGCTCTGCACTCGTTATTTTCATTTCTCGCTCCTCACAATCGCATGCTTTAATACTTCATCCAGGTGGGATACAGGAATAAACGTCAGATCGCTCCGGACGCTTTCCGGGATATCCTCCAGATCCTTTTCGTTGTCTTTCGGCATAATTATATGCGTAAGTCCGGCACGGTGTGCGCTCATTGCTTTTTCTTTCAGACCGCCTATCGGAAGCACGCGGCCGCGGAGCGTAATTTCCCCGGTCATGCCTACTTCCTTCCGTACAGGCTGATTCGTCAAAGCCGAGATAAGCGCTGTAGCCATCGTAATACCCGCAGACGGCCCGTCCTTAGGTATAGCACCTTCCGGAACGTGGATGTGAATGTCATTTTTACGGTTGAATTCCGCATCGATGTTCAGCTCTTTCGCTTTCGTACGGATATAGCTGAAAGCAGCCTGAGCCGATTCTTTCATTACATCCCCGAGCTTACCGGTAAGGGTGAGCTTTCCTTCTCCAGGGGAGAGGGCTACTTCAATCGTCAGTGTGTCCCCGCCGGCTTCCGTGTAGGCAAGCCCCGTCGCAGCACCGATCTGATTTTCAAGCTCTGCTTTTCCGTAGCGGAAGCGTTTCTTTCCGAGCATGTCCTCAAGCGTTTTTTCCGTGAGCACGACCCGCTTTTTCTCGCCGGAAACGAGAAGTTTGGCCGCTTTCCGGCAGACCGTGGCCATCTGGCGCTCGAGGTTACGCACCCCTGCTTCACGCGTATAGTGGCGGATAATGCTGAGAAGTGCTTCATCCCGAACCTGCAGCTCATTTTTTGTCAGGCCGTGCTCCCGAATTTGTTTCGGCAGAAGGTAACCTTTGGCAATCTCCATTTTTTCCACTTCCGTATAGCCGGAAATATGAATCACTTCCATCCGGTCTTTTAAAGCAGGCGGAATGGCCGCGATATTATTGGCTGTCGTAACAAACATGACTTTTGACAAATCGTACGGTTCTTCAATGAAATGGTCACTGAACGTGTTGTTCTGCTCCGGATCAAGCACTTCGAGCAGTGCTGATGAAGGATCTCCACGGAAATCATTGGCCATTTTGTCGATTTCATCAAGAAGAAAAACCGGATTGACCGTTCCTGCTTTTTTCATTCCCTGAATAACCCGTCCGGGCATGGCACCGACATACGTACGGCGGTGACCACGGATTTCCGCTTCATCACGTACACCGCCGAGCGACATACGGACGAAGTTGCGTCCGAGCGAGCGGGCAATCGACCGGGCAAGGGACGTTTTTCCGACGCCGGGTGGCCCGGAAAGACAAAGAATCGGACCTTTCAGCTTACGCGTCCGCTGCTGGACTGCAAGATATTCAAGCACACGTTCTTTTACTTTTTCCAGTCCATAATGATCTTCGTTTAAAATTTCCTCGGAACGGTGGATGTCGAGCATATCTTCTGTTTCTTCTTTCCATGGTACCTGGGTAAGCCATTCGATGTAGTTACGGATGACAGAGCTTTCCGCTGCATTCGGAGGCATTTTTTCATAGCGTCCGAGTTCTTTAAATGCTTTTTCCTCTATCGCTTCCGGCATATCGGCATCTTCGATTTTTTCCCGAAGTTCCTCCGCTTCGCCTTCTTTGCCGTCACGGTCGCCGAGTTCCCGCTGGATAGCTTTCATCTGCTCCCGCAGATAATATTCTTTCTGTGTCCGTTCCATGGATTTTTTCACACGCTGGCCGATTTTTTTCTCCAGGCCGAGCACTTCCCGTTCATTGGAAATAATGCGGAGAATCAGCTTCAGTCTCTCTGAGAGGTCCCGCGTTTCAAGTATTTCCTGTTTCTGCACTACTTTAAGTGGAAGATGGGAAGCTACTATATCTGCGAGTCTTCCCGGCTCACTAATATCCGCTACAGAAGCAAACGTTTCCTGGGTGATTTTTTTCGATATCTTCGTGTATTCCTCGAACTGTTCCAGAACGCTCCGCATCATAGCCTGCTCTTCCACTGTCGCTTCCTGACGCTCCTGAAGCAGCTTGATATCAGCGGAAGCATAATTGTCCCCGTCCTGCATTCCTGTTACTTCCGCCCGCTCCAGTCCTTCGACAAGTACACGGATCGTTCCGTTCGGAAGTTTGAGCATCTGTTTCACGTTGGCAATTGTTCCAATTGTATAAAGATCTTCTTCTTCCGGATCTTCTGTTCCTACTTCCTTTTGGGTAAGAAGAAAAATCCGGTTATCATCGACCATCGCCTGCTCCAGCGCACTGACTGATTTTTTGCGCCCGACGTCCAGGTGCAGAACCATCGTCGGGTACACAAGCAGTCCGCGCAGTGGAAGCATCGGAAGTTTTTCGTTAGTACTGCTCATCATATGATACACCTCCATGTATTCACTTTTATCTGCTGTATATGTATTTATCCTTCCCTGACTAAAAGAAAACGCTTCTTTTTTCTTAAAAGAATAAATAACAAAAAGTCCTGATTTCGTCAGAACAAACGATTCTTCATAAAACTGCCTTGAAAGTAAAACATAGATGAGAGGAGCGCCTTCGTTTCCGGCAGAACCTTCATAAAAAAAGGTGTGCTCCGCCAGGCGTAGGGCGGAGAAAGGAACCCCCCTTCTCCGGACCCGTCTCGCAGCGCCGGCTTAGCACACCTCATCCTATTGCAGTTTTACGCACTTTCTCTCGGCTCTTCGATTTCTCCGCCGTCTTTGTCAATAAGCGTCGGGGCTTTGCTGTCACGGACCGTTTCATCCGTAATGATACATTTGGCAATATCATCTCGGGAAGGAAGGTCGTACATAACATCAAGCATGAGTGATTCAATAATCGACCGGAGTCCACGCGCTCCTGTTTTGCGTTCAATGGCAAGCCGAGCTACTTCACGCAGCGCACCATCTGTAAATTCAAGCTCGACATCATCAAGCTCCAGCAGCTTTTTGTACTGCTTAACAAGCGCATTTTTTGGTGCCGTCAGAATTTCGATAAGCGCATCTTCGTCAAGGTACTCGAGACTTGCGATTACAGGCATACGTCCGATAAATTCAGGGATCAGACCGTAACGCAGAAGATCTTCCGGAAGAATCTTGGAAAGATACTGGTGCTCCTCCAGGTGGGAAGTTTCTGTTTCCGAACCGAAGCCGATCACCTTTTTACCAAGCCGGCGCTTAATTATCTGGTCGATGCCGTCGAAGGCTCCACCGATAATAAACAGCACATTTGTCGTATCAATCTGGATAAACTCCTGGTGCGGATGCTTTCTTCCACCCTGCGGCGGCACACTCGCTGTTGTTCCTTCGAGGATTTTAAGCAGTGCCTGCTGTACCCCTTCCCCGGAAACATCACGGGTGATGGACGGGTTTTCGGATTTACGGGCCACTTTATCGATTTCATCGATATAAATAATGCCCCGTTCTGCTTTTTCTACGTCGTAGTCCGCTGCCTGGATCAGTTTGAGGAGGATATTTTCCACATCTTCCCCTACGTAACCGGCTTCAGTCAGAGACGTTGCGTCTGCGATAGCAAACGGTACGTTCAAAATGCGTGCTAGCGTCTGCGCAAGCAGGGTTTTACCGCTTCCTGTAGGACCAATAAGACAGATGTTACTCTTTGCGAGTTCGACATCGTCACTTTTGCTGCTTGCATTGATACGTTTATAGTGGTTGTACACGGCCACGGATAGCGTTTTTTTAGCTTTGTCCTGTCCGATAACATACTCATTTAATATACCTCTGATTTCGTGCGGTGTCGGAATATCCTCGAGTTCAACTTCTTCCTCTGAACCGAGCTCCTCCTCCACAATCTCTGTGCAGAGTTCAATACACTCATCACATATATAGACACCTGGACCAGCCACCAGTTTACGGACTTGATCTTGTGTTTTACCGCAGAAAGAACACTTAAGCTGTCCTTTCTCCTCATTAAATTTAAACATCTGCTTTCACCCCTCTATTAAGTATTGAAACATAGGACCGGCGATTACTCAAAACATTTCGCTTTTTTTGCGAAGGAAGGCTTCTCAACCACTGCCCAGCCCTTATTAAGGAGTGCAGCAAATATCCGGCCTGTCACGGGATATACATCAAGTAAAGTGTACCATAGTTTTATAAATCTTCCTATTATAAGCGACAGCCGTTCCTTCAGACTTTTCTAAGAATATTAAAGCGCACGGCCTTTGTCAAATGATTGCTTTGTATGTACAAAACAAGGCACGAGAAGCTCGTGCCTTGCTGCTGTTTATAGCCATTATTTACTGTTCAGATGCTTCTGAGCCGGAAGCTTCCACTTCCTTGCTGTTCTCTACAAGGAAATCTATCGCTTTACGTACTTTAAGATCGTCTTTCAGTACGTCTGTACCCCCCTGCATTGCGAGCAGCTGCTTGATTTCATCCACCGGACGCTGATACGTTTCAGCCATTTTTTCAAGCTCCTGATCCACATCTTCTTCTGTCGCTTCGATGCTTTCCTCGTTGGAAATAGCTTCGAGCGTCATGTTCATGCGCACCCGCTTTTCTGCATCTTCCTTGAACTGTTCTTTCATGCCTTCCTCATCCGTCTGAGCGAACTGGTAATACATGTCAAGAGACATCCCTTGAGACTGGAGACGCTGACCGAACTCCTGAAGCATACGGTCCACCTCTGTATCAACCATAGCCTGAGGCACATCGATAGTCGCATTTTCCGTCGCTTTTTCCACGAGCGTATCTTTCATGCTCATGTCAGCTTCCTGCTGCTTCTGGTCTTCCAGGCGCTTACGCACACCGCTCTTCAGGTCGTCAAACGTTTCGTAGGAATCGTCTACGTCCTTCGCAAATTCATCGTCAAGTTCCGGAAGTTCTTTACGCTTCACATCGTGAACTTTTACTTTGAACGTTGCAGGCTTACCGGCAAGTTCTTCCGCATGGTATTCTTCCGGGAATTCCACTTCTACTTCTGTTTCTGCTCCCGGTTTTGCACCGATCAGCTTTTCTTCAAATCCGGGAATAAACTGTCCGGAGCCGATTTCAAGCGAATGATTTTCCGCCTGGCCGCCTTCGAATGCTTCGCCGTCAACGAAACCTTCAAAATCCATTACGACCGTGTCGCCTTCCTGTACTTCGCCGTCCTCTACAACGGAAAGCTCAGCATGTTCGTTCTGAAGGCGGGAGATTTCTTCATTCACTTCGTCTTCTGTTACTTCTGTTTCCTTCTTCTCTACTTCCAGCCCTTTGTAGTCTCCAAGGTCCACTTCCGGCTTTACAGTTACTGTGGCGCGGAAAGTAAGAGGCTCGCCTTTTGCCATGTCGTCAAGATCGATTTCCGGCTGGTCCACCGGGTCGATTCCTGCTTCTTCGACTGCTTCAGAGTAAGCTTCCGGAAGCAGAATATCCAGTGCATCCTGGAACAGTGCTTCGACACCGAAACGCTGTTCAAAAATTGGACGCGGTACCTTTCCTTTACGGAATCCAGGTACGTTTACCTGCTTTACAACTTTTTGGAACGCCTTATCAAGTGCTCCGTCTACACGCTTACTGTCGACTGTGACAGTAAGAAGACCTGTGTTTCCTTCTTGTTTTTCCCAATTTACTGACATAGGATATATTCCCTCCAACATTCATGTTCATTTTTTAACGTTAACTGTTGTTGACAACCACTCCATTATAACATAGGAGACAACCATTTCAACGATTTCCCTTTGATTCTTTACCGGACCTAGCGCTGCAGTATTTGTAAGTTTTAAAGGTAACGCTGCTGCACTTGGCAGGCTGGATTTTCCAGATCAGGGAGTCCGGGAAGCAGCAGTCCGCGCCACTAAATTTATACCCGTTTATAAACGGACTGTCAATAGTCCGGCACGACGGTGGACTCCATTTTCTGCAGGAGCTGCTCTGCTTCCGACACCTCCTGTGCATTCACTTCGTATTCGTCCACCAATTCATCATCCGGTTCGCTGAGAAGTCGCTGCCCTGTCCGGTGGAGGGCACATGCCCAGACATCAGCGTCCACCGGTTCCGGGGATTTCGGATATACCGCAAATAAAAAGTGCCACCACATCTGACGCACCATATCAAGCATCGTCGGATCCACCTGATCCAGCTCTTTTTCCAGGCGTTCCAGTACTGCTTTTCCAAACTGTTCATGGAACACTTTTTCCAGGGAGGCAATATGTACGCTGTACGATTCTCCAAACTTATGTACGGTGAAAGTTTCTTCGCAGCCGAGTTCCTTCAGAAGCTGGAGAACGTAACTTTTCAAAACCGGATTGTTCTGTTCGGCAAGCAGAAACCTTCGGAAAGCATCCTTTACGACCTGCAGATCATAGCGGCTCAGCTGCTGGATGGCTCCAAGCTGTTGATCCATACTGCCTTCTTCCAGCTGTTCGATCAGCTCGGGACCCGGACGGGTTAGCTCAGGTTCTTCTATGTCCTCTTCTATGTCCTGTGATTCTCCCGTCATCTGTCTTGCAAACTGGAGCAGCTGGTAAAACGATTCGGCCTTATCCGGCGGAAACTTATTTTCTTCCATTACACCTTCCAGCATAAAAGCCACTTCTTCGTAATCTCCAAGCTGGACGAGTATTGATATGTATACCTGGAGAATTTCATAATAATCGCCGATTCCTTCATCGAGCATTGATCGGCAGTGTTCTTTCGCCTGCGGAAGACGATTCAGTTCTATGTTGGTAATTACAAGTCCGTACCTCGCCTGGGCGTGCTGGGGTTCCAGTTCGACAGTCTGTGTGAAACACGACAGTGCATCGTAGTATCTTTTTTCCTTGAGAGCCCCCATTCCCCGCTCCACAAGACGGCTGATCAGTCCTGGAAATAAAATAACATTATCTTCTCTCTTGTGCTTTGTCATCCTTACACCCCCTTTTTTTTAGTAGGAAAGCATTCAGTTTATCCGTACCGTTAAAGAAAGAAAAGCTGCCCGGACAGACGCCTGTTATAGGACGTTCGACATTTCTCTTTACCCTCTCCCTTATATTGTAAACCTTTTCCTGCTTTCTTTATAGGTGGTACTGCCTAATTTTTGCAGGAACATTGTGTATAATTGCGGATTTGGATAGTTTATAAAACACGGTGCTTTTTACTAGGCTGCTTTGAAAATATAATATATGAATGAATTTCATCACACATTTTAGAGCGAAAGAAACGCATATCGGAAAGATCTCCGTTTCAGATGGACGCTTTCCCGAGGGCTTGTCTTCAGCTAACTTTTGCGAGAAATTCTTTCGCAAAAGTGGATCTTCAGACTGCGCTGAATCCTCCGGGAGTCGCCATCCTTTACTACGCTCCTATTTAGACTGGAACATTCAGTTTTAAAAACTAAGCTATGTCAGATTTAGCTGATCGCTGGAGAAACACTTCGCTTCCAACTGGTAGGCTTGCCCGCTTAGAAAGCCCCTCATGGAAACGGCAGCACTCCTCTTATCTATGTCTTATTTTCAAGCCAGCCTGAAAATAAGAAAAAACCCTTGAAACCAAGGGTTTGGAAGTTTAATATAATGGCGTCCCAGGAGGGATTCGAACCCCCGACCGATGGCTTAGAAGGCCATTGCTCTATCCTGCTGAGCTACTGGGACGCGTAAAAAGTATGTAGGGAAAGGAACTGCTTAAAGAAAGCATCTGCCTTTCAGCGACAATACTTAATATAAACAATTCCTTCCTTTGTGTCAACCGTTTATTGAAAATGTTTTGGACAGTTCTTCCACCGGCTCCCCTTTCATATTCCTGAAAGAGACGTGGACCTCATCCTGATTTTTTTCCAGCAGGACGTACGTACCTTCCGGATACTGGCGTGGAAGACGCATACTGCCAGGGTTTATAAGCAGTGTCCCCTTTTCCTGAACGGCTGTCGGTGTATGAGTATGGCCGAAACAGACCACGTCCGCTTCTGATTCCTGTGCTTTATAGATCAGATTCATTTCCGTCGTTTTTACGTTGAGAAGGTGACCGTGGGCAGCAAAGAAGCGTATGCCTCCAAAGTCTTCCACGGCCTCTTCCGGAAGTCCCTCATCCATATCACAGTTCCCGCGGACGACAGTAGTGTTTTCAAATACGGGTGCGGAAGCATTCAACTCAGAATCTCCGCAGTGCAGTATCCCTTCGACTTCTCCTTTATGACGGTCAATGACTTCTTCCACTTCTTTTTCCCATCCGTGGCTGTCGCTCATAATGAGTACCTTCACATCCGAGTCCTCCCTTACTGATTCCAGTTATCCCACTCGTTCTCCAGCTTTTTGAGTGCGTTGGCACGATGACTGATCTCGTTTTTCTCTTCCCTGCTCAGCTCTGCCATAAAACAGTTTTTTTCTTTGACGAAAAAAAGCGGGTCGTATCCGAAACCGTGCTCCCCGTGTTTTTCGGTACCGATTTCTCCTTCAATCGTTCCACGCACTGTTTTTGTTCCTTTATCAGGATCATAGACAGCAAGAACTGAAACGAATCGTGCCCTGCGGTCGGCAGTGCCGGTCAGTTCCCTGATCAGCTTTTCATTGTTTGCCTCATCGCTTTTCGCTTCGCCGGCATAGCGGGCGGAGTAAACACCCGGTGCACCGTCCAGAGCATCCACTTCCAGACCCGAATCATCAGCGAGCACGGCAATGTTAAATTTACGGCCGATTTCCTCTGCTTTTTTACGGGCATTCTCTTCGAATGTTGTCCCGTCCTCTACAACGTCCACCGCCTCCGGCAGATCCTGAAGCGATTTGACAATAATATTTTTCGCTGCAAAAAACTCACGGAACTCTGCAATTTTTCCTTTGTTATTGGAAGCGATAAAGATTTCAGTCTGCATGGGCGGTCTGTGCCTCTTTTTCTGATTCTGCCAGCTTTTCCCCGAATTCCCCGAGAATCTCTTTCTGCAGTTCAAACAGTTCTTCGATTCCGTTCTCTGCGAGGTCAAGCATTTTATTCAAGTCGCGGCGGGAGAACGTCGCTTCTTCCCCGGTACCCTGCACTTCCACAAGGCGTCCTCCGCTTTTCATCACAACGTTCATATCTACATCTGCGGAAGAGTCTTCATCATAATCCAGATCAAGCAGTGCCTCTCCGTCGGCATCCATTCCGACAGAAAGCGCCGCGAGAAATCCGGTCAGTGGATTCTCCTTTATTTTTTCCTGTGTGAGGAGATCACTGACAGCCAGACCAACGGCTACAAAAGCACCTGTGATTGCTGCTGTCCGCGTGCCGCCGTCTGCCTGAATCACGTCGCAGTCGACCCAGATTGTCCTCTCACCAATTTTACCGAGGTCCACGACAGAGCGTAGCGCGCGTCCGATCAGCCTCTGAATTTCCATCGTGCGGCCTGCCACTTTTCCTTTGGATGATTCCCGGATGTTCCGCTGGGATGTCGCCCGTGGAAGCATTGCATATTCTGCCGTAATCCAGCCCTGACCTTTTCCCCGTAGAAATGGAGGAACCCGGTCTTCAACACTGGCTGAGCAGATGACTTTCGTATCTCCAAAAGAAATCAGTACGGACCCTTCCGGATGCTTTATATAATCCGGGATAATTTCCACTTCCCGCTTTCTGTATACTGGACGTTCATTTGTACGCATAACGTCGTCACTCTCCTTCTGTTTCCTATTCTATCAAAATGGCGTATTTTTGTCCTTTCCTATGATACGCCTATCGCATCTTATACTGCAACCGGACTTTCTGCACATAAAAAACCAGTATACTGTTTTACAGAGTATACTGGCTTTTCTCATGTTCAAGCTGCAGTTCCTGTACCGGGAGCTTTTTCCCGAGCCAGGAGTCTGCAATACTGGAGAATGTCTCCATTGCCCCGGTTGTATAAAAGCAGTGCGCCGGCGCTCTTCCGCCGCTGTAAAGCAGTCCTTTAAAATAAAGCAGAGAACTGACTTCCCTGGCCGTTTCGTCCCCGGAAGCAATCACTTCAACCTCCGGTCCCATTACCCGGCTGACAACGGGAGCAAGCAGTGGATAATGAGTACATCCGAGAATCAGCGTGTCCATATCGTACGACAGCATTGGTTCCAGCGCCTCCCTTACGACTGCCTCCACCGGACCGCCGTCAAATACACCGGTTTCCACAAGAGGTACAAGCGTCGGACAGGCAAGACTCACTACACGGACGCTGCTGTTAATCCCGGTAAGCTCCCGGTGATACGCTCCGCTGTGAATCGTTCCTTCTGTCCCGATAACACCAACATGCTCATTGTCTGTCGCTTTCAGGGCGGCAACCGCTCCCGGGTGGATGACACCAATTACAGGAATGGGCAGAGTGTTTTTCGCTTCTTCCAGAACGACAGCAGTGGCTGTGTTGCAGGCAATTACAAGCAGTTTAATATCCTTCGTCATTAAGTAACGGATTATTTCCCATGTATACGCCCTGACTTCTTCTTCCGGGCGCGGACCGTACGGGCACCGGGCTGTATCTCCGACGTAAAGTATTTCTTCTTTCGGAAGCTGCCGCATCAGTTCGGATGCTACAGTCAGTCCCCCGACTCCAGAGTCAATCACACCGACCGGGCGCTCGTTTTTGTATGTTTCTTCGTTCACAATATACGTCCTCTTCCTGTTGTTAGAATGATTTCCAAGTTTCTGCGTCACGTTTCATTTCATCAAACAAGTGGTTCAGACTGCTTTCCAGAAAATCAACATTCTCTGTTGTAAATCCCTGAAGCACATCCTTTAAGTACAGCTGACGCTGCTGAATAACTTCTTTAATAATTGTTTTCCCTTTATCAAGAAGGTGAATCCGTACGACGCGGCGGTCATTCGTGTCCTTGACGCGCTCGACCAGCTCGTTTTTTTCCATGCGGTCAATCAAATCTGTCGTCGTGCTGCAGGCAAGATGCATTTTGCCCGACAGTTCCCCTATAGTCATATCTCCAAATTCATGCAGCCACTGGAGAGCGATAAACTGCGGAGGGGTAATAGGAAATTCGTTCAGTATTTCGCGCCCTTTCTGTTTCACAATATCAGCGATCATGCGGAGGGATTTTTCGATCGCTGCGACTTGTGCTGTTTCGACTTCAACAGCTTTCTCTTTATTTGCCATTGTCCTCTTCCTTTCCTGAAAACCGGGATAATACTTTTCATTGTCCATGGTTTTACAAAAAATATCAAGACCAGGAACATAAAAAACTGAGCAGCCTGTATGGAAGCATCGTAACTATCAGAACTTTGTGCAGACCTTTACCAGGTTAAAAAAAGAACATGATGACAAATATGTCACCATGCTCCTCTGAAAAGGACTGTCTCTGCTCGGTGAATCAGCGTTTTATAAAAACCGCTTTTCCACCATGTCCTGCACTTCTTCCGCTGTATTGTACGTCAATGCTTCTTCTGCTGCCTTGGCTGCTTCTTCTTTGGAAAGCTCGAGCAACTGGCTTCTTGCCGGAAGTACGGAGGTTGCACTCATGCTGAATTCATCTAGTCCAAGTCCGAGAAGAAGAGGGATAGCCGTGCTGTCCCCGGCCATTTCCCCGCACATGCCGGTCCATTTCCCTTCCTTATGGGAAGCATCAATGACCATTTTCACGAGGCTCAGAATCGCAGGGCTGTAAGGCTGGTACAAGTAGGAAACACGCTCGTTCATACGGTCCGCCGCCATCGTGTACTGAATCAGGTCGTTTGTGCCGATGCTGAAAAAGTCCACTTCTTTTGCAAACTGCGGAGCCATAACGGCAGTGGATGGAATTTCCACCATGATGCCAAGTTCCAGTTTGTCGTTTACTTCTGCACCTTCTTTTTGAAGCTTTTGCTTCTCTTCTTCCAGAATCGCTTTCGCCTCGCGGAATTCCTGAAGCGTTGCGATCATCGGAAACATGATTTTAAGATTCCCGTAGGCACTTGCCCGGAGCAGTGCACGAAGCTGCGTACGGAACATGTCATCCATCTCCAGGCAGAGACGGATCGCACGGAAGCCGAGAAATGGATTCATTTCCTCCGGAAGGTCAAGGTATGGAAGCTCCTTATCGCCGCCGATATCCAGTGTACGGATAACGACCGGACGGCCTTCCAGTGATTCTACAACTTTTTTATACGCTGTAAACTGCTCTTCCTCTGTAGGAAGCTCTTCGCGGCCCATATACAGAAATTCTGTACGGTAAAGGCCGATGCCTTCGGCGCCGTTGTTATGAACGCCTTCGAGATCATCCGGAGTGCCGATATTGGCGGCAAGCTCCACGTGAACCCCATCTTTCGATACAGACGGTTCATTTTTGAGCTTTGCCCATTCCTGCTTCTGCTTTTCGTACTCGTCGTACTTTTTGCGGTATGCTGCAAGCTCTTCCTCCGACGGACCAATAATTACGGTGCCGGAAATGCCGTCGACGATAATCATTTCATGCTGCTTCGTATCATTTGTAACAGACTTTGTTCCGACGACTGCCGGAATTTCCAGGGAGCGCGCCATAATCGCGGAATGGGAAGTACGTCCGCCGATGTTCGTTACGAACCCTTTTACAAATTCTTTGTTCAGCTGAGCCGTATCGGAAGGTGTCAAGTCTTCCCCGACAACAATGACTTCCTCTTTGATTTCTGCAAGAGAAACAATCGGTTTGCCGAGAAGATGGGCAAGCACGCGCTTGGACACATCCCGGATATCGGCAGCACGCTCTTTCATGTATTCGTTGTCCATACTTTCAAACATCATTATGAACTGGTCTGCAAGTTCATTCAGGGCGAACGAGGCGTTAACTTTGTCATCCTGAACTTTTTGACGGACAGCATCTACGAATTCCGGATCACTGAGTACGAGAAGGTGTGCAGAAAAAATCTCTGCGTGCTCATCGCCCATATCCCGTCTCGTCTTTTCTTTAATATCCTCAAGCTCCGCCCGGGATTTTTCGAGTGCTGCGTCAAAGTTCTTAATTTCCTTCCCTGCATCCACATCGGTCTTTTTCTCTACAGTTAAGTCCGGTTCTTCGTAGCGGAAGGCTTTACCGATGGCGATTCCAGCGGAAGCTGCAATTCCCGTCAGCTGGCTGCTCATTATTCTGCAAGCCCCTGCTTCATAACTTCATCCAGGGCGCTGATCGCTTCTTCCTCGTCCGGACCTTCCGCTTTAATGGATACTTCTGAGCCCTGGCCGACACCGAGGGACATAACGCCCATGATGGACTTCAGGTTAACAGACTTACCTTTGTAGTTAAGTGTGATTTCTGACTCAAACTGGCCCGCCTTATTTACAAGCTGAGTAGCCGGACGCGCGTGAATACCTGTTTCCGCTGTGATGTTATACGTTTTTTCTGCCATGATCAAACACTCCTTCAATTTGTGTAGGTTCCTTCTTTTTTTACTTTCCCGAAAGATGGGTAATTGTAACGCTCATATGCATTCTATCTTACAAATGAACGCCTCAGTAAGCAAGTTACTATTAAAAAAAGCATGAGTAAACAGCAGTCTTCCCGTATTACATTATAGAAATACGGAGGTTCTGCCTGTTCACTCATGCCTGATCGTGTCAGTAACACGTAAACTACGCTTGATTATTTACTTAAGCTTCAGCTGCTGCCGTGAGAAAAACCAGCATCAGCTGGATCAGATCCCTTTCACCGGCAGGGACACCTGTTGCTTTTTCCATCATTCGGATGACGTTACGAGATATATTATAGCACAGCGGATAAGTCTGCTTCAACAGCAAATACATCTCCCGGTCCGTTTCGGAAGAAGGACTTTTTACCGGGAGCTCCGCCAGCTGTTTTAAGTGCTGAACCAGCCGCTGAAAGGCTGCCGACCTGCGCTCGAAAGTGTATCCGAATTTTTCTTCTGCATAATGGATGCAGCGGGTAATCAAATCCGGGGCATGCCGGTCCGGATGACCGATAGCGCTTTGAATGTGCAGGGTAATAAAACCTATTTCAGCTTCCGGAAGCCGGACACCTGTTTCGGCTTCTATAAAAGCAATCACGTCTTCCGCAATCCGGTACGTATCGTAGTAAAGCCACTTCGTTTCTGTCAAAAATGGGTTCTGGATCTCTGTGCGGTCCCTCGTGCGCTGCAGTGCCAGTACAATATGCTGTGTGAGAGCGAACAGCGTCCGTTCATTCAGCCGGTGACCGATAGCTTCATGAATTTTCGAAATTGCTTCATGGATCAGCAGCATCGTTTCTTCCGATTCTTCCAGTGCAAGACGGGAATACTGCTTTCGTTCCTGTTCGTTGACAAGAGCGTAAACTTTATCGTAATCAACGGCCTTAAAATCAGTACCGTTCTTCATCCCGAATCCGATTCCCTTGCCGATAAAAACAGCTTCTTCTCCATCCTCCCGGCTGCAGATGACGACATTATTGTTTAATACTTTGTTTACTTTGAAGGTCCCTTCCATTTTTACTGCCTCCCGCTTTCTTCTCGTTACATCATAGCGGGTCATATTCTAGTCTGCAAGTATACGGCTGCCTTGCAGCTTTTCTTTAACCTTTCCCTCCCATTCCGAGGGTCTCCCGGTTTCTTTATTGATCTGCACAATTCTGCCGCGACCGGTCATGCATATGTTTCCTTCTTCATTTTTAATCATATAGTGCATATCGAGGGACGTGCGGCCGACATGTGTAGTCTTCACACCGACCTGCAGCTTTTCACCAAATTTCACCTGACGTATGTAGTCACACTGCAGATCCCCGGTGACAATCATCGTTTCCCCGGTGACCCAGCTCTTCATCATGCCGAGTTCTTCAAAATAATTGATCCTTGCCTGTTCATAATAAACGAAGGCAACCGTATTATTCACATGGCCGAAGGCATCTGTTTCTGAAAATCGGACTTTTACCGGATCAAAAAATTCAAACTCCTTCTCCCACGTTTCCATGTTTTCGATGTACGACGGTATTCCCATATATAAATCCCCTTTTAGTTATCTTATTGGTACCGAATATTCAGTCCCTGCGCTGAAACAGAACGTGATTCACATCCTGCTTATAATAAGGCTGCCTTGAAAATAGCTCATTTATGAGATAGACATAACGCTGCTGCACTCTCGGCGGGGCTTACCCGAGGGCTTGTTCCCAGCTGATTTTGGCGGAAGAACAGTCCGCCAAAATGGATTCTCGAACGGCGCTGATCCTCTGGGTGTCCCCGCCTTCGCTGCACAGCGTTGGATATTTTCATTTTTTATGGTGTCGTTTTGAACTACATCAATGTCTCTGTTAAAGCTCCGCGTTGTTTTTGAAAGTCGCCTGCGTCTCTTTTTACCTGCCGCGCACACGGCTGTCCTTCCGTCCGGGAGGATCTTCCCGCTTTCTTTTTCCGCAGGCGTCTCTGCCCTGGCATCGGTTTTACGGAATGAAAAAAACGAAGCGAAAACCGGCCCGTGGAAGAAGGGGATTGGAAGATCCCGCAGGGCGCACCCTACCCGAAAATCTCCTCCACGGCAGGCCGAAGCGAAGTTTTTCTCCGGCAACAGCGAACCTTAACATAGCGTTCAATAAAAATGAATGACCATTCATAATATACGTATAAAACAGGAGCTGCCCAAATAATACATTTGCGGCAGC
>REBZ01000063.1 GCA_007692495.1 Alkalicoccus sp.
TCCGTGGCTTCCTGAATTTCCTCAAAAGAAGATCCATCAAGAATTTCTTTTAAAACAAGTCCTTTATCCGTAACGTCAAGCACTGCCCGGTCTGTAATAATCCGGTCAACTACTCCTTTACCCGTGAGCGGAAGGCTGCACTCTTTTACGATTTTAGGAGTTCCGTTGCGGCTGACATGATCCATAATTATAATGACTTTTTTAGCGCCATGTACGAGATCCATGGCTCCTCCCATCCCTTTGATCATTTTTCCCGGAATCATCCAGTTTGCGAGATCTCCATTTTCGGCAACTTCCATCCCCCCAAGAATGGCTACATCAATATGTTCTCCACGGATCATCGCAAAAGATTCTGCGCTGCTGAAATAAGCAGCTCCCTTTGCTGCAGTAACGGTTTCCTTCCCTGCATTAATCAAGTCGGGATCCAGTTCTTCTTCTGAAGGATAAGGTCCGATGCCCAGAAGCCCGTTTTCAGACTGCAGCATGACCTGCTTGTCTTCAGAAAGATAATTCGCAACCATGGTCGGCATGCCGATTCCAAGGTTTACATAGTCTCCGCTTTGTATTTCCTTTTCTGCCCGCCTTGCGATTGTTTCCCTCATCGCTTTTCGGTCTACTGCCATGCTATTTCCTCCTTTATGCTTCCTTTACCGTACGTCTTTCCACACGGTTTTCCTGTTCTGCTTCAATCATCCGATTTACATAAATACCCGGAGTATGAATGTGGTGAGGATCAAGCGTGCCGGCTTCAACGAGATGCTCCACTTCTGCGATAGTTGTTTTGCCTGCCGCAGCTATCATAGGATTGAAATTCTGGGCGGTTTTTCGATAAATCAGGTTGCCGTAGGTATCTCCGGTATGCGCACGTACAATACTTACGTCCCCGGTGATAGCCTGCTCCAGAACATACTCCCTGCCGTCAAATTTACGCACTTCTTTTCCTTCGGCAATTTTGGTTCCGACCCCCGCCGGTGTATAAAAAGCCGGTATCCCGGCTCCGCCTGCGCGGAGACGTTCTGCAAGTGTTCCCTGTGGAACGAGTTCCACTTCCAGTTCGCCGTTTATTACCTGTCTTTCAAATTCCTTGTTTTCTCCTACGTAGGATGCATAAATTTTATCAATCTGCTTTTTTTCGAGAAGCAGGCCGAGACCCCAGTCATCGACTCCACAGTTATTTGACACAATAGTCAAATGTTTAGTTCCTTTTCGAACGAGAGCCTGGATCACATTTTCGGGAATTCCACAAAGTCCAAAGCCCCCGACGAGTATAGTCGCCCCATCTTCGATACCTTCAATAATTTCATCCGGTGATGAATAGATCTGTTTCATAACGTGTTCCACCTCCGCTTAAACTGGATATACCGCGTGTTTTCTTTTCGAGAATATAACTTCTTTGTTTTCATAAAGATCGTACCGGTCGACAAGAGCACTCCTCAGCCTGTCCGCCGGAATCACATCATCTACAATCATTTCAGAAGCGAGCCGGTAAATATCGATGTTCTCCTGATATTCTTTTCTTTTTTCAGCAATAAATGCCGGACGGTCCGCTTCCGGGAGTTCCGCAATTTTGTTTGCATAAACAGCGTTTACAGCTGCTTCAGGTCCCATAACGGCAATTTGTGCCGACGGAAGCGCAATGCAGCTGTCCGGTTCAAACGCCGGTCCACCCATCGCATAAAGTCCGGCTCCATAGGCTTTACGGACAATCACAGAGATTTTTGGAACAGTGGCTGACGACATAGCCGCCACCATCTTTGCCCCGTGGCGGATGATACCGGCCCTCTCCACCTTCGTGCCGATCATAAAGCCCGGCACGTCCACAAGGAACAGTATAGGAATTTCAAATGCATCGCAGAGCGTAATAAAACGTGCAGCTTTATCTGCTGAATCGTGAAAAAGCACTCCGCCTTTTTGTTTCGGCTGATTGGCAATAATTCCGATATTGCGGCCGTCGAGCCGGGCAAATCCGGTAATCAGCTCTTTTGCAAAAAGTTCTTTTATTTCGAAAAAGGATTCTTTATCAACGATTCCTTCGATAAATTTAAGCATATCAAAAGGCATGTTCTGATTTTCCGGAATCAGGTTTTCCAGGTCCACTTCAAGCGGCGGCATGGATTCCTGCTTCCGGTGCTCTGCTTCAAAATGATCAGGCATATACGTAAAGTAATCTCTTGCTTTTTCAAGCGCTTCTGTTTCATCTTTTACAAGTACATCCCCGCACCCTGATACGGAGCAGTGCATACGGGCTCCTCCCATTTCTTCCAGGCTTACCTTTTCTCCAATTACCATTTCTGCCATCCGTGGAGAACCGAGGTACATCGAAGCATTTCCTTCCACCATAAACACAACGTCACAAAAAGATGGTATATAGGCTCCACCGGCTGCTGATGGTCCGAAAAGCAGACAGACCTGAGGGACCATGCCTGAAAGTTTCACCTGATTATGAAAAATCCGGCCTGCTCCGCGTCTTCCCGGGAACATTTCCACCTGGTCAGTAATCCTTGCACCGGCACTGTCCACCAGATAAAACATCGGCGCTTTCAGCTTTGCTGCAGTTTCCTGAATACGGACGATTTTTTCCACCGTTTTTGCTCCCCAGGATCCTGCCTTAACAGTCGAATCGTTAGCCATAACGCATACGGTTCTTCCATGAACTTTTCCAGAAGCTGTAATTACCCCATCAGCCGGGAGCCCTTCTGATTCTGCATTGGCAAATTTACCGTCTTCCGTCCACTCGCCATTATCGAATAAAAGACGGAGTCTCTCCCGGACAAACATTTTTCCTTTCTGCGCATTAGCTTCATGATATTTTTTAAGCCCGCCGTGCTCTACTTCTTCTATTCGTTCTTCCCAAGATTTATCAAGCTTCATCAATTTATGAGCACCTGCCTTTTATTTCCCGCGGAATACGGGTTTTCTTTTTTCTTTAAATGCCTTCAGACCTTCCATCCGGTCTTCTGTATAAATTGTTTTCTCGTATTCTTTCTGCTCGATTTCAAGCCCTTTTTCAAGTGGATACTGGAGTCCTTCATTAATAGCTGCTTTAGCATATTTATTGGCCAGCGGAGCCCGCGCCCCGGCTGCCTCTGCAAGCAGCCTGCTTTCGGCTTCGAGTTCGGCAGCAGGAACCGCTTTCAGGAGAAGACCTGCCTTTACAGCTTCCTGCGCTGTATATTTTCTTCCGGTAAGAATCATTTCCTTAGCTTTCTGCTCGCCTATCAGTCTTGGAAGTCTCTGTGTACCTCCTGCTCCGGGAATAATTCCAAGCCCTGTTTCTGTAAGGGCAAACGCAGCTTTTTCCTGAGCGATTCTAAAATCGCAGGCGAGTGCGAGCTCCAGTCCGCCTCCGAGAGCCGACCCGTTCAGTGCGGCTATCACCGGCTGCGGCATCTGATAAATGGTTTCTACAAAAGAGCGTATTCCCTGCACTGCTCTCCAGACTTCTTCCGGTTTCATTTCAGCCCGTTCTTTCAGATCTGCTCCTGCACAAAAAACTTTTTCTCCACTTCCCGTCAAAATGACAGAGCGGATTTCAGGGTTTCCATTCCACTCATTAAGTATTTCTGCCGCTTCTTCCACGACTTGACGCGACAGAGCATTGGCAGCTTCCGGACGGTCCAGAGTCAGTACCGCTGTTCCTTCACGAATGTCGGTGCGTATCATGCTCCATCTCCCTCCTCATCTGTCAGGCGCAGCTGATAACTTGGCAGGTCCGTGCCGATGTGCGGCGCAATAAACTGTGCTGCTTTCACTAATTTTTTCAAATCCACGCCTGTTTCGATACCGAGGGACTGCATCAAATACTGCACGTCTTCGGTGGCAACGTTTCCCGTAGCCCCCTGCGCGTAAGGACAGCCCCCAAGTCCACCGGCTGCTCCATCAAAAATTTGTATATTTTCTTCCAGTCCGGCAACGATGTTGGCCAGGGCAAGTCCTCTCGTATTGTGTAGATGAAGAGCCATCCGTCCGGTAGGAATAGTGACTTTCAGCTGTCTGATAATTTGTTTAACCTGTTTAGGATTGGCAACGCCGATCGTATCCCCCAGTGATAGTTCATCTATGCCCATTTCAAGAAGTTCGTGGCTGATTTTTTCTATCTGGGTAACTGGGACATGTCCTTCATACGGACAGCCAAACACAGTAGACAAATACCCTCTCGCTGTTTTTCCCTGCTCTTTGGCGGTTCTGACTACTTCTTTCAGAACGGGAAGTGTTTCTTCTATAGATTTATTGACGTTGCGGCGGTTATGCGTGTCACTAGCCGAAATAAAAATCCCCACTTCGTCCACGTCCGCTCTCAAAGCTCTTTCCAGTCCGCGGGCATTCGGAACCAGCGCCGCATAAGTGACTCCCTGCTTTCTTTTTAAATAGCGGAAAACATCATCGGCGTCCGCCAGAGCCGGAATCCATTTCGGCGAAACAAACGACGTGACTTCAATATATTTCAGACCTGCATCCACCAGTTTATCAATCCAGGCAATCTTTTTTTCGGTTGAAACAATGGAAGATTCATTTTGAAGGCCGTCCCGGGGACCAACCTCCTTAAGTATGACGTTATTCGGCATACTCACAGCGCCCCCTCCTTAAACTTCAAGCTTCACGATTACTTCTTCTTCGTTCACGAAGCTTCCTTCCTCAACGAGAATTTCAGCAACTTTCCCTTCTGCTTCCGACGCAATCGGAATTTCCATTTTCATTGATTCCAGAATGACTACTTCGTCTCCCGGAGTTACCTGATCTCCTACTTTTACATTGATTTTCCATACATTCCCTGCCATTGTTGTCATAATCTCTGCCATTGTGATTCCCCCTTATTGAGTCTGCATTAAAAAGTGCGTAGTTACTTCTCCCTTTTGAAAACGCTGGTCTTTTAATATGTCAATCAGCATCGGGATGTTTGTTTTTATTCCTTCTACTTCTGCCCGTTCAAGTATGTCTGTCAGCTTTACGATAACGCTCTGCCGGTCTTCTCCGCTGCAGATGATTTTCCCGATCATCGGATCATAGTATGGAGTCACTGTGTCCCCTTCATCAAAACCGACATCATAACGGATTCCTTCTTCCTCCGGAAATTTCCACTTTGTAATTTTTCCCGGAGAGGGGAAAAACGTCTTCGGATCCTCCGCATAAATACGAACCTCGAGCGAGTAGGCTGCCCCGGTTTTTTTCAATGGGAGTTCTTCAAGCCTCTCCCCCATGGCAATACGGATCTGCCATTCGACAAGATCTATTCCTGCAGTTTCCTCCGTAACCGGGTGCTCCACCTGAAGCCGTGTATTCATTTCGAGAAAATAAACGCTTTCATCTTTATCCACAAGAAATTCAACGGTTCCGGCATTTGTGTAGTTCAGTGCTCCTGCTGCTGTCTCGGCAGCAGTGCGGAGTGCTTTTTCTCCTTCAGCTGAGAAGTTTGGAGGTGGTGCTTCTTCAATTACTTTTTGGTGGCGTCTCTGTATTGAACAGTCCCGCGTGCCGATTACTTTAATACCGCCTGAATAATCTCCCGCCACCTGGGCTTCAATATGCCTTGCCCCTTCCACGTACTTTTCGAGAAAAAGGGAGGCAGAACCAAAAAATGTTTCTGCTTTTTTAATAACGGAAGCTACGGCTTTATGAAGTTCTTCTTCATTCTCCACTTTCTGCATTCCGATACCGCCGCCTCCCGCTGCAGCTTTGACCATGAGAGGATAACCGATCGATCTTCCTGCCTTTACTGCTTCAGTTTCATCAGCTGTAGCTAATACTGCTCCGGGGACTACAGGAACACCGGCTTTTTCCATTACCTGGCGCGCTTCTATTTTATCCCCCATTTTCTCGATAATATTTTCTTCGGGACCGATAAAGATAATTCCTTCCTCTTTAACTTTAGCAGCAAATTCTGCGTTTTCCGAGAGAAGCCCGTAGCCGGGATGGATTGCGTCCACTCCATAATCTTTGGCCGCCTGCAGAACATTGTCCATATTTAAATAACTTTCTTTAACTCTGGGCCCTCCTATGAGAACAGCTTCATCTGCCATACGTACGTGCATGCTTTTTTCATCAGCTTCGGAGTAGACAGCTGTGCTTACAATCCCCATTTCCCTGCACGTGCGGATGATTCGGCAGGCTATTTCCCCACGGTTTGCAATTAACAGTTTTTTAATCATAGTATCTGCTCCTTTACTGTCTAGGACAGCCGATTTCTCTTGCAATAACAAGACGCTGGATTTCCGAAGTCCCTTCTCCGATTTCCATGAGCTTGGCATCCCTCAAATATCGTTCGATTTTATACTCTCTCATGTAGCCGTAGCCCCCGTGAATCTGCAGGGATTGATTACAGGCTCTTGTGGCTGCTTCAGAGGCAAAAAGCTTAGCCATAGCTGCTTCTTTTTTGAACGGCTTTTTATTATCTTTCAGCCAGGCTGCTTTAGCTATCATGTTTCTCGCCAGTTCCAGCTCCATGGCAACATCCGCCAGCTTAAACTGAATAGCCTGGAAACTTCCGATATGCTTACCGAACTGTTTTCTTTCATTACTGTACTTCAGCGCATCCTCATATGCTGCACGCCCGATACCGAGTGCAAGCGAAGCTATCGAAATTCTTCCTCCGTCGAGTGTGTAAAGAAACTGATTAAAGCCCTTTTCCGGATCTCCAAGAATATTTTCTTCCGGAACTTCCACATCTTCCAGTACCAGCTCTGTCGTATTGGATCCTTTGACGCCCATTTTTTCGTATTCTGCACGGATCGTCAGTCCTTTTGCATCTGTAGGAACGATAAAAGCAGATATTTTCTTTTTTCCTCTGTCGTCTTCGCCAGTTACAGCTGTAACCGTGACTGTACGCGCATAGGAAGCGTTCGTAATCCAGCACTTTTCCCCATTGATTACGTAACGGTCTCCTCTCTTCTCTGCTTTAGTTCTCGTACCGCCGGCGTCGGATCCGGCATTCGGTTCTGTCAGACCGAAAGAAGCCAGACTGCCCCCCGAAGCAAGCGGTATGAGATGCTCCTGGCGCTGCTTCTCCGTACCAAAGTGGTAAATAGGAGAAGAGCCGAGAGAAACTGCTGCCGCGTAGCTCAAACCTGTACTTCCACATACTCTGCCTATTTCCTCTACAGCAAGAATATAGGACAGCGTATCTCCTCCGGAACCTCCGTATTCTTCCGGGAAAGGAATCCCCATTAGTCCAAGCTCCCCCATTTTCCTGAAAACTTCTTCCGGAAACCGCTCCTCTTTGTCAATATCGTCCGCCTTAGGTGCAATTTCTTTTTCCGCAAAATCACGTACCATTTCCTGGATCATACGCTGTTCTTTTGTTAATGAAAAATCCATTATGCATCTTCTCCTCTCTTTTTTATGTAAGGGCTTACAAAACAAAGCAAGAAAAACGACGGACTGACTGAGCAATCGTTCAGTTAACCGCTGTTAAGATGATTATAAAAGAAACTTCTGGTAATGTAAATAAAGTTTTCCATTACCAGAAGATAAGAATGTCTGCCATCCCTGCTGCTATTAGTATTATTCCGGCAGCCTTCTGTACTATTTCTCCGGCTTTTCTGCTTTTTTTCATAGCACTTCCCCCAAGTTCCAGGTACCAGATGATGAATATAACAAAGAGGAGCGGCAGAGAAGTTCCGACAGCAAAAACCGGCGGCATTATAAAACCGGTGCCTGCATTGACAGCAGCAGGCATCAGAAGAACAAAAAATAAAAGAAACATCGTCGGACAAAAGCCGAGAGAAAAGCTGAATCCGAGCAGGAAAGCCCCCCAGCCCCCTTTCTTTTCCGGGCGCCATTTTTTCCAGAGCGGCACAAAGAATTTCAGGGAAAACAAACCGAGCAGATACAAGCCTATAAAAATAAGCAGCGGACCGAGCAGCTGCCTGAACGGTTCAAAGAAAACTGGAAGCTGCCGCTGAAACTCCCGTCCGAGCAGTACTACAAGAAGCCCAAGAGCGGAAAAAGCAGTAACTTTACCAGCTATAAAAAAGAAAACTTCCCTCCATGCCGTTTTTTTATTCAGAGAATTTGACCCATACAGCGTAACCGCACTTACATTGCCTGACAACTGACAAGGAGCAAGTGCCCCGACGGCACCGAGAAGAAACGCAAACAGAACAGGAAGTGATTCCATTTGATTCGCAGCATTCATAACAGGTTCTCTTACTACCTGCAGCCAGGCATCAACAGTTTGAAACATCATATAACCTTCTTTTGATTTTTGATTTTTCCGTGCTACACTAAATTCAAATCTTCATTCAGCAGTAATCAGCGTCGTTCTTGGCTTACTTCAGGATTTTCACTGACGCATGACCTGCGGACCTTATTATTATGAATTTTATGCTTTAAGCAGTATCCGGCTCAGTTTAACCTGCCGTTACAATACTATTTTACAGGAGGAACCTATAAATGAAAATTACGATGTTTGGAGCTACCGGCAGAACGGGAAGCAGAGCTGCTGCTTGTCTTCTGCAGGAAGGATACGAGATAACAGCTCTCGTACGAACCCCCGAAAAACTTCCTGCCTCATTAGCGGAACACCCTCAATTCCATGCTGTCCGGGGAGAAGTCCGTAATGAAAATGACCTCGCCAAAGTATTTGATGAAAATACCTCCCTCGTATACAGTGCTCTTTCCACAGACAAGTCAGATACATTAAGTGCTGCTGTTCCTCTTATTATTAATCAGATGAAGCATTACAATATCAGGCGTATTATTACCATTGGAACGGCAGGAATTCTCCGGGCCCGTTCCAACCCTGACATTTTCCGTTTTCAATCCGGAGAATCCAAAAGAAAAATGACAAGAGCAGCGGAAGAACATGCTTCCGTTTATTATTCCCTGAATGACTCCGGTCTCGACTGGACGATTTTTTGTCCCACCTACCTTCCTGAAGGTGATGCCTCAGATAATATTCTTTGGGAAATAGATTTCCTTCCTTCCGGAGGGTCCCGTATTTCCACCGGAAGTACTGCTTTATTTACGTGCCGCCACCTGTGGGACAAACAGTTTTTCGGGAAAAGAGTAGGACTCACAGAATCCGATTGACAAAGCTGTAAAGCTTTCTCCTGTGAGCACCAGTTTAGGGCCGTCGTGACAGAAGCTGTCACGACGGCCTCAGGCTGTTGATAAAGTGTTTTTTATGTATAGATAGACGGTTCTGCTTCCGCCTTCCGGGGACGCTTTCCGGGCGGGACGGCCTCAGCTAATTTCTTCCGCCCGCAGGTTGGAAGAACTGGATCTTCACCTCGTCCTTGATCGCCCTGGAGTCGCCCCTGCGGCTGCAGCAGGGAAATAAG
>REBZ01000025.1 GCA_007692495.1 Alkalicoccus sp.
CGCTCGTGGTTCTGCTTTTGATATTCTTTATAAGCACCTACATCAGCCGCCGGAAAATCAACCGCATCCCCCTTCAGGAAGTGCTGAAAAAATACCACGAGTAAACCATTAAGTGCCGCCGGCTATTTTAGAGCCGGCGGCACCCCAGGCTGTTTATAAAGTTTTTTTATACATACGTATACGTTTCCCTGCTTTCGCCTCCGCAGGACGCTTTCCGGGCGGGCCGGCTTCAGCTAATTTCTTCCGCCCATAAACCGGAAGAAATGGATCTTCAGCTCGTCCTCTATCGCCTCGGAGTCGCCTGCTGCAGCTCCCGCAGGAAAATAAAAAGAAGTTTCCTCTTCTCAAAAAACGTGTTGATTCCGTCCTCTCTTCCATCAAGGAGATGCTTTTTCCTCCGGAACGTCCGGCGGGGAGTGCAGGAGAAAGCTATACGCTCAGAAGAATAATTATTCTGAAATCAACACTTAATCAACACTCTGAAATGCCGCCGGAGATACTTTTCCGATCTCCATGCGGCTGATTATACATACTCCCGCCAGAAATGAACAGGCTGCCATCCGAGAAGCGTTTTGGCTTTTTCACTGTTCAGGAGAGATTCATATTCCCCGATTTCTTTTTTGAAAGGAACTTTAGGAAATTCTGCTTTCATGAGTTCGCGGCTCGGGATTGCCATACTTGTATCATCAGAAGCCAAGTTGAGTGCTTCCGCTCCTAGACCTTCGGCTTCTACAGCAAGACGGCATGCAGCTGCGGCATCTCGTGTATCGATATAGCTCCAGAGAATACGGTCGCGCTGTGAGGAATCATTAATGAAAGAAGGAAAGTTTTTATACATGTCCGGCGAAATCACATTGCCGAGCCGGAAGCTTACGACCTGCATCCCCGTGCGGCGGTGAATCATTTTAGCTGTTTCTTCATTCACTATTTTGGAAAGACCATACGCATCTTCCGGCAGCTGTGGGTGTTCTTCGTCGATCGGTACGTACTTCGGATCGAATCGCTGCTTTGCAAAGCAGATGCCGTAGGAGGATTCACTGGAAGCAATCACTGCTTTTTTAATACCCAGCCCGGCAGCCGCTTCCAATATATTGTACGTCGAAAGTGTATTATTTCCGAAAGTTACTTCATTAGGATGAGAGTAAGCTACTGGAATGGCCGCAAGATGTACTACAGCATCTGCTCCCTGCAGTACACCATACACCTCTCCAAGGTTGGTTAAATCCGTGATTACCGTATCACAAAGTGGTTCTTCCGGCTTTTTCATATCTGCATTAACAACGTGCCATCCTTCATCACTAAATTCCTTTATGACCCATGGACCGAGCAGGCCTGCCCCTCCGGTTACGACGACTTTTTTCATCATTCTTCCTCCTCCGACGATTTATTTCGGCCGTTTTCCTTCTGATCTTTTTTAATTTCTTTTTTAGATCGGCGGAAAAAATCAGTAATAATTATTTTTGCAGCTCCCTGAAGAACAGATTTATTAAGGGAAGCCACTTTCCCGCTCAGTTCTGCTTCGTACGTGTACATAAGCATTGTTGTTTTTTCGTTGTGGTTGGAGAGCTTCATTTCCGCTTCCGCCTCTACGATGCCCGGGCCACCTTCTCCATACACGAGCATACGGCAGTATTCGGGAGCCTCTGTTTCTTCCATAGTGAGGATGACGCTGTACTTCCCCTTAACCGCGGCTATCCCTATTTCCAGTTTGGCACTGTATTTATGATTCTCCAGCTGCACGAGTTCTCTGCAGCCGGTAATGCTTTCTTCCAGCAGTTCCGGGTCAAACAGGCTTTCAAATACTTCCTCCCGTGGTCCCGGAAGCTTAATTTTTCCTTTTCCGTTCATGAACTGCCTCCTTCCCGGCTGCACAGACGATGCACGATTCATTATTTTTTCTTTTTCACATCCACTCTTTTAAAGGCCAGGATTGTTTCAGCCTGTTTTTCTTTACAGCGGGTCAGGCTGTTTTATCATTGTATAATACACTATTCCCGATTCACACACCAAAAATATTACAAAGAAAGGGAGCTGCCTGAATGAAAAAATTAGCAATGCATCCCGTAACCGCCGAAAACTGGCGGCAGATAACAGCCCTTACCCCAAAAGAAAACCAGGAAAACTTTATTGAAAGCAATGCTGTGTCAATTCTGGAAGCTGTTTATGAAACAGAGCACGACTGGCACTGCTTCGGTCTGTTTGCAGAAAATGAAGCAGCAGGTTTTGTCATGATCGGGGCGGAAAACAAAGAAGAAGGATCGGTCTGGCTGGACCGCTTTATGCTTGATGGAAAATTTCAGGGCACAGGACTTGGAAGTGCCTTTTTGAAGACTGCCGTTGATTATATCCGCCGACACTATGAAGCCCGGGAAATTGTTTTAAGCGTGACAGAAAAAAACGAAGCAGCTAAAACATTTTATGAAAAAAACGGCTTCCGCAATACAGGACTGATCGATCCGGAAAACGGGGAAGAAATATTTTCTCTCCGTCTTTCCTAATGCTGACTGGCATTTAAATCCGGTTACGATTTTCTTCATGCGGGAAACAGACAGATAAAGGGGGTTGTAAGATGTTTATTATTTTTCTTATAGCAATCCTGACCGGCACGTGGCTTCTCCTCCGCGCAGGGGTTAAGCAGCTTTTCGGCATCCGGGAGGCGGACTCCGGCTTTTTCGAGGAGGCAGTAACGGCCGCCCACCAGAAAATCCGCATTGCCCTCAGCATCTGCTATCTGCTTCTCACCACTTTTTTTCTTTATACGATCTTTAATATCACTCTTCTGCCGACTGTTCTCATGCTTCTCGTCGTACTCATTATGCTGGACGGGGCCTCCCGTATATACTTCGAACTGAACCACAGTACAGAACCGAAGCGGGCGGCGCTTACAGTGCTGGATACAGTTGTTATTGTCAGTGCTCTCGTTTTCGGAATTACGCAGCTTTCCTAACCTGAACCCTGTCCCCTGTTCAAGCGGGATGACAGGGTTTTTCCTGCGTGAATCAGGTTCACCTTATATGGGTTCTTTTTCGCGGCTATACCGAAATTTTTTCTTACCTGCCGTCTTTTTTCCATCTGCGTTATAATAAACAGAAGATGATAAAGGAGGGAGAATGATGGTGGGGCTCAGCCGGTACGATATGAAAAAATACATCAGCCGCCCGCCGCAGCGGATCAGCCTGCTCGTAAAAATTGCTTTAATGACGGCCGTTCTGATTGCTGCTGTACTGACAGCCCTCGGCCTCTTTTTTTACCAGCTCATGGCTGAATCACTGGAGGATCAGATGGGGGAGCGGGCTCTCAGCATGTCCAGAAGTGTTGCGGAAATGCCGGAAATTCAGGAGGAAATCGGACGCGGAAACCCCGATGCTGAAGTCGTACAGAACTATATTTCCCCTATTCATGAAGCATCGGAAGCAGAGTTTATCGTTGTCGGCGACCGGGAGGAAATCCGCTACTCCCACCCGGATCCGGAGAGACTCGGCGAGCGGATGGTTGGAGAAGACAACGAACGGGCGCTGCAGCTCGGCGAATCCTACATATCCCATGCGGAAGGCTCCCTCGGTCCTTCCATCCGTGGAAAGACCCCGCTTTACTATGAGAACGAAATCGTGGGCGTTGTTTCCGTCGGCTTCTTAATGGAGGACGTGCGGTCTGTTGTTGACGACTACCGGAATGAGCTTCTACTGACACTGCTGTTTATTCTCGGGGCCGGTATTATCGGGGCGTGGCTTTTATCCCGCTACATTAAACGCAGGCTCTTCCAGCTGGAGCCGGAGGAAATTTCTTTTCTCCTCCTTCAGAAAGAAACGATGCTTCAGTCAGCCTACGAAGGGATTATCGCTGTGAACCGGGAAGGACGTATTACGCTGATGAACCAGGCTGCCCAGAAGCTCGTCAAAGAGGAAATAAAGGAAACCGATGAGTGGATCGGCCGTCCCGTCCAGGAAGTCCTCCCCCACTCCCGCCTGCCGGAAGTACTTGAGCAGGGAACAGCCCAGTACGACGTGGAACTAGTGATCGGCTCCCACATCGTGCTCGTGAACCGTGTACCGATGTACGACGGAGAGAAGCTTATCGGCGCCGTTTCCACCTTCCGGAACAAAACGGAAATTGAAAAGCTGACGAATGAACTGACGCGTGTCCGGGAATATGCGGAAGGTCTGCGCGCACAGACTCATGAGTTTTCAAACAAGCTTCACACGATCTCCGGTCTTCTGCAGCTCGGGGAAGTAAAGCAGGCGATGCAGTATATTCAAAAAGAAAGTGTCAATCAGAAAAACTGGATCCGCCAGCTGATTCATAACGTGAAAGATCCGATGCTCAGTGCCATCCTTCTAGGTAAGCTGAATCTCGCCCACGAAAACGGGGTAAAACTGGAAGTCGATGAATCGAGCCAGCTTTCTGAAGAGCTTTCTCCGGAAGTCCGCCAGGCGCTCATTACCGCTGTGGGCAACGTGATCGATAATGCGATCGAAGCTATGCAGGACCTCCCGCGCGGCGAACGGGTAATTGAAGTTTTCTTCAGTGATGCAGGGAAAGACATTCTAGTAGAAATTGAAGACTTTGGGCCCGGGATCCCGGAGGCCCTTCAGGAATCTTTGTTTCAGCAGGGGACCTCCACTAAAGGAGAAGACGGCCACGGTTTCGGGCTCGCTCTTTCCAAAGCCCAGGTCGAAGCAGCGGGCGGCACGATCTTTCTCGAGCAGATGCCGGAGGGTACCTGCTTTGTGATTACCATCCCGAAAGGAGAGAAACAACATGCGGCCTCCTCTTAATGTGCTCATTGTAGAAGACGACTTCCGCGTCGCGGAAATTACAGAGAAATACGTTAACAGTCTGGACGGCTTTCAGACAGCTGCCTCAGCAAAAACGGCTGCTGATGCAACACTTGCTGCCGAGCAGGAGTCTATTCATATCGTCCTGCTCGATGTTTATATTCCGGACACGCAGGAAATGCAGCTGCTTCATGAGCTGCAGCAGATACTGCCGGACGCTGCCGTTATTATGCTGACGGCTGCCCGGGAGCAGGAAATTGTCCGCCGGGCGCTTCTCGGCGGAGCTGTCGACTACCTGCTGAAACCGGTGGACTTTGAGCGGCTTTCCGCCGGACTTTACCGCGCCGCCCGCTGGCTGAACATGCTTCACAGTGAAGAAGAGATCTCCCAGCAGCAGATTGATCATCTGCTGCAGCTCCCTGCTGCAGGGGGCGCGAAGGAAGACCTTCCAAAAGGCATCGACCCCATTACGCTCGAGCAGATTCTCGACCTTCTGAAAAGAGAAAAAGGGGTGACAGCCGTAGAAGCCGGGGAGGCCATCGGCGCCAGCCGCTCCACGGCACGCCGCTATCTGGAATATTTAACAGCCGAAGGAAAGGCCGAGGCTCTATTAAAATATGGGGATGTCGGCCGCCCGGAAAGACGTTATATTCATACGTGAACAAAATGAACAAAATATAAAAAATAATCAATATACGCTTTATCTTCGTTATATTTTCTCCCGTTCCTCCTGCTGATACGATTAACGCAACTTAACCGTAAGCGTTTTCAAATTCAGAAGGAGGAATATTTATGCTCAGTATTGTCGGTATTTTAACGATTGGGATTATCGTGGCCCTGCTTATCAGCGGCCGGGTGACACCAATTGTCGGCCTCGTGCTCGTACCTGTTATTGGAGCGCTCATCACCGGATTTTCCCTCGATGCCATCGGCGGCTTTTTTAACGAAGGAATCGATTCGGTTATCAGCGTTGTCATAATGTTCATTTTCGCTATTCTCTTTTTCGGGATTATGCAGGACACCGGTCTCTTTGACCCGTTCATCAACCGTGTCGTATCCCTTACCCGCGGAAGTGTGGTGGCGGTCGCTGTCGGTACGGTAGCCATCGGGGCGGTAACACACCTCGACGGATCAGGTGCTTCCACTTTTCTAATTACGATACCGGCACTTCTTCCGGTTTACTTGAAGCTCGGCATGAGTCCATACCTGCTGCTTCTTCTCGTCGGACTGAGCGCAAGCATTATGAATATGGTGCCATGGGCCGGTCCGATCGGCCGTGCCGGCTCCGTGCTCGGTGTCGATCCGACAGAGCTGTGGCGTCCGCTCATTCCACTCCAGATTGCCGCTATGCTTCTGCTGCTTTTACTGGCTGCCTTCCTCGGCTTCCGGGAAAAGAAACGTATCGCCCGGCGCTCAGAAGAAATCAGTGACGAAGCTGCAGAAGAAGTAGCAGCTACGCTGGACACTGCTGCAGGAGAAGATGAAGAAAGAGAAGCTCTCCGTCGTCCGAAGCTTATATGGATCAATGCTCTTATTACACTGTCGATGATTTTCATGCTTGTCTGGGGTGTCGTACCGACCGGCTTTGTGTTTATGATCGCCTTAAGTATTGCCCTGCCGCTGAACTATCCGAAAGTAACGGATCAGATGGACCGGATCAAAACCCATGCTCCAAATGCTCTGATGATGGGGGCTATCATTCTTGCCGCCGGCTCCTTTCTTGGTATTATGGAAGGGACGGGCATGCTCGATGCCATTGCCGTCGATATGGTCGCCATTCTTCCGGCTTTCATCGTGCCTTACCTGCACGTCATTATGGGAGTTTTCGGTGTCCCGTTCGACTTGATTTTAAGCACGGACGCCTACTACTTTGCGCTGCTGCCGGTGGTCGAGCAGATCGTTACCTCGGCCGGGGTCGATTCGGTAACAGCTGCCTACACGATGATTATCGGAAATATTATCGGAACGTTCGTCAGCCCGTTTTCTCCGGCTCTCTGGCTCGCTTTGGGACTTGCCGGCCTTGAGATGGGCAAGCACATCCGCTACTCATTCTTCTGGGTGTGGGGCTTCAGTCTCGTCCTTATGGTCGTCGCACTGCTTCTCGGGATTATTTAGGAAAACAAAAAACTGCTTCGTTCTGGAATGGGACGAAGCAGTTTTTTTGTGATTGATATGTTATTTTCTCTCTTTCGGGTTACTTTCTTCCAGAAGGGGAATCTTATAAGAAAAGAAATTACTGGCCGCTGCTTATGCGGGAGGAGGAGAAAAAATGAAAGCTGCTGTTTACACAAAGTACGGCCCTCCGGAAGTCATTCACCTTCACGAAACAGAAACCCCGGTTCCTAAAGAGAAAGAAGTCCAGGTGAAAGTTGCCGCTTCCACGGTCAAATTCGGGGACAGCTATGCCCGGCATTTTAATGATGTTTCTCCTTTTCAATTCACGATGCCGCTCCCTCTTTGGATTCCCGCACGCCTCGCAATGGGATGGTCGAAACCGAAACAGCCTATTCTCGGCAGCGAATTTTCCGGAGTTATTACAGCAGTTGGAGATAAAGTGACCCGTTTTCATCCGGGTGAATTCGTATTCGGCTATACCGGACAGAAATTCGGTGCCCATGCCGATTACCTCTGCATAAACGCGGAAGGTATCATCGCCCGAAAACCGGAAAATTTGACGCCCGGGGAAGCTGCCGCGCTTCCCTACGGTGCACTCATGGCACTGAATCTGCTCCGGAAAGCCGGCCTGAAGGAAAAAGAAAAGCTGCTGATCATCGGCGCTTCCGGCGGCATCGGTTCCGCGGCTGTACAGCTTGCCAAAAACTATTTCGGTGCTGAAGTCACCGGCGTGTGCGGCAGTGCCGGAACAGATTACGTAAAATCACTCGGGGCGGACCATGTTATTGACTATACAAAAGAGAATTTTACCGACGGCGGAGCTTCCTATGACGTCATTCTTGACATTCCTCGAAAAGCTTCCTTCTCTAAATGCCGGCCCATCCTCCGCCCGGGCGGCCGTTATATGCCGGTCAGTTTTAAAGGACGACACGTTCTGCAGCGGCTTCTGACCCTGCCCCGCCGCAAAAAAGTAATCACTGCCCTCGCCCTCGAAAAAGCAGACGATCTTCTGCTTATTCAGGAACTTGCTGAGATCGGGAAAATCAAACCTGTTATCGCCCGCTCCTTCCCTCTCGAACAGACAGCGGAAGCGCACCGCTGGTTCGACCAGGAAGGAAGCAGCGGGAGCGTGGGGATCACAATTAACGCTGAGCTAAGCTGAAAAATTATTTTTTCTCCGAACAGGCTGTACTGTCAGCCTGTTTTTCTTATATTTAAGCTGGGTCGGTGCCCCTCCACCGACAATACAACAGCTTTATTTAAAAATTGTTTGATTCTTTTCCGCTTCGTTTGACTTTCCTTCTTGAACACCTTAAAATGAAATCATCAAACAAAAGTTTATATTTTTTACAAATATCATTAGGAGGTATGCTATGAGCCTTTTTCGCAGAATGGATCTGCCCGAAAATGAGCAGGAAGTGTTCCGTCTGATCCAGGAAAACCCCTATATCTCCCAGCAGGCACTTGCTGACAGTGTCGGCCTCTCCCGTCCTTCCGTAGCAAATATTATTTCTTCTCTCATGAGAAAAGAAATGATTAAAGGCAAGGCGTATGTCGTAAATGAAGCATCGCCGGCAGTATGTATCGGAGGGGCGAATGTCGACCGCAAGTTTACGGCGAAGGAGCCTCTGCAGTGGGGAACGTCGAATCCGACTTCCTCTGTCCAGAGTGCCGGCGGGGTTGCACGGAATATTGCAGAAAATCTCGGACGGATGGAAACGGACACGGTTCTTCTGACTGCGGCCGGACGGGACGTGGAGTGGCAGCTGATTGAAGAAGCCACATCCCCGTTTGCCGACGTCGAACGGACAGCTTTCGTCTCCGGTGCCTCAACAGGCTCCTACAGTGCTGTGCTCGCTCCGGACGGTGAAATGGCTCTGGCAATGGCTGACATGGACGTGCTCGACTCGATCACTCCCGATCTGATCCGCCGCAATGAGCCGCTCCTCGTCCGCAGCTCCTGTCTAATCGTCGACCTGAACTGTCCCCGGGAATCCGTGGAAGCGGTAAGGCAGACGGCACGGAGAGAAAAAATTCCGCTCGCTGTCATCGCTGTTTCCGCCCCGAAGATGAACCGTCTTCCGGACAGTCTCGACGGCATTACGTGGCTTTTGACAAACCGGCAGGAAACAGAAACGGCCCTCGGATTTTCTCTTCATACAAAAGAGGACTGGCAGAAAGCCTGCAGTGAATGGCTCGCTAAAGGGGTTGAAAAAGTAATCATAACGGACGGAGCATCAGGCGCAGTGCATGCAGAACGGGAGACACCCGATGCCCGCCATATACCGACAGGTTCGCCCCCTGCTGTCGTAGATGTCACCGGGGCCGGAGATGCTTTTTCCGCTGCCC
>REBZ01000065.1 GCA_007692495.1 Alkalicoccus sp.
ATATATGGAGAGTTGTACCAAGAGCATGGTCCAGTGTCTGGCTGGAAATGAGTGAACAGACCCATATTCGAAGAGATCCCATTCCGGAATCCTGGCTGCGGAAATGGCAGGAGGAATCCCCTGTTAAACTTCCTGATAAGTGGGATGATCCACCTGGATTGTATCCACAGATCCCGCGCAAAAAAGAAATTGATCAGAAAAATGCCCGAACAGTAAAACAGGCATTAAAGTTTCTTTCAAAGCAGCCATAAACAAGCCGGCCTTATCGATATAATCGATAAGGCCGGCTTCAGACTGTTGATAAAGCATTTTTAATATACGTACGGTTCCCTGCTTCCGCCTCCCGGGACGCTTCCCGGGTGGGCCGGAATCAGCTGAAACAGCATTCAATAACTACGACCGGTTTTCCTGTGGAAGAGTTTTCATATATTTATGAATCGCATTCGTAACAATAAAAGCAGACCTTTCTGCCGTTTCATACACCCACTGCTGAAAAGCTTTTGGAGCATCACCGTTTGCTTTATCAGATATAGAACGGATTACTACAAAAGGAACGTCGTGCATCCAGGAAATATGAGCGAGAGCGGCACCTTCCATTTCAACACAGTCGGCTTCAAACAAAGTTCGCAGCTGATCCACTTCTTCCTTACTGGCAATGAACTTCTCCCCGCTGACAACCTTCCCCTCTTTCACATTAATACCATCAATCTCCCGGGCAGCTTCTGTAACGAACGAACGCCACAATGGATCGGCATGAAAAATGGAAGGACCGTCGAACATAGGAATTATTCCTTTAGGAAATCCGAGCGGGCTCGCATCAATGTCGTGGTATTGACACGTACTGCTCACAACAATATCTCCTATTTCCAGATCGGGATCTGCTGCTCCCGCCACCCCTGTGAATAAAATCACATCCACGTGAAATACATCAATCATTTTCTGAGCTGCGGCAGCGGCATTCACTTTCCCAACTCCTGCTTTTGTCAGAACAACATTACAGACACCATAGCAGCCTTCAAAATACTTTGTTTTAGCGAGCGTATGTTTTTCTTCGATGCTGAAAAGATGGGTAAAATAAGCAATTTCTTCTTCCATTGCTCCAATTATTCCTATTTTCATCGAAAAAACCCCCTCTAATCTGCATGGTCAGCAGATCCGGATGCTGTGCCTTTCTGTCCGGTTTTCCTGCTGGCTGCTGCAATGTTTTTATTCTTCTTTATAAGACGTTGACTGGCGATACTCTATCCGGTGCGGAAGGACGACCGCATTTTCTTCCACTTCCTCGTTATTCATAAGTTTTGTAAGCAGTCTCATAGAAACAGCACCGATATCATACATAGGCTGAACAACTGTTGTTAAGGCCGGCCTTACCATAGTGGCGAGACGGGTATTATCGAACCCGATAATTTCAAAATCTTCTGGAATACTGTATCCTGCATCCTGTGCACCATGGATCAGTCCAAGTGCCATTTCATCTGTGGAAGCAAAAATAGCTGTGGGTTTATTTTCCAGTTTATCAAGCTGACGAATCGCGTCCAGGCCGGAATCGTGTGTATAGTCCCCGATGACGACAAGATCGTCTTCAAGATCAATATCTGATTCCTGAAGCGCCCTTTTATAACCTGAATACTTCTGATACCCATTGATTGGATCCTCAAGAGTGCCGGAAAGCATAGCAATACGCTTATGTCCCTGACGGATAAAAGTGGATACAGCATCATAGGCAGCCTGATGATAATCAATATTTACAGATGGAAATTCCTTTTTCTCATCGATAGTCGCTGAAAGTACTACGGGCACAGGCGACTTTTTAAAAGCATCCTCGTGTTCCTTAGTAATTTCTCCTCCCATAAATACAATTCCATCCACCTGCTTTTCAAGCATTGTGTTGATCAGGTGAATTTCTTTGTCCTTATTCTGATCCGAGTTGCTGAGAATGATATTGTACTTATACATTGTCGCAATATCTTCTATTCCTCTCGCAAGCTCTGCAAAGAAAATACTGGAGATATCGGGAATAATTACTCCAACTGTCGTGGTTCTCTTGCTTGCCAGTCCCCGTGCTACTGCGTTCGGACGGTAACCGAGCCGGTCGATAGCTTCCATCACTCTTTTTCTAGTAGTCGGTTTAACATTTGGATTGCCGTTTACAACACGTGATACGGTAGCCATCGACACCCCTGCTTCTCGTGCTACATCATAAATTGTTACATTCATTGCTGCTCCTCCTAACATTTATTTACAAATAATGGTTTTCATATTTTCATAATCTACACTCATCATACGACACTTTTTATAGGCGTGCAAACGACTAAATATTCAGAAACAGCTGCTGTTCCTGGGGTATTATTATATTTAGTTTTCTGTGAATCTCATTAATTCCTTACATAAAAAAAGGCTGTTTCGAGGGTTTATTCCCCCGAAACAGCCTTAAATAATTAATTTAATGCAGGCTGGCCTTTTTTGTAAAGACCTGACTCTGTCAGCTTGGCAAGAAATTCCTCAAATTGTGGAATGTTCATCTGCTGGGCAGAATCAGATAGTGCTACTGCAGGATCGGGGTGCACTTCTGTCATAACACCATCTGCTCCTACAGCAAGGGCTGCTTTCGCAGTCGGCAGCAGAAGGTCCCGTCTTCCGGTGGAGTGAGTAACGTCTACAAGTACCGGCAGGTGGGTTTCCTGCTTAAGAATCGGAACAGCTGAAATATCCAGCGTGTTTCTTGTAGCGGATTCGTACGTTCTGATACCACGCTCACAGAGTATAATCTGACCGTTGCCCTGGGAATGGATGTACTCAGCAGCGTTAATAAGTTCTTTAATTGTTGCAGAAAGTCCCCGCTTAAGAAGAATCGGCTTATCTACTTTTCCGGCCGCTTTAAGAAGTTCAAAGTTCTGCATATTGCGTGCGCCAATCTGGATAACATCGAGGTAATCTACGGCTTTTTCCATATCGTGTGGAGTAACGATTTCACTGATTACCGCCAGATCGTGCTTATCTGCCACCTGCTTAAGAATTTTAAGTCCTTCTTCACCAAGCCCCTGGAAATCATAAGGAGAAGTTCTCGGTTTGAAAGCGCCGCCGCGCATCAGTTTAATACCCTGTTTCTTCAATGCTCCGGCTACTTCATCCACCTGCTCGAAGCTTTCTACAGAACATGGACCCGCAATAATGCGCTGTTCTCCGTCTCCAATTGTTTCTCCTTTTACGTTAACGATCGTATCTTCCTGTTTACGTTTTCTGGAAACAAGAAGAGCTTTCCGGTGATCGTCTTCCTGAAGTTCAAGACTTGCTTTAAAGATTTCTTTGAAAATATGCTGAATTGTGGACGTTTCAAATGGACCTTCATTCTTTTCAGCCAGTGCGTCCAGCATTTTTCGTTCTCTTACAGGATCAAAACGATTAAGCCCCTGGGAAGCTTTGACACGTCCTACTTCCTGAGCAAGCTTTGCTCTTTTGGAGATCAGCTCAAACAGCTGGTCGTTCACCTCGTCTAATTGCGTTCTAAGCTCTTCTAGTTGTTCGTTTCCCATTCTAAAAAACTCCTCTCTTTTGCTGTCAAGCCATCGCTTGCTTTGGATTACTGCTCATTATAAACGATAAAGTTCCAATTGTCAGCCCTTTTTCTTTAATTCTTGAACGCTTTTAAGCGCTAAAGTGTTTTAATCCCGCCACTGCAGTGTTTTCATCTCATTTTTTTAATAAAGAATTTTGTTTTCTACGCTATGTTAGAGTTCACTGTGGATGACCAGAGGGAAAACTTGGCTTCAATCCGACCTGTCGTGGTGGATAACTGAAAGCTTTCTCCACGGCAGGTGTAAAAAGCCGGCGGCACACTTTCATCAGCACAAAGCTTTAACAGAGTCTATTTTGCAAGAAAAACAGCGGCTTTTTTTTCTTTATCTCATGGTAAAAGCGGAATTTACTGCTTCTCAGACCTCAACTTTAAATGTCCTTCGCATAATTTTTTTGTATATTTAGAAATATTACTATATTCCAACTTCATTTAGCAAGTTTAAATGCTTGATTCTTCCTGCAAGAAACAAAACAAGCAAATTAAATGACTGTACGAATATTGAAAATACTGCCTCACAGACGGCCGGCGGAAATGGCGCCAAAAAATGCCCCGTAGCCGGAACAGGCCTCGGGGCAGAATACACTGGCTGCAGACAATCACACTTTCTTCCGTTCACTGAATTAATTCAGGTTTTCAGCAGCTTTCTGCAGTTTTTCATTTGTTATTCTCCAATGGGAATCGTGCCATACTACTTTTCCATCGGATACAAGAAAAGCCTGTGGAGATTCATGCTTAATCTGGAACTGCTCCGCAGCATCAGAAGATCCTTCCCGGAATTCCTGTACATTCAAATAGTACACCGGCAGATTCTCACTCTGTCCGGCAAAAGCTTCCGTTTCTTCGAATGCTTCTGAGCTTATCGGACAGGTCAGGCTGTGTTTCATCAGTACATAAGGTTCTTTTTTTGCATAAAGTTGTTTTAATTCTTCCATCGTATTAATTTTAAGCATGAGAATTGTCACCATCGCTTTTTTCTTTTTCGTATGCTTCTACTTCACGAATCAGTTCTTCCACCGACCGCTGCAGATCTTCCACTTCCTGACGTACAGAAGCAGCAATATCCTCGGACAAATCGTCGAAATCATCTACAAGATAATCAGCAGAATCCGTCAGCTCCTGCATATTTCTGCGGAGGGAGCGGGTTCCCCGGCGGATTTTTTCCCCGAGACCCGTCGTACCTTCTCTGGCACTGGATGCTACACTGCCGCCTTTTTCAACTGCCTGGTTTGTCCATTCAGAAGTTTTATCTTTTGCTGTACGGGCCTGCTCATTAATCCCTTCACGGAATTCACGGCCGGAAGCCGGTGTCAGCAGAAAAGCAATTACTGCACCTGCCAGGGCTCCAATGAGTGTTCCCAGAAAAAAGTCTTTTGTATTGATCCCGTTCTCTTCACTCATCGCTGCTTCCTCCTTTATTTAGATCCTGCCTCTTTTTTCGATTTCCATTTGGACCAGACTGTAATAGCTGCATTGCTCCATTCCACAGCTTTTGCCACCTGGTCGGAGCGGTTTTCAGCTGTCTGGGAGAAAGAATCGGACACTCTCTTAAAAGAGTGGTTTAAGTTTTGAAATGTTACACCGAGATCCTGTGCTGCTGCAAATACCGAGTTCAGTGATTCGGATTTGTGCTGCAGGTCGTCTGCCAGAGCATTTGTCTTATGTAGCAGTGCATCGGATTCTTTCGTTATTCCTTCCACCTGTCCCTGAAGGTCCTCCACCGTTTTGGATACGTTGTCCATCGTGTTTTTTAATGCCTTAAGCGTAGAGATAATAAATACTACGAGCAGTGCAAAAGCTACCGCAATAATTGCAATACTTACATATAAAAGCCATTCCATCATTTCATTCCTCCTTCTGCTTAGTAAATAACTGGTTCTTCTATTATTGAACAGGATTCTGCAATATTTGTCAAAACCCTGAGCATTCCGGCTCCTGTGCTGGCATTTTAACCGGCAGACAGGTAAACTTAAGACGAATCTACTACATAAGGAGTGTTTACCATGAGAGATCCCCGTTTAAACGTTCTGGCGGAAAACCTCATCCGCTATTCCACCAGCCTGCAGCCGGGCGAAAAAATTCTGATTGAAAACTTCGGACTTCAGAAAGAGCTTGTAAAAGCGCTCGTTGAAAAAGCTTATGAAGCCGGGGGTATACCATTTGTTTCCCTAAAAGAAGCAGATATAAACCGCACCTTACTTATGGAAGCCGGTGAAGAACAGCAGGAAATGACCGCCCGCTTTGAGGCTCATGTTATGGAGGAAATGGATGCTTATATCGGACTTCGTGCCGGAAATAACATCAGCGAACTATCGGACGTTCCCTCTGAAAAAATGAGCCTTCACCAGCGTACTGTCGGTACTGTGGTGCACCGACAAATAAGAGTCCCGAATACTAAATGGGTCGTTCTGCGCTATCCAACTGACTCCATGGCGCAGCTCGCTGATATGAGCACATCAGCCTTTGAAGATTTTTACTTTAATGTATGTAATCTTGATTACAGTATTATGGACAAAGCGATGGACGCCCTCGTATCACGGATGAACCGGACAGACACAGTCCGCATTACCGGTGAAAAAACTGACCTTACTTTTTCCATTAAAGACATGCCGGCTGTGAAATGCGCAGGTAAACTGAATATTCCGGATGGAGAAGTATATACAGCCCCGTTAAAAAATTCAGTTAATGGTACTATTACCTACAATACTGCTTCTCCTTATCAAGGCACAACGTTTGAAAATGTTTCTTTTACATTCAAGGACGGAAAAATTATTTCCGCTTCTTCCAGTGATGAAAAAAAGATCAACGAGATTCTCGATACGGATGAAGGTGCCCGCTTTATTGGGGAATTCGCCATTGGTGTAAATCCATTTATAAAACATCCGATGCAGGACATTCTATTTGATGAAAAAATTGACGGGAGTTTTCATTTCACTCCGGGTCAGGCATACGATAACGCTTACAACGGAAATGATTCCGCTATCCATTGGGACATCGTGAATATCCAGCGTCCGGAATACGGCGGCGGAAATATTTATTTTGACGGTGAACTGGTTCGGGAAAATGGCCGTTTTGTCACCGACGATCTTCAGGGGCTGAACCCTGAAAACCTTACTTGAAATAAGTTTTTTCCCTTTCTCCGGCCTGTTGAATGGCCGGAGTTTTTTCTTACTGCTTTTCCATCGGATGCCGGAGCGGGTACGAAAAGCTGACGAGCTGAAGGTATCTTACTCATACCACTCAATGCTCATGGAAATTTTATTTTACAGCCGACCTGTTTTCATAGGCTGTCTGGAATTTCTGTACGTCTCCTGCACCCATAAATAAAAGCACGCCTGTCGAATGCTCTTTCAGAACATCTACATTATCTTCCTTCAAAATTTTTGCTCCGGGAATTTTATGCTGCAGATCTTCTATGCGCAGTTCTGCCTTCTTCTCCCTCGCGGAGGAGAAGATATCACACAAATACACAGTATCGGCCTCTTTTAATGTTTCGGCAAATTCATTCATAAATGCTTCTGTTCTTGAAAAAGTGTGTGGCTGGAAAATCGCGATAATTTCCCGATCGGTATACTTTTTCATTGCCGATTCAATCGTAGCCCGGATTTCCGTCGGATGATGGGCATAATCGTCTACTAAGATCTGGGTTCCGGCTTGTTTTTCTGTAAACCTTCGCTTTACTCCTTCAAACGTACAGAGTCTTTCTTCCAGTATTTCACGTTCAATGTTTTCATAATGACAGAGCGCTATAACCGACAGAGCATTCAGCACGTGGTGCGTCCCATACCCTGGTATAGTAAACCTGCCATAGGACTCGCTTCGAATATAGCAGTCAAAGTGTGTGCCTTCTTCGTCAGTATATATATCTTTTGCCTGAAAATCATTGTCATTTTCCAGACCATAATATATTACAGGCACATTAGCTGTAATATGCTTGAGGTGCTGATCATCGCCACATGCAATAATAGCTTTCTTCACCTGATCCGCCATCTCCTGGAACGCCTTAAACACGTCGTCTACATCTTTAAAATAGTCTGGATGGTCAAAATCGATATTCGTCATTATGGCATAATCAGGATAGTAATTCAGAAAATGTCTGCGGTATTCACAAGCTTCAAAAACAAAATATTCACTGTTTTCCTGCCCTTTCCCTGTCCCATCTCCGATCAGGTAGGAAGTCTGTCTTGCTTCGGAAAGAACATGCGAAAGCAGACCGGTAGTCGTAGTTTTACCGTGGGAACCGGTCACTGCAATGCTTGTGAAATTTTGGATGAAACTTCCCAGAAAATCAGGATAGGAATGTACTTGAATGTTTTTTTCGCCTGCTGCTCTCACTTCTTCATTCGTTTCGTTGTAGGCTGCAGAAGCAATAACTGTCTGACCTTCCTGGATGTTTTCTGCCTTGAACGGCAACAGGGTAATACCTTTCTTTTCCAGTGGGATCTGAGTGAAAAACCGTTTTTCGACGTCGGATCCCTGTACGTTTTTATTCATGTCACTTAATATTTGTGCGAGGGCACTCATGCCCGATCCTTTAATTCCAATGAAATGATAATTTGTCATTCCTATGAGCCTCCGAATATCTTTTAAGTTAGTAAACCGCTGTTTATCTGCGGCTATCTTTTCTATTATAGCAAAATCCTTCCGGCTCTGCTACGGATTCCGGGAAGAATGACAATGTAAATACTTCACTCCCATTTCTTTCATAAAGCGGTGATAAGCTTTTCTGCCGTCGTCTTTTTTATTATTTATTTCTTTCATCACCGTGTCTTCGGTTTCTCTGCTGATTCGGATTACCGGCCCTACAATCATCGATTCGAATCCTACTGTACTGATTCTTGCGAGAATCATATCTCCTTCTTCCGTATCCGCGAGTTCTCCAAGCGGCTGGACCTTTCGGCGGTTTTGTTCGTCGTCCAGAAGAGTCAGTGTGCCGGCTTCCTGTTTTTCCACACGGTAAGGTGCCAAATACATCAGCATAAAGAGTCCAGCAGTTTCTACAAGCTTTGCCGGCATCTTTTCCTTTTCAGCACGAATGTACAGATCCAAAGGACGGGAACCTATTACAGTAATGTAATCAAACATCAGCCAGTGTTCAAAATGCATCTCTTCAAAAGAAGTAAGTGTCCGCTCTTTTTCAATTCCGCACAGTTCCCGGAACATATGCTTGGCCCGCACCTTTTCCCGGAGGTTCATTTCTGTCTGTATAAACTGAAAAAGACTTTCATACAGCATTTCTGCACTTCGCACATATTCCTTCTGCCTTAATTCCTTCACCCGCTTAAAATCCACTAGAAATGCTGTTTTTTTTCCGTGCATTTGTTTTCCCCTCCTTTAATATTTTTTGTGGAAATAATCCAACCTTTACAAACATCAGTTTTAATTATCCTTGTAAACAGACAAAAGGATGACGATGAAGCATCCGTCGCTTCATGCCACCCCCTTTCTTTTAAATCAGGCTGATCGGAAAATATCGTAAAGTGCCGGCAGTTCTTAAACGCGAGGAACCCTGCTTTCAGATCATCCCGTTGAAGTCCTGCTGTTTTTTGAACTGCAGCACCGTTATTATCTTTCCAGCTGCTGTTTTTTCAGTTCAATTTTTTCAAGACGCGGGTTTTCACGGTATTTTCTTCCTTCCTTTGCTTCAGGAAAACCGTTCAGGATTACATTATCCCCGGTAAATCCGATATGTATTTTCAGAAGACTGCCGCCTACTCCGTACATGTCGACCGGCACTCCTTCTTTTTCATATCTTGTAATACGGGCAGCATCAAATCCGCCGGATGCAACTATTTTCACCTGTGTGAAGCCTTCCGCGTCAAGTGCTTCCCGGAGAGCAAAAATAAGCTTCGGATTGACACCTCTTGGATCAAAGCTTCCAAGAACATCCGGATTTCTTGTGAAGTATTTGTCGACCATGTGATTGGACGTATCCAGCCGTACAGCACTCAGCTCTTCTCCAAACTCACGGGCCACCTTTAATGAATCGGTAATGACATCGTTATTGTAATCGACGAGAGCCATGAGTTCGTCATCAGGAAACGTTTCCTGATAAGCTTTTGTCGCTTTTACAAGGTCCCCTTCAAACAGCTGGATAAGAGCGTGAGGCATCGTTCCGATTCCTTTTTTTCCCCACCATTCGTTCATAGCGTGGGTAGCCTGGGCTTTGGAGCCGCCGATAAATGCGGCGTATCCATCCCCCGACTGCATCATAAAGTGGTCATCGCGGTCACCCATAAAAATAACCGGTTTTTCTGTACCGGATGTTCTTGCCGCTTTAACTACTTCATACACGTTGGTAGCTACAGAGGTTCTCCTTGCCAGAATACCATCAATTACTCCTTCCAGAAAACCAAAATGCTGATAGGGTCCTGTGATCGTAAGGACCGATTCAAAAGGCTGTACCTTATCTCCGTCTGCAAGTGAATGAATTTCCAGATCTTCCGGCCGGACAGCGAACTCCTGAAGAAGTGCCAGCACTTCATCTGTTCCGCACAGAACGGCATTTTCCTTTTGAAAAAACTGCATAGTCACAGTGTTATCCGGGACGATCTCTTCGGCAATTTTTTTTGTTTTTAAAAAATAAACCGCAGAAAACCATCCTTCTCCAACCCGCTCATCGAATTTGAACGTTTTGTTGGTTAACCGACTGATTTTCCCCTGCAGTTTAAGTGATATTTCCTTCATGAATCATAATCTCCTTGTATATCCTTAAAATTATTAATGATGAATTGTTTCTTTTGCATACTCTGCTATTACGGCTTCCATGATCTCCATTACATCTTCCTCATTGATGCTTTCTACTCCGTTTTTCAGTACGATGTCTTTCATTCTTTCGCTGTCGGTCAGCAGATGAAGCCAATTCGGAGATTTTTGTTGAACCAGATGACCCAAAGATATTTGATGCATAGTACATCCCCTCCCTGGATTTTGTTCAAAGCTGTTAAAACGGAGAGCAGACGGCTCCCGGTCCTTCGATCACGGTGCCCTTCAGCTGAATAAAAAAAGAATACACAGTTGCTATTGTACCAAAAACAATAATACTGTGTACCCTTTTTCCCAGTATACCCTGAATGACTGTGCTTAATCCAGCAATTCAGGTCACGCGGTCCAAACCGGTGTATACATCCCTTGGTTTACTGCCGTTAGCTGGAGAAACGACACCGTGGGCTTCCAGTTCGTCAATCAGTCTGGCTGCTCGATTATAGCCTACTTGGAAGCGCCTCTGCAGCAGAGAGGTTGAAGCAGTCTGTTTTTCGATAACAAATTCTCTCGCCTCATCAAACAGCCTGTCTTCAGGGGCCGTATTTTCAATTTCTTTCAGTTCTTTCGGATCAAAAAGCGGAGCCGGCCTGTCATTTCTGCCGGCAAATTCAATTACCCTGTCTATTTCATCATCTGTAACAAACGTTCCCTGTATTCTTACCGGTTTCGGGCTGCTGTTCGGATGAAAGAGCATATCCCCCCTGCCGAGAAGTCTCTCAGCACCGCCGCTGTCCAGAATGGTACGCGAGTCCGCCGCAGATGAAACAGAAAAGGCGATACGTGAAGGAATATTAGCTTTAATCAGTCCAGTAATAACATCGACGGAAGGTCTTTGAGTTGCTACAAGAAGATGGATACCGCAGGCTCTGGCTTTTTGGGCAATGCGGCATACAGCATCCTCCACTTCGGAAGGGGCCACCATCATCAGGTCCGCCAGTTCATCAACGACAATTAAAAGTTTAGGAAGCTTATGTTCAGCTTTAGCGTTATAGCGGCTTAAGTCACGGGCTCCTGTATCTGCAAAAAGCTGATACCGCCTTTCCATTTCCTCTACAGCCCAGTTCAGCGCCGCTGTGGCTTCTTTCGTATCTGTAATAACCGGTGCCGCCAGGTGAGGTACGCTGTTAAATGGAGCAAGCTCCACCATTTTTGGATCAATCAGAAGCATCCGTACTTCCTCAGGGGAAGCTTTATACAAGATACTCGTCAACATGGAATTCACACACACACTTTTACCAGACCCTGTCGTACCGGCTATAAGACCGTGGGGCATGGAGGTAATATCTGTAACAACAGCATTTCCACTGATATCAACCCCGAGCGCCACCGTAAGCGGAGAGGGAGCATCTCGGAAATTTTTATCTTTTAATACTGTCCGCAGCATGACCGGGGAAGGGGCAGGATTAGGCACCTCTATTCCAACAGTTGTTTTGCCGGGAATAGGTGCTTCCAGCCGTATTTCTGTTGCCGCCAGACTTCTTTTTAAATCATCTGTCAGCTGGACAATTTTACTTATTTTCACTCCCGGTTCCGGCTGCACTTCAAATCTTGTAACTGAAGGACCGGACGTATAAGTTACTACTTCTGCCTGAATCCGGAAATAAGAGAAAGTTTCGTTTAGTTTCCGGGACATTCCTTCCGCCCATTCCTCTCTCCCGGTATCCACCTGTGGTGGAACATCCAGAAGGTTAAGCGGTGGAAATGTATACCCTGGGACCGTTCTCTGAGGCGCACGCTTTGCACGGGCCCGGTCAGCTGGTGTCATCATCACGTTAAAAGGTTTAGCCGGCTTGCCGCTTTCCTTTTTTGAGGGCTTTGCCGGCTGTGGGGTGTTCCCGTTTTTTTCTGAGCTGCTTTTTTCTTCTATCCGGACGGGCACCGCTTCTATCTGCCGCTGTGCTGTATCCATTTGTTTATTATCCTGAATATCTTCCATTTTTTCTTCAATTTGCACTTCTTCCTCAGGAACATCTTCTTCATAAATAACTGACGGTTCAAAAGAAGAATTCACCTCTTTATCAGAGGTTTTTTCTGCATGCAGACTGTTTTCCTCTACTACCGTTACCTTTGCTTCAGATTCCGAAGGGCGGATAGTCACGGCTTCCTTCTCCTGGAGAGGAATTCTCTCTTCCGTCTTCAGTTCCTCTGACTTTTCTTCGGCGGAAGATGCACCCTGGCGAAAAACATCGTTTGAATCCACTGTATTATTATCAGCTGGAAGCCTCTGATCCGGTGCTCGGAAAGTTTCTTCCTTACGGTGATCTGCTGTATCTGTTTTTGCGGACACAGGAATTTCCAGTCTTTGTTTTTCTTCGCTGTGTTCTGCTTCAATTTTTTGTCTGTACTCTTTCCGGCGCTCCTGTTCCAGTTTCAGACCCCGGATTGGAGAAGGAATTTCCTGGGCTTTGAAAGGACCACTTCCATAGGCGGAAGGACGGGTTTTTTTCTTTACAGGCCGGTCGGGAACTTCGGCCGGTTGTTTTCTTTGAGGACTGCCGGTGCGCACGTCGGATGTCTCTCTCTTCGCACGGCTCTTCATCTCCGTTTTTTTCTTTGAAACTGAGCCTTCTTTTCTTTCCCTTGGAAGACGGGGGACCGTTTCTTTAGGATAGTAGTGGCGCATTTTCACAGGCTCCAGTTCCACACTTTCCTCCGGCAGGGTGTGATAGCGTTCCTGCTTGGCCGGTTTATCTGCCGGCGGCATTTTTAACGGTGCCGGATTTGAAGCAGGTTTCTTTTTCGTGGGTTCCGATTGTTCAGTTATATTCGCATCCGGCTCTTCTTCTGCAAAGAGCCAGTTTTTTATTTTGGACCAGTAGTCTTGTTTCTTTTTCACGGGAATTCACCTGTCTTTAAGTTAGTCGGCTAAACAAAAGGTGACATCAAAGCAGCTTTCAAGCCGTCCCTGTGTCACCTCAACCTATCCTTTATCTTACCTTACTTCGAAGGTAAAAATCATCCATCATTTTTCGTATTCTTCGGTTTTTTCTGCGCAAGAATGAAAATCGGCTCCAGTTCCCCGTTTTCGTAAAGGAACGGAAGAGCTGTGAGCGGTACATGACCTTCCGCAAAAAACTGAAATGTCATCTGTCCGAGTACATCGTAGCCGGCTTCATTGCGAAGATCTGCAATTAGCAGCATATCGTGGTGAGGAACAGCTACAGCCATCTCTCCCTGTATTTCTTTTTTCATTTTCTCAAGCAGCTGCTCGTCCAGAATTCTGCTGGCTTCGTAGCCGTCCCCAGCATGAAGGAAATAAAATTTATTTCCCGCTGCTTCATCCATCCGGAAATCGGATGGAAGGGCCCGCACATTAAACTGTGCTGTTTCACGAATTTCCTCTCCTGTTTTTCCCGACTGATGGAGCATGTCTTCATCAATCATGGAATAGGAAGCTCCTTCATCCACTGCGTAAAAGATTTTTGTTTCCGCCGTATGCTCATCAGAAAGCAGTTGTTTACCTTCTCCAAAGCCGGGTGTGCGAAGCACAGGGAAAATGCTTTTTTCCTTTCCGTTCAGATCAGCTTTTTCGACGAGAAGACGCATGCCCTCCTTAATTTTTGCTACAGTGCCTTCCAACGCTGCGTCTTTATCTTCTTTGAATTTATCGGTAAGATTTCCAAGCCTTACTGTAATTCCTTTATCTACTCTTTCGTCAACAATTCTAAACGTGTCGTTATCCCTGTCGTACGATGTAATCCAGTTTTCGTCCTGCAGGTGTGCTTCCAGCTCCCGCTTTATTTCAATTGGTTTCATAATTTATCCCTCCATTACCTTTATACAGTGTAGCACGCAGGTGTTTTTCAGACCAATCAAGAGGATTCATAAAAATGTAGTAAGCTCTTTATTCTGCTTCTCGTACTCTGACCTTTTTCTATGACTTATCAATCTGCATATCTCCAGGCCGGATCCAGTCTTTTTTTCTCATCCACTCTGATACGATCAGGCTGATTACTGCTGGTGCCGCAAAATGGAGAATGATAATGCCTGCAAAAACCCCGGCTTCTGTGCCCATTGTATTAACTGTCATAATCTGTCCAACCAGTCCGCTCGTACCCATACCGGCACCTTCCGGATTGTTTTCCATGAGGAAAAGCATCGTTGCGAACGGTCCGAGAACTGCTGCTGCGACTGTCGGCGGAATGAGAATCCGCGGATTTTTTATTACATTGGCTATTTGCAGCATGGAAGTACCAAGGCCGAGAGCCATGAGACCAGCTCCTTTATTTTCTCTGTAGCTGCTCACAGCAAATCCAATCATATGGGCAGCACACCCGACTGTTGCCGCCCCGGCCGCCAGTCCGTCCAGTTGAAGAATAATAGCTATGGCTGCACTGGATATAGGGGCAGTGAGTGCAGCCCCCATTGTCACAGCTATAATGATGCCCATTACAAAGGGCTGCTGTTCTGTTGCCCATATAATAAAGGCTCCAAGCTGTGTCAGTGCCCCACTGATGGGCGGGCCTACTGTGTAGGAGGCAAGCGCACCAGCGAGAATCGTCACAAAGGGAGTGACGATAATATCCACCTTTGTTTCCTGTGAGACAAGCTTGCCGATCTCTGTAGAAAAGAGTGCTGCAAGAAAACTTCCCGCCGGACCCGCAAGTTCGTAACCGAGCGCCCCGCTGAAAAGCCCTGCAAACAAAACAAGCCGTGGAGCTTTTAACCCGTACGCCACTGCTGCCCCAATAGCCGGACCTGCAAGGCCCATTGCCATTTCACCAATTTCAGAAAGCCAGCCGGTAGGGAGGCCTGCCTGCACACCTGCATCACCGATCGTCTGCATAATTAAGCCGATAATCAACGAGGAAAACAGCCCCAGCGCCATATAACTGAGTGCCTGAATCAAATAATTATGTACGCCCGGTTCAATACCTTTTTTCTGCAGAAAAGCTTTCATCTGATTCCTCCTAAAAAAAAGAAGCCATTACGCTTCCAGAATCTGCGGTATGGCTTTAATGTGTCGTTATAAAATTATGTTCTTCAACCGACTGGACAATGTCGAACATTAACCTGGACTGTTCATTAATGCCTTCCATCGGAAGAACGGTAGTCATCGTTGTTCCTTCAAAACCAACCTTCACTTCGTACGTATCTTTTTCAAAAGGCGCAATGATTAAATAGCCTTTTTCTCCTTCGCGTACTTCTGCAATCAGCGGCTGCGTCTCCTGAATATTCATATTTTCTTCCGCTTCGGTCAGTTTATTGTTCAGCGAAAGGGCGTATATCTGTCCCTCATATGTTACCCGGTACTCTTCCTCTGCCGACTTTTGTATATCGGCGTTATTCGGCAGGTAAAGCATCACTTCTCCATGTTCCTTTGTTGCTTCCTTCGGCTCCTGATTCAATTTTTCTTCCAGAACTTCCTCTGCCTGTTCTACGATTTTTTCTTCACCTGTTCCACAGGCTGCCAGAAGCCCCACTATAGAAATTGAAACCAGCTTTCGTCCTATCTGCCCCAAAAAAGACCACTCCATTCTTCATGTAGTAGGCTCAAAACATTTTACCACACTGGAGACTCTTCGTGTCGAAAATTGAAGAAAAATATGGTATTTTCTCTAAATGTACGAATGATTTGACATTCTTCTGTCTTTTCTTTCATAGTAATGTTATCAACGAAAAAGGAGAGATACTATGCAGCTGACCGTTTATCTGGCAGGCCAGATCCATGATGACTGGCGCCAAAAATTGAAAGAAAAAGCTTCAGAGAAAGACCTTCCGGTAACTTTTGTCGGACCGATGGAAAATCACGACCGGTCCGATAATATCGGAGAGGAAGTTCTGGGAAAACAGCCGGATAATATTATCCGGGATGAAGCAGCCTCCCAGATGAATAATCTGAGAACCCGTGTTTTGATGAACAAATCTGATATAGTCATTGCCCTTTTCGGAGAAAAATACAAGCAGTGGAACAGTGCTATGGATGCCGGTGCAGCCCTTGCGACAGACAAACCGCTGATTCTCGTGCGCCCTGCCTCACTCCATCATCCATTAAAGGAAATTTCGGAAAAAGCCCAGGTCACGGTGGAAACTGCTGACCAGGCTCTCGAAGCTCTTGCTTATATTTTTGCCGAAAAATAAACAATGTATATAAGCAGGTTTTAACGAATCCGCTGAAATTATTATAATCGTTTACAAAAAGCTGTCTCAGCATCCGTCTGAGACGGCTTTCGTATTTGCCCTGTTGTCAGTGCTTTAAAAGAGGGTGCTTATAGAAATTTAATTCGTTCAGACATTATTACGAATCGTTTCCAGCGTCGTTTTGTCTGTATTCCTTACAAGAGTAACAATTAATTCTTTCGCTGCTGCGTAATCATCAACATGCATAATGGAAGCAGCTGTATGAATATAACGTGAGCATACACCGATAACTGCCGATGGAACACCATTATTTGAAATGTGCACCCTTCCGGCATCCGTCCCCCCCTGGGAAATAAAATACTGGTATGGAATCTTGTTTGTTTCTGCTGTATCAAGTACAAACTCTCTCATTCCCCGGTGTGTTATCATCGTACGGTCAAAAATCCGTAGAAGTGCACCTTTGCCGAGATGACCGAAAGCATCTTTTTCACCGGAAGCATCGTTTGCGGGACTGGCATCCAGCGCATAAAAGATGTCCGGCTGAATCATATTGGCTGCAGCCTGGGCCCCCCGCAGTCCCACTTCTTCCTGAACGGTCGCACCGGAGTACAGGGTGTTCGACAGCTGCTCATCTTTCAGCTCTTTTAGCAGCTCAATGGACAAACCAACTCCATACCGGTTGTCCCAGGCTTTTGCCAGCAGTTTCTTTTCATTGGCCATCGTTTCCATCGGGCATACCGGTACAATCTGCTGACCCGGCTTAATTCCTATTCTTTCTGCATCTTCCTTATCGTCTGCTCCAATATCGATATACATGTTTTTAATATCCATCGGCTTTTTTCGCTTTGCTTCGTCCAGGAGATGGGGCGGAATGGAACCCACTACTCCTGTCACGGGCCCGTCTTCGGTAATAATATGGAGACGCTGGGCCAGAAGCACCTGACTCCACCATCCACCGAGTGTCTGAAAACGGATAAGCCCTTTTTCGTTTATCGACGTAACCATAAATCCAACTTCATCCATATGGCCGGCCACCATGACCCTTGGGCTGTCGTCCGGTCCTTTTTTCAATCCGAAAACACCACCGAGGCGGTCCTGTACGATTTCATCACTGTATTTCTGAAGCTCGTTTTTCACATAATGCCGGACTTCATGCTCAAATCCGGGGGCTCCCGGAAGCTGAGTTAAGGTTTCAAACATTTTGTAAGTTTCCTGATTCATGTGTTCGCCCTCCTGTATATATGTATATACGCTTATTTTACCGGAGAATTTACACCGTTTCCAGTTTTTTCGAAAATCGAAAGATATCTGAAAAGGAATTTTGAATAAGTCTTTTACAAACAGTACACTGAGAAGCCTGTAAAACAAGAAAGGAGCAGGGGTGGATTAACGGCCCGGCAGACCAGGGTTTGCATATCAAGCTTTGGAACACGCAGTGCCACGATCCCACCTTACGCAGTGATTCCATTTTGAAAACCCTCTCACAATCATTGGCATTTTCAGATGCTTTCAGTATACTAGGAGAAAGACATGTAAATTAAGAAGGAGTGTTGTTCTATGAGCTGGAAAGGTTTTGCTGCAGGAATCGGGGCAGGAGTAGCTGCAACGGTACTGGCTAAAAATGCACTGGATCAGAAGGAAACGCTGCTTTCTCCCGAGAAAGCTTTAAAACTTGTTAAGAAAAAGGCCGCCGATCTCGGCGCTGTAGAAGGGTCATGGGTGCACATGATGACAGAGCAGTATGAGCATGGAAACCTGATCTACGATGTTTATAAAGGCGGCATCACTGTTTCCGAACCGGAAGGGACAGTTAATGCTTATGAATTTTACGTCGATGCCCCTACCGGAACAATTATCGAACTCGTAAAACAGGACTGACTAAAAAACCGGCAGCGCTTATACGGCGCTGCCGGTTTTTTCAGGCTGTTGGTAAAATGTTTTTTATGTATACTTGGGCCTTACGAGCCACTTTCCGGGCGGTCCGGCTTCAGCAGAGAAATAGGAAGAAGTTTTCTACCATGATAAATCTCCTTATTGAAGCCGTTTTCTTTGATAAAGAGTTGGCTTTCCCTCCGTAACGGCGGAGACACCGGTGGATGGAGCGCCGTCAGACCACGGCGCAGGCCAAACAGCTGAAGACCAGCCCCACGGCCGGGTAAGAGAAGGAGCTTATAAACTGACTGGAATAACTATTCTGCACCGATCATTTAATCAACAAGCTGAAAACCAGCAGCACTTATACGGTGCTGCCGGTTTTTTTAGTTTTTAGCTCTGTTGAAGCCTCGTGTAGGTATATGCAGAAAACTTCGTTTCAACTCTGCCGTGAAGGAGACGTACTTCTGTTTTTTTATGAGTCCTGTTTCTCCTTCCGTAAAACCGGTGACACGGTGATTTTTCGAGACGCCTGCGGAAAAAGAAAGAGCCGCAGGTACTCCAAAAACAACCGGAGCTTTAACAGAGCCTAGTTTTTGATTAAGGTCTTTTGTGGGAATAATTATTCTACTGTTTATATACATCTTTCCTGCGTTGTGCAGAAGCTGTTCACCGTATATTAAACAGCTTTACCAATAACGATAATACTGTTTTATTACGAGCTGCCTTCCGCCTCTTTACGCTGAAGACTTTCAACAATCTCCTTCCCTTTTTCATCCCACCTGAGCATCCGGTACTTGTAATCGTGATAGAACATAAACCAGGCACCGTTTTCAATTGCCGGAAGAGTATATTCCTGCTTTTTTCCAATGGAGTCGAGCGGATAATCATCGTACGCCAGTACCCATAGTACATTTTGGTGAGCGTGTGTCGGCATAATGTCTGCCATGTGCCATATTTCCCGCTCCCCACGGGAGATATTCAGAATGCAGTGACCTGCGCTGTGTCCGCCTGTATGGATAAGACGTATTCCCGGCACTACTTCTTTCTCTTTTTTAAAGGTTCTTACCTGATGCTCAATCGCATCCCAGTTTTCCTTGAAATATGTATTCCTGGAACGGACATTCGGATTTTTCATTTCCTCCCACTCGATATCATTCACCCAGATCACCGCATTCGGATACATAGGTTTCCTGCCTTCTTCTGTTTCTTTCGTCAACCCCATCGAATGATCAAAATGCATATGCGTCATCAGCACGTCACTAATATCTTCCGGGGTCAGACCGAGTTCGCTGAGGTTTTCCTCAACAGCAGATTCTTCCGTGACTCCGTAGTTTTTCATTGCTTTTTCTGAAAGCCGCCCCCGGCCGATCCCGCCTTCCATAATCATATTTCTTCCTTCTGCCTGTATCAGAACCGGATCACACCGGAGTTCAATCTGATTTTTTTCATTAACCGGGTATTTTCTGGACCAGAGAGGCTTTGGTACAACACCGAACATTGCCCCTCCGTCCATATTCGTATCCCCGCCGTTGAGCCATGTTAACGTCGTATCTCCGCTTACGTGAAACTGTTCAAGCGTCATAATAACCCCACCTTATCTGATTTTAGTGAAGCCGAGCCTCCAGCCTGTAAATGCGCATCCCTTTTTCTGAAAACTTTTGTTCATATTCTGTCATAATATTGTCTTCCATTCCGCTCCGATGAAGATCAAGGCTGACATTCTGCAGATTCATTCCATAATTCGCTATAGATTCCAATGAATATTCAAACAGCCCCTGATTGTCTGTCTTAAAATGGATCTCGGCTTCTCTTTTTAGTACTTCTTCATACTTTTTCAAAAATCCTGCATTTGTAAGGCGCCGTTTAGCATGTCTTTTTTTCGGCCACGGATCGGTAAAATTAATAAAAAGCCGGTCGATTTCTTCTCCGCCGAAGAATTCAGTCAAATCCTCCACATTCTGCTGCAGCAGGATGAGGTTGGACTTTGGTTTTTGGACAGCTTGTTCTACTCCTTTAACAATTACGCTTTCGTACAATTCGATTCCTATAACATTGATTTCCGGGTTCTTCTCTGCAAGTTCGTTTACGAATTTCCCTTTACCTGAACCAGCTTCCACGTAAATTGGATGATCGTTGCCGAATCTTTCTTTCCATTTATTTTTCCATGCTTTCGGATCTTTTTCGACAATGTGGCTGTTGCTTTCTATATATTCCTTTGCCCAGGGCTTATTACGCAGACGCATATTTGATTACCTCCATTAAGCTCATATTTTCCTGACCGTCATAACTGACCTGTTCATACTTTTTCCTGCTCGACACACAAATAAAAGGACGCCCGGAGAGGTACGCCCCTTTCATTTATAGACCATTCAGTCGTTCCTCACTTCCTCAAGCCGCCTGTACCACGCGGAGACTTCTTCCTTTTCGTCCCTCAGCGCATGCCACAGGACGTTCTCGACACACTGGGCCGTACGGTACCACCACATTCTGAAAAGCAGGGTGCTGTCCGGATTTTCTCCATAGGCTGCCAGCCATGTCTCCCAGTCCTCTTTCGGCACATATTCATAAAGCAGCGGGGCTAAATCGAGCGCAGGATCTGCCACCTGCGCTCCGTCCCAGTCAATCAGGAATAAGTTTTTGTTTTCATCTTCAATCCAGTTGTTGTGATGCACATCAGTATGGCATACAACGTATTCTCCTTCCGGTAACAGCGGATACCTGCTGCTTAGTTCTTCGAGAGCCTGCGCGATAAGCTTATCTGCTTCCCGGATTCCGGCGGCTCTTTCGGAGAGTCCTTCGTATATCTTCCCCGGATCGAGCGGTTTATTTCCCATACGCATGAACATATCGAGAAGTTCTTCCGACCGGTGAATTTTAGCAAGGAGTCCCGCGACTTGTCTGCAGTTCATTTCTCCGCTTTTCAGCTCTCGGCCGTTGACCCACTGCTGGGCTGTAATCACATCACCGTTTTCCAGCCGCTTCGTCCAGAGGAGCTTCGGAACAATTCCTTCAGCAGATAAAACAGCTAAAAACGGTGAAGAATTACGTTTAATAAATATTTTTTGTTGTCCTTGTTCGGCAATATACGCTTCCCCGGTTGCTCCGCCGGCGGGACGCAGATGCCATCCTTCACCCATGAAATGTTCCAATCGTTTCACCCTTATCTCTCGTTCATTACTTTTTTACCACTCGACCGCAGAAAAAGCCTTATATCATTGTAAATAAGTTTTTCTTTTTGTTCAACTACCGCCGCTGTTTTTTTACCATTAAAAATTCGTATGGTTCCAGTGTCATAAACTCCCCTATGGTACTTTCCCCGGTCTCCTTCACACTGGAAGCAAGATGATGCCACTCCCCTGGAGACGGCAGCTGTATTTCGAAGATTCGTTTCGTCGGGTTTAAATATATAACGATGTCGCCTGCTGCTTCAAGTAAGGTAAAGCCAAAAACAGGGGCCGGGGTGCTCAAAATATGAAGACGGTCACGCACATTTTTGGCAGAACGCAGTCGAAAAACTTCGTAGCGGCGTCTGACAGCAATAATTTCCTTTATAAAAGCTGTATCGCTGTCATACTTTCCACGCTCTTCCCAGTCAAGCTGATTGATTCTGTCACTGGATATATAACTATTACCTTCCCCAAGCTTTGTTCTGAAAAACTCCTGTCCGGCGTGAATAAAAGGAACTCCCTGACTTACGAGTGTCAGTCCTAGAGCAAGACGGCACATTGCTCTTCTATCTTCTTCCGGTTCATCCGCGTTTGTATATTCCAGACGGTCCCAAAGTGTATGGTTGTCGTGGGATTCAGTGTAGTTAACTGTCTGAACGACTTCCGCGGTAAAAGGGGACACAGCTTCTTCCAGGTCAGCCGATCCTTTAACGAGCTGCGGCAGCCTTTCAATAAACCTCCCCTTCCCGTTAATATATCCATAATCCCTCAAATCGAATAAATTCCCTTTAGCCGTGTCGCGGAAAAAATCATTAAAAAATCGAAGATCAGGGAGGTCCCCGGCCTGTGTGTTCGTTGTTTTTAAATCATCTGCGAGAGCTGTCGGGAGATGCCATCCTTCTCCGAGAATAATAACCGGTACAGATTCATTTCTGCAGCGCGCTGCGATTTCTTTCATTGTGCATTTGTCCAGCGCCCCCATCAAATCAAAACGGAATCCGTCTACGTGATAATGTTCCAGCCAGTAATCGACGGTATCGAGAATAAACTTTCGTACCATCAGTCTCTCAGAAGCTATATCGTTGCCGACTCCCGTTCCATTACTTAATGTTCCGTCCTGGTGATAACGGAAGTAATAACCGGGCATCAGCTTTTCAAAGGAAGATTCCTGCATCACAAAAACGTGGTTAAATACAACATCTGCGATGACACCAATTTCTTCTTCATGAAAGGCATCAATCATTTCACGGCATTCCCTGATTCGTGCAAACGGATCTTTTACGCTCGTTGCAAAGCTTCCTTCCGGCACCTGAAAATACAATGGATCGTATCCCCAGTTGTACGTTTCATCCGGCTTGAAATCGTCCACCCGTCCAAAATCGTTGATCGGCAGCAGTTCCACATGGGTGACACCAAGATCCTTAATATAGGAAAGACCTGTAGAAAAACCCTCCTTATTCACCGTGTTTCTCTCTGTCAATCCTTTATACTTTCCTTTCGCCTTGACCCCGCTGTCCGGGTGGATCGTAGCATCCCTTATATGCAGTTCGTAAATAATGCTGTCCTGGGTATGGGCCAGGGGCGGTCTGTCCGGTCTGTCCGTGTTTTTGTCCAAACGGTAAACGACTCCTCTGACGCTGTTTGGAGTAAGAGCTTTAGCATAAGGATCAACGAGACTTTTGACCTCTCCGTGAACCATTCCTTTATAAAAATACTCCGCGCCGTGGAGATCTTCCGGAAAACTTTTTTCCCACGTCCCGTTTCTTTTGTCCTGCATAGGGTAAAGTTTATTATTTACCACTACGTTCATGCTTTCGGCAAGAGGACTCCACACGCGGAACGTCGTTTTTCCATCTTCAGCAGCAGCCCCGAGCTCTTCATCAAGAGCAGAAAACTCCTCATCAAAGGCGGGGTCATGGACTATTTTCCTTAAATAAACGGGGAAGATATCCCCCCCGGCTTCTATGGTCATGCCTTTCTCCACCGGGAGCATGTCCGGGCTTCTGTAGTGCACATTCTTTTCATCTATCCTCTCTTCATAAAACAGCGGGTAACTGTTTTTCTTTCCCGCTGTATAAAGGTGGAGTCTTTTTTCTTCCAAAGGCATGTCTGTTTCCACTGTTATAACATGCCGTTCGTCAAGCCAGAATTTTATCATGATGTCTACCCCATCTCTGTTTGCATCTTCTTTGTGTTAAACTGCTTTGAAAAAGCAGGCGGTACGCTGTCCTGGTCCTTCTGCACAGAAGCCGGATACATCTTTGCTGTCTGATTAAGTGTTTCCTTTCTGAATACTGGAAGAAAACACCAGCGGTTTTTGATTTTAATGATCTCCGGACATCCGAAATGTACACCTGCACTCACTATTTCTCTTAATTTTATCACAATTATAACAGGAGTTTCCGTACAATCTATCGAATACAAACACTTAACGCTTTTATGCAGGCAGAGTCCTGTTTTAACGGGCTCGGCCGGCGGGTAAAAGTAAAAATAAGAAAGGAGGTTCCGCCTATGAAATTTGGATTGTCGGAAGACGATATATATTTATTTCATCAGGGAACAAATTATGAATCCCAGCACATGCTGGGCTCTCATTATATAACACTTGACGACGTATACGGCTGTCGTTTTACCGTGTGGGCTCCACACGCTTCTTCGATAGCTGTCGCCGGTGATTTCAATAACTGGTCATGGACCACCCACACATTGGAGCTGATGAATGAAACAGGGCTCTGGGGAGGTTTTTTTGAAGATATCCCGGAAGGAAGCACCTACAAATACGCGATTAAAAACCCCGGAGGCTGGAGCGGACTTAAAGCCGACCCTTTTGCCCGACAGGCAGAAGTACGTCCTGCTACAGCTTCTGTCACGCCATTCGATACTACCGGCTACGTCTGGAAAGATCAAGCCTGGCAGAAGTATAAAGAATCTGCTCCTCCTTACGATTCGCCGGTTAACATTTACGAGGTGCACTTCGGAACCTGGAAGCAGAAAGAGGACGGAACACTCTATGATTACGAAGAGATGGCAGATCTCCTTATCCCGTACGTTAAGGAGATGGGATATACACATATCGAACTGATGCCGCTCGCTGAGCATCCATTCGATCTGTCCTGGGGATATCAGATCACCGGTTATTTTGCTGTAACAAGCCGCTATGGAACTCCGAATCAGTTCAAGTATTTTGTTGACCGGTGCCATCAGGAAGGCATCGGGGTCATTATGGACTGGGTTCCCGGACATTTCTGCAAGGATGATCACGGGCTCCGGCGCTTTGATGGGGAAGCTCTCTTTGAATACAATGATGATAAAAAAGCTGACAAACCCTCCTGGGGCACACTTACTTTTGACTTCGGAAAACCCGAAATACAGAGTTTTCTCGTATCGAATGCCATCTTTTGGATGAAAGAATTTCACATTGATGGAATCCGGGCAGATGCTGTAGCCAGCATGCTCTATCTCAACTTCGACCGCATGGACGGAGAACCAAAAATTTTCAACACTTACGGCGGTGAGGAAAACCTGGAAGCTCTTGCTTTTCTGCGAAAGCTGAATGAAGCTGTATTTGCTTACGACAGCAGTGCGCTGATGATGGCTGAAGACAGTTCCGATATCCCGCTTGTTACTTCTCCTACAAATACAGGCGGGCTCGGCTTTAATTATAAATGGAATATGGGATGGATGAATGACATGCTGCGGTACATGGAATACTCTTCCTACCACCGCAGGTGGCACCACAACCTGCTTACTTTTTCTTTTATGTACGCTTTCAGTGAAAACTATGTTCTTCCGCTTTCCCACGATGAAGTCGTCCACGGAAAAAAATCAATGCTCGACAAAATGCCGGGGGATCAGTGGCAGCAGTTTGCCCAGCTCCGCCTTTTCTACGGCTATCAAATGACCCACCCGGGCAAAAAACTCCTGTTTATGGGCGGGGAGTTCGGCCAGTATGCTGAATGGAAAGATAAAGAAGATCTCGACTGGCTCCTTCTTGACTATCCACTTCACGCCGCGATGAAAAACTACGTTAAAACATTGAATCTCTTTTACAAATCCGAGCCCGCTCTTTTTGAAATGGACCACGAAAGCAGCGGCTTCGAATGGATTGACCCGCATAACAGTGAACAGAGCATTATTGCCTTTATACGCAGAGGCCGGAAAGAAGAGCTCGTTATCGTCTGCAACTTTACATCTGAAGTGTATTACGACTACAAAATCGGTGTCCCCTCGCCCGGTACCTACACGGAAGTGTTTAATTCGGACAAAGCTGACTTCGGAGGCTCGGACCAGATAAACGAAAAAAAACATTTCAGCTATCCTGAATCCTGGCACGGTCAGGACCAGCATATATTAATTAAAGTGCCGCCATTTGCGGCAGCTGTATTTAAAAAATCCAATTCACCTCAAAAAAGGAGGAAGTAAAATGAAAAAGAAACGCTGTGTTGCCATGCTTCTGGCAGGGGGGGAAGGGAAACGACTCGGACTCCTCACAAAAAACCTCGCCAAGCCTGCGGTTCCATTCGGGGGCAAGTACCGTATCATTGATTTTACTCTCTCCAACTGTACTAATTCCGGAATCAATACCGTCGGGGTTCTTACCCAGTACTCCCCTCTGATCCTGAACACTCATATCGGTATCGGTAAACCGTGGGATCTGGACCGTCAGTATGAAGGGCTTACGATCCTCTCCCCCTACACAGCCAAACAGGGGGGCAGCTGGTATAAAGGCACGGCTGATGCAATTTATCAGAACATTCATTACATTGATCAATATGACCCGGAATACGTGCTTGTTATTTCCGGGGACCACATATATCAGATGAACTATGAGCATCTCCTTCAGCACCACGAAGAAAAGCAGTCGGATGCGACTATTTCTGTTATTGAAGTTCCATGGGAGGAAGCTTCCCGTTTTGGAATTTTGAATACACACGACGACCTTGAGATTTATGAATTTGATGAAAAACCTGAAAACCCGAAAAGCAACCTTGCCTCTATGGGAATTTATATTTTCAACTGGAAAGCGCTGCGAAGCTACCTTGTGGATGATGCCGAAAAAGATATGTCCGACCACGACTTCGGCAAAGACATCATTCCGGCGATGCTGGACGAAGGAAAACGAATGTATGCCTATCGTTTCAACGGCTACTGGAAAGACGTCGGTACTATTCAGAGCTACTGGGAAGCCAACATGGACCTTCTTGAGGAAGATCTTTCCCTCTCCCTCAATAATAAAGAATGGCGTACGTACTCTGAGGACACAAACTATCCGCCGCAGTATCTCGAGGCGACAGCCGTAGTTGAAAACTCTCTCATAAACTCCGGCTCATGGATCAGCGGAACAGTTAAAAGCTCTATTTTATTTGAATGCATCCAGGTCGGAAGCGGTTCTATGATTAAAGAATCCATCCTCCACCCGAGAGTCACAGTCGGGAAAAACTGTACGATCAACCGTGCAATTATTATGGAAAACGTAGTAATTCCCGATAACACCGTTATCGATGGAGCTGATTACGACGAGCCGGTAGTAATAAACGAAGAATATGTGGAGCAGTTAACTTAAAGGAGGCGGCATTTATGAGCAAATTAATGGGTTTAATTAACCTGGAGCACGAGCATGAATTTCTGGAAGAACTGACCTACTTCCGCTGCGGGGCTGCGGCTCCTTTTGCCGGAAGATACCGGCTGATTGATTTCACACTGTCAAACATGGTTAAAACAAATATTACAGAAGTAGCGATTTTTACGAGCCGCAAGTACCGTTCACTTATGGACCATCTCGGCACAGGAGGCGACTGGGAGCTCGCGAGACGACATGGCGGGCTGTTTATTCTTCCACCGGACTGGAATGATCCTACCGATATTTCCAGAGGAGATCTGCGCCATTTTCACAACAACCGTGATTACTTCCACCGGTCAAAAGCCGAACATGTACTGATCAGCGGCAGTCAGTTTATCGCCAACACGAGCTACGACGAGGCTTTTCAACAGCACCTGGATACCGGGGCAGATGTGACGCTGATTACAACATCCATTCAGGAAAATCTGCCGGAGCACACAGCCCAGCTCCGTGTGGAGAAAGATGAAAACGGACGGGTCACCAACATGACAAACGATCAGAATAACCACGAAGTGTTTTCGAACGCCTACATCATCAAAAAGGATGTTCTGATTGATCTTGTTGATCAATGCATTGCTTTTCACCGGGATCATCTGCTGTTACACGGAGTAAAGGAAAATATATCCAAACTGAACATCCGAACTTTTCAGTACGAAGGCTACTCCTTCTTTGTCAACTCCGTCGAAAGCTTTTTCAGGCATAACATGAATCTGCTTCATCCTGATGCCTACCATAACCTGTTCTTTAATAACTCCTATGTGAAAACTAAAATCAGTAACCAGCCGCCTGTGAAATACCGGCACACGTCAGACGTGAAAGACTCTCTTCTCGCAAATGGATGTGTCATTGACGGAGATATTTCCAACAGCGTGATTTTCAGAGGGGTCGAAGTTCATAAAGGCGCGGTCATTAAAAATTCGATCATCATGCAGCGGTGTATCATTGAAGAAGGCGTCCATCTGGAAAATGTTATACTAGATAAAGATGTGAAAATTACCGGTGGCCAGAAGTTTATGGGCTCTCCCGAAAAACCGTTTATTGTAGCTAAACGTAAAGTAATTTAAACACCGCGACTCCGTGCTGCTCTACTGCCACGGAGTTTTACTTAAACTGCCCCGCCGGGTCCGAAGGAGGAAATTTTGTTGAAAAATATTTTATTTGCGGCCTCTGAAAGCACGCCGTTTATGAAAACAGGAGGGCTTGCAGATGTTACCGGCTCTCTCCCCCAGGCCCTGAACAAAATCCAGCAGAATGAAGTCCGTGTCATTCTGCCATTTTATGAAGCCATGGATGAATCATACAAAAAAGAAGCTGTAAAAAGAGCTTCTTTTGAAGTTCCAGTCGGATGGCGTGTTCAGGAAGCCCATCTTTACGAACTGGAATGGGAAGGTGTTATCCACTATTTTATTAGAAACGAATTTTATTTCGGCCGGGATGATGTGTACGGATATTTTGACGACGGGGAACGCTTTGCTTTTTTCAGCCGGGCTGTGATTGAATCTTTCCCTTATCTCGATTTTGATGTAGATATTCTGCACGCCCACGACTGGCAGACCGGTCTTGCAGTAGCCTTTGCAGGAATACTGCAGCCTAAGCCGGGTCTCCGCACCGTATTTACAATTCACAATATTCAGCATCAGGGGTGGATGAAACCGGACGCTTTTTACGATGTTTTGAATATTGGACCCGAACATTTTGCCGGTCTCGAATGGCATGGAATGATCAACTGTATGAAAGCAGCACTTCATCATACAGATAAAATTACAACTGTCAGTCCGAGCTATGCCCAGGAAATCAGGCAGCCGTATTACGGAGAAGGACTGGATCCTGTTCTTAACGCCCGTTCCGCTGACCTTATGGGGATTATCAATGGGATCAATACAGACGATTACAATCCCGCCACTGATCCTAATCTTGCCGAACCATACACCACGTCACGTTTAAAGAAAAAAGCAAACAAGCGGAGACTTCAGAAACAGCTCTGCCTGAAGGATGATCCTGATATCCCTATGTACTCTATCGTTTCCCGTCTTGTGGAGCAGAAAGGATTTCACCTTCTCGAACATGTTCTCGATGAATTTCTTCAGGAAAATGTCCAAGTTGTCCTTCTCGGGACCGGCGACACCGCTTTTGAACAGTCTTTTGCCTATTTTTCCAGCCGATATCCGGAAAAAATGTCAGCTCTTCTCCGCTTCAGTGAACCGCTCGCAAGGCAGATATACGCGGCGTCTGATTTCTTTATTATGCCGTCCAAGTTCGAGCCGTGCGGTCTATCCCAGCTTATTTCTCTCCAGTATAAAACGATTCCGATCGTCAGGGAAACAGGCGGGCTGAAGGACACTGTGCAGCCTTACAACGAGATTACCGGTGAAGGCAACGGATTCAGCTTTGCCAACTATAACGCCCATGAACTGCTTTATTCCCTGCGCTATTCCATGCTCGTCTACCACCGTCCGGAACTATTTAAACCACTGATTGCCAATGTAAATCGGAGCCGCTTCAGCTGGAAAGATTCCGCCGAACTTTACAACGGTCTCTACGAAGAACTCGTTTAATTTAAAGCTGCCTTGAAAATAAAATATAGAAGCGATAATGTTCCGCTCCGTTTCCATGGGGACGCTTTTCGAGCAGGCCGGTTTCCACTTCGTTTTTCTATTTCTTACAATGGAAAACATACGTTTTTATGAACAATAAATCTCATTCTGTAAAAAAGCCGCAGGCACTCCAATAACAACACGGAGCCTAACTAAAAAAGAACTGCCCGGCATCTTTTCACCAGCAGAATCAGTGTATTTACGACACAATCACTACCTTCATTATGAAGATAAATAAAGGGAGGCACTCATAATATGGAATACACTGTTGAAACGTTTCAGGAGCTTTTAGCTGAAAAATTAAAAAAAGACCGCGGAAGAACACTTCAGGAAGCCAATGAAAAAGACTTATATTATGCCGTCGCTTCTATCGTCCTGGAGCGTTTAAATGAAAAGTGGGTGAATACCCGTGAAAAATATAAGAAGAACAATGAACGCCAGGTATATTATATTTCAATGGAATTCCTCATTGGAAGACTGATGGAAAACAACCTGCTTAACTGCGGGCTGCTCGATATCTGTAACAAAGCGCTCATCAGCCTCGGCAAAGATCCTGAACAAGTTTACAGCCAGGAGCACGATGCAGGTCTCGGCAATGGCGGTTTAGGCCGGCTTGCGGCCTGTTTCCTCGATTCTATCACTTCCCTCCGGTACGCAGGACACGGAAGCGGTATACGCTACCGGTACGGACTGTTTGAACAGCGGATCATTCACGGCAACCAGGTGGAGCTTCCTGACTACTGGCTGAAAGAGGAATATCCGTGGGAAACACGGCGTCCCGAGGAATCCCTGACAGTTCATTTCGGAGGGGAAGTTCATATGCATCACCGGGACGACAAGGTGCTGGAGTTTTCCTACGAAGATACCGATGAAGTAAGAGCTGTGCCTTATGACGTTCCTGTATCCGGCTATAACAATGATGTTGTTAATACACTACGTCTATGGAGCGCCGAGCTTCCCGAGCAGGAAGCTGACATACTTACAGAATCAGAAAGCAAATACTATCATCACCTGGACCACATGCACTCTATCGAGCAGATTTCCGGCTTTCTTTATCCGGATGATTCCCAGTACGAAGGAAAGGAACTGCGTATCAAGCAGCAGTATTTTCTCGTATCAGCTACAATTCAGAATATTATCCGGGAATTTAAGGAGCAGAACGGCCAGGACCTGCACCGGCTGCATGAAAAAGCAGTCATCCAGATAAATGACACCCATCCTTCTCTTGCTGTACCTGAGCTGATGCGTATATTAATGGATAATGAAAAGTTTTCATGGGAGGACGCCTGGGAGGTGACGACGAAAACTGTTGCCTACACTAACCATACTACTCTCAGTGAAGCACTCGAAAAATGGCCTGTGGATATGATTAAAAACCTGCTTCCGCGTATTTACATGATTATTTATGAAATTAACGAACGTTTCTGCCGCGGCATCTGGTTTGATCAGCCGGAGCTGCGTGATAAAATTCCGGAAGTCGCCGTTATTGCTGATGATCAGATCCATATGGCACGCCTTGCTATTGTCGGCAGCTTTAGTGTGAATGGAGTTGCTCAGCTCCATACAGAAATACTTAAGAAAAAGGAAATGAAACCTTTCTATGAATTGTTTCCTTCCAAATTCAATAACAAAACAAACGGTATCACCCACAGGCGCTGGCTTCTGCAGGTAAACCCAAAACTGTCCGAAACAATTACTGAGGCTATAGGCCCTCAGTGGATCCAGCAGCCGGCTAAATTGATCGGTCTGATGAGGTATTCCAACGACCGCCCGTTTCTGGACGACATTGCTTCCGTAAAACACCAGAACAAACTGGCACTTGCTGAGCTGATTAAATCCCGGACCGGCATCACTATCAACGAGCATTCTATTTTTGACGTTCAGATCAAACGGCTTCACGAATACAAACGCCAGCTTCTGAATATTTTTCATGTAATTTATCTTTACAACGAACTGAAAGACAACCCGTCGCTTGATCTTACTCCCCGCACCTTTATTTTTGCGGCCAAAGCGGCACCGAGCTATCACATGGCTAAAGAAGTAATTAAGCTGATCCATCATGTTGCTTCTGTAGTAAACCACGATAAGGAAATCAACGATAAACTTAAAGTGATTTTCCTTGAAAACTACAATGTCAGTCTTGCTGAAAAAATTATTCCCGCTACGGAACTCAGTGAACAGATTTCTACAGCAAGTAAAGAAGCATCCGGCACGGGTAACATGAAAATGATGATGAACGGTGCGATGACTATCGGCACTCTGGACGGTGCGAATATTGAAATTAAGGATCTTGTCGGTGATGATAATATCTTTATTTTCGGACTGAACAGTGAACAGGTTCTCGATTATTATGCCAACGGTGGTTATAATGCAAAAGACATTTACCACACAGATGAGCGTGTCCGCCGCATTATGGATCAGCTGAAGATCGGGGCCTTCGGTTCCCAGGAAATCGAGTTTAAAGATATTTTTTATCATATGCTCTACCACAACGATCCATATTTTGTACTGAAAGATTTCGATCCGTATATAGAATCCCATGAGCTCGTGGAACGCAGCTACCGTAACCAGGAAGCGTGGCAGAAAATGAGCGTGGCTAACATTGCCTACTCCGGCAAATTCTCCAGTGATCGGACAATTCATGAATACGCTTCGGATATATGGAAGATCAACCCTGTAAAATAAAATTTAAAAGCAGTTCCAACCTCCTGTTGGAACTGCTTTTCAG
>REBZ01000174.1 GCA_007692495.1 Alkalicoccus sp.
TGCTGCTTTATTACTTATTCATATTCCTTTCTGATTATGCAGGTAAACGTTTAAAGTGCAAATCACTTTAGTTATGGATCCATACTGGACACAGACCGACTTTCACATCAGCTTATTTTCTCCAAAAATGTATTATCCTCCTGTATTTATTTATTCATTAATAACAAGTCTTTGTTAAAGCTCCGTGTTGATAAGAGGGCGCCTGCGGCTCTTTTCACTTGCCGCTGATAAAGCTTTCGGCTTTCCTGCCGGACGGAGTGCTAGCTGGAGACCTCCTCCATGGCGGGGTTGGAACGAAGGTCCCTTCAGCCATCAACACCAACCTTTAAACCAAGCCAATAACAAAAAGCTCCTCTCCGGACGACTTACGTCAACCTTTTCAGAGCAGTTGTATCACTAGTTGTACTTCTTTTTTCGGTGGTCCCACCCTTTAAATGGATAATCACCCCTTGATATTTCTATTTATAGATACCTTTTTGTGATATGGCAGTATTTCCGAAAAAAACTTCATAACGAGTAACGTTATGAAGCTCAGCATATAACTTGAAGTATGAATATGTCTTTTATTTTGGTATTTTGAGGACCTGACCGATCCGGATGACATTCGCATTTGTGATATTATTAGCTGCCGTAATTTTCTGAACGGTAGTGTTATATTTCGCGGCAATGGCGTACAGCGTGTCCCCAGCTTTTACGGTATAGGTTGTGGTTGATGGAGGAGCTGCTGTATCTGCTTTCAGCTTCAGCACCTGCCCGACCTGCAGAACATTCGGATTGGTCAATTTATTCAGGGAAGTCAGTGCAGTGACTGTAGTGTTGTATTTTTTAGCAATACTGTAAAGCGTATCCCCTGCTTTTACCGTATAGGTGCTTCCGGTTGATGCAGGAGGCTGTGAAGGAGTTTCTGCTTTCACTTTCAGCACCTGCCCGACCTGCAGAGCATTCGGATTGCTCAGTTTGTTCAGGGATGTAAGTGCAGTGACTGTAGTGTTGTATTTTTTAGCAATGCTGTAAAGTGTATCCCCTGCCTTGACAGTATAGGTCGTGCCGGAAGCTGGAGCGGTCTGCAGGTTCAGCATTTCGGATACAGTAACAAACTTATACCCTTTCGCTTTCAACTGCTTGATAATCTCAGGGAGAGCCCCTGGTGTCCCGGAAGCGCCGGCACCTGTATGCATAAGAACGATCGAACCCGGAGTGATGTTATTTACGACTTTGTTGACGATCTGGGTTTTAGAAACCCCTTTCCAGTCTACAGTATCAATATTCCACTGGATCGTATGCGTATATCCTGCCGCCCCTACTCCGGACAGCACGGCATTATTGGATGCACCATACGGGGCGCGGAAAATAGGCTTAGTCGATTTACCAGTGACGCTCTTGGCCAGCGCTTCTGTTTTGTCGAGTTCGCTTTTCATCTGTGAAGCGGTAAGGCTCGTAAAGTACGGGTGAGTGAAGGAATGGTTGCCGATCTGATGGCCGCGGTCCGTAATTTTTTTAATTTCTGCCGGATGATGCTTCAGTCCCGTGCCTGTAAGAAAAAAGGTGGCTTTTACATTTTCCGTCTGCAAAGTGTTTAAAATCTTTGAAATGTTTGTTCCGTCCGCTCCGTCATCAAATGTCAGTGCCACGACTTTACTTGAAGTATTTCCCTGTGTGACAAACTTGGAACTTGCAGCATCTGCAGTTCCGGGGTTAAAAGAAAAAGCAGTAACAAGCAGCAGGATCATAGCCAGCACCAGTTTCAGCAGTTTCTTTCCCATTTTTCTCACCTTCCCAGATAAGTATTGCCGACTATTTCCAGCATATGTATAAAAAAACCGCTTTTTCTATCTGTATAATAGTTCTATTTATACTAATTATACTCCTATTTCTGAGTAAATGCTGGTTTTTATTTACTGCAGAACAGTTGATACTAAAGGATTCTTCAAGTTCTCACAATTTTACTAACTCTGCTCCCTTCGTACCTTTTTTCCTTTATGCCGATAAATTTTTTCGGTAAATTATGCTTAAGTTGTTGACTTTATGTCTGAAAATTTGAAATAATTAATACGAACCATTCCTTTACATATTAGGAAGTAAGGCACCGCTGCTCCGCTGTCGATACAGCGGACCTTTTTCCTTGATTCTGTTATAGGTCAGCATTAGGAATGGCGGCGTATAATTGTACAGCTTTCGGCAGCAGCAGGCCGGATGTCCAGTCAGTCATTAGAAAGAGGGGAAATATATGTGGATACTTATCGCGTTCTGGATCGTCGTTGCCCTGTCCATTTTTGCAACAATTAAATACCGCAAACCGCAGCTTCTGACCGTCCCGCTGTTTGCGATGGCCATCTTCATGGTAGTACAGATAGCCATGGTCCCGATGCCATTCTGGGATACGGTACGGTTTGTTTTTAGTCTGAGATAGCAGGAGGCGGTAATACATGAGCAGAACAGCAGAAGAGAATCCGTATATCTGCACCTCATGTCAAAGCAGCAATGTGATGATCATGCAGAAATGGCGTTACTTGTTTTTAACATCAATGCTTCCTGTACTGGTCGTGCTGGCTGTCAGCATCTTCATTGAACCGCTGTTTCTCTTATTTATTCCAGCAGTACTAGTCACAAATTATATTATATCTGCCAGAAAGACACCGATGGTCATGTGCCGGGACTGCCGGCATATTGAAAAAGGAGCCTCACTTCCCCAGCGGTAGTATTGCGCATGAAATTTTGAAAGCGATTTCAAAAAGGTGGACTGAATTCGGCTTGAAGGGGGTGAATGCCGACAGTTGTCGTGAATAAATGAGCATTTTTTACAAAAGGAGGAAGTTCAGATGCAGAAAGTAGAAAAGAAAGTAGCTGATCAATATTTTAAAATCCGCACAACGCTTGTTGTCGTCTTTTTAATCATTGGTTTTTCTGTATCCTTCGGTGTTGCTTTCTTTGCCGAAGCGATCAACGAATCGGGTGCCATGATTATGGGTATGCCCGCCCACTATTACATGGGAGCTCAGGGAGCTGTAGTCACCTTTGTTATTCTGCTGTTTCTGAATGCGATCATCAGCGACCAGGTTGATAAAAAGTTCGGAATTGACGAAAAGCAGAACGTCAAAATCAGCGGCGGTGGAGCCGATCATTAAACCGGCTCCCGGCTTTTTTGAAGGATACAATTTCTTGAGGAGGGATAATGCGTGGACCAGCAGTCGCTAGTATCACTCATACTTATCTTACTAACATTTGCACTTTATATCGGGATTTCGGTCTACAATCGTGCCAAAGTAACATCCGATTTTTACGTAGCCAGCCGGGGTATTCCACCGTTCTGGAACGGGATGGCTATCGGCGGGGACTGGATGAGTGCCGCATCTTTTATCGGGATGGCAGGTACAGTCATGATTCTCGGCTACGACGGTCTCGCCTATATTATGGGCTGGACGGGAGGCTATCTACTCTTAACCTTCCTGCTTGCACCGCAGCTTCGGAAGTACGGCCGGTTCACGGTTCCGGAATTTATCGGTGACCGCTTCGACAGCAACCCGGCCCGTCTGATCGCTGCCATTGCAACGATTATTATCAGTTTTACTTACATTATCGGACAGCTCTCCGGGTCCGGGGTAGTTATTGGACGTCTTCTGAACCTTCCTGCTTCCACCGGAGTAATGATCGGTGTAGTTGTTATTGCGATCTATGCCTCCCTCGGGGGGATGAAAGGTGTTACCTGGACCCAGGTAGCCCAGTATATGATTTTGATCACAGCTTATATCGTCCCGATCGTATTTTTATCGCTGCAGATTTCAGGCAACCCGCTGCCGTGGCTTACATACGGGAATGTTGTCAATGAGCTCGGCGCACTCGACAGGGAACTTGGTATTTCAGAATACTTTGCCCCTTTTGAAGAAGGCAACAGGGCACAGTTTCTTGCCCTTCTATTTACACTGATGGTCGGTACAGCGGCGCTCCCGCACGTTATCGTCCGTTTCTACACAGTTACAACGATGAAAGCTGCCCGCTGGAGCGGTGCCTGGGCCCTTCTTTTTATCGCTCTTCTTTACCTTTCTGCACCGGCCTACGCAGCGTTTTCACGCTTTGTTATTATGACACAGGTTGTCGGTTCTCCAATCGATGATCTTCCGGCCTGGACGGAACCGTGGCTTAACACCGGCCTCCTGGAAATTGCCGACTCGGACGGAGACGGGGTACTTGCCTGGGAAGATCTCGTTATTCACCAGGACATCGTCGTAATGGCCACGCCGGAGATTGCTAATCTCGGAATGTTTGTTGTCGGTCTCATCGCCGCAGGCGCGATGGCTGCCGCTCTTTCAACAGCTGGTGGTCTACTGATCACGATTTCGTCTTCCTTTGCCCACGATATTTATTATCGTCTTATGAAGCCGGAGGCAACAGACAGCAACCGACTGCTTGCCGGCCGGATTGCGATCGTCCTGTCAACTATCGCAGCTGGACTCGTCGCACTTGATCCACCCGGGGTTATTACCCAGATAATTGCCTGGGCCTTTGCCCTCGCCGGAGGTACGTTCTTCCCGGTACTGTTCCTCGGTGTATGGTGGAAGCGTATGAACCGCCAGGGAGCCATTGCCGGAATGCTCGGCGGACTTTCTGTTACACTCGGTTACATTTTCCTATCTATGGGAGGCGTTACCTTCTTCGGCATCCAGGATACCGGGGCCGGCGTGTTCGGAGTAACAGCTAACCTTCTGCTTGTGATTATTGTTTCACTTATGACTCCTCCTCCGGAACAGCGTCTTCAGGACGAAGCAGTTGACCTGCGTTATCCGGAACAGATGACTTATAAAGATGGAGAGGTTTGGATGAATGATGAACAAGCCAAATAATTATCTTGAAAATGCACAGAAGCATCCCCTGTTCAGCGGCACTCCCGCCGCTGAGCTGGAGGAGCTCCTGGAGCAGTGTGAACTGAACAGCTACAGCAAAGGAGACAAGATCCTCTACGCAAAATCTGCGCGGGAGGGTCTTCTCCTTATGCTTGAGGGCGTGGCAGAAGTTTCTGTAAATACTGGACAGAAGGCTGGGGAACAGGAAGTACTCGAAGTCTTGGAAACCGGGGAAATGATCGGTTTTTCGAGCCTCGCCGATTTTCTCGGAGAGCCGAATCCCCATGAAGAAAATTACACGGTGGAAGTGAGTGCTGCGGAAGATTCTGTCTGCCTTCACATTCCCTATACGGTGCTTGAAGCCCGGTGGAACGATGAAGCTGTCCGGGATTATATGATGCGGCAGGTAGCCGTACGGCTGCGGGAGATTTACGCTTCTCTCGCCGAGCAGGTCAAACTCGCCCGTCAGTGGGGAGAAAGCGACCCCTTTATCCGCCGGGTGCAGGATTTAATGACCCAGCCTCCGATCACTATCGCTGCTTCCACACCCGTCCGGGATGTTGCACAGCATATGATGGAATCTGGTGTAAGTTCCCTTCTCATCGTCGATGAGAAAGAAAAGCTGTGCGGAATTATTACCGAAAAAGATATTGTCTCCCGCGTTGTTGCTTCCGAAGACACTCGGAAAAAGACGGCGGAAGACATTATGACGCCGGAACCTTACACTGTGTCCCGCTCGGTCTACTATTATGAGGCACTGTCCAAATTTCTGATCAACGGTGTAAAACATATGCCTGTAACAGCCGATGGCCACCCTCTCGGCATGGTTACTCTTTCGGACCTGCTTCGGAAGAAAAACCGCGGTACGTTCGATATACTGCAGGAGATTGAGCACTCGACGAGTGAAAATCTGCATGAAGTAAAACACGCTATTTACGGAGTGCTCGATAAACTGATCGAAGATGACATTCCGGTTCTGCACGTAATGGATGTAATAACGAGCCTGTATGACCGGCTTGTCCGTCACTGCGTAGATCTGGCGCTGGAAAAAATGGAGGAAGAAGGTCACGGCAAACCTCCCGTTGCATTTGGATTTTTTGTAATGGGAAGCGGCGGCCGCGGCGAGCAGTTTATGCTCTCCGATCAGGACCACTTCCTAGTTTATGAAAACGTCCCAAAAGATGAGCTCAAAGAAATCGATACTTATTTCAGTCTTTTCGGGAAGTATATTGTGGAAATGATGGAAAGTGCCGGTTATCAGCGGTGCCGCGGTGATATGATGGCAAGCTTTACGCAGTGGCGCGGTACAATATCACGCTGGGAGGAGCGTCTGCGGACTTGGGGGCTCCGGGCCACGAACGATAATATTCTTCTCGGACACAATTTCCTTTCGTTCCGCTATTTATGCGGTGACGAAGTGCTCCATGACCGGTTTAATACGATGGTGAAGGAGCAGTTTAAAAAGTCCCGGATTTTTCTTTACCGTGCGGCCGAACAGGAAAAGCAGACACCTGTACCAACGCTTGACCACCCAATCCGTGCGATATTCCGCATGAAAAAGGATAAGATTGATATTAAAAAGCAGGCACTTTTCCCTCTTTACCACGGCCTGCAGCTGCTCAGTGCCCACAACGGGATCGTGGAAGGCACACCTAAAGAACGAATCCACCTGCTGCAGACGCAGAATATCATCAGCCGGGATTTTGCAGATGACCTGTTGTTTGCCTACGAAGTGGTACTCTCCATCCGGGTCTCCCAGTCATGGGGACGCTATAAGCGCGGCGAGGAAAGTTCCAGCGAAGTTCACTTCGCTCACATGAAAAGCCGGGAAAAAGAAGAACTGATGATTGCTCTGAAAACAATCCGTTCTCTTCAAAGCAAGACCCTTGCAGCTTTTGGGATTATGTAATTTAAGAGAATTCCGGAATTTTTTTCAGCCAGCACATTATGGAGGTATTTTAAATAAAGGTGTGTATGCTGGATTTAACAGTTAGTTTCATCTTCTGTAAACAGCCGCTTTCGTTTCCATGGGGAGTCTTTCCGGGCAGAAATCAGATATTCGCCTTGGAGTCCACCCTGTCCTCTGCAGCTGCTTGAAACATATTTTTCTGTCTTTCCTGCATATATTTCTGCCGGTAAAAATACGATACTCTTCTTTCTTTTACGCTATGTTAAAGTTCGCTGTTGATGGCTGGAGAAAAACTTCGCTTTCAACCGGCAGGTGTATAGTTAATAAGTTCATTTAACATATTAAAATTCATTTGATTACGATAAAAAACTCTGTTTCCGCCCGGTCGGCGGAAAGAGCCGCAGGCAACTGATAATAACGCGAAACTTTAACAGAGTTTTTTGAAAAGAAAATTTGTCTCCTGTTTCCTTTTACTTCATGACAAAGCGGAGTTCTTCCAGTATAATAAGAATATTCAGAAAATTAATTCGATATTCTACTGCTGGTCGGTGAGCCGCACATAAAGGAGCGTTCCGGTTATGATGTTTTGGAAGAAAAAAAAGATGCACTATCAGCTGATGCAGGACAAGCCGCTGAACACCCCGATACGCGACCTGTCTTTTACTGTGTTCGACACAGAAGCTACCGGTTTTGCGGTCGGCGGACGGGACCGGATGATTGAAATCGGGGCGGTGCAGGTCGAAAATCTGCAGGTAACGGACCGCACTTTTCAGACATATGTGAACCCCAACCGGGAAATCCCCGAACGTATCCAGAAGCTTACAGGGATCACCGAGGAACATGTCGCCGGTGCTCCGGAGGCGTTTGAAGCGATCGAAAGTTTCTATGAATTCATTGAGCGTAATGAAAGTCACGGATGGGTAGGGCACTACCTTGCTTTTGACGTGACTGTACTCAAAAAAGAGCTGCTCCGATACAAGTACACGTTCGATGAACCGCTTTACATCGATACGCTTGATCTTATCGGTTTTCTGGCTCCATCCTGGGACATGCGGGACCTTCAGCACTACGCCCTGAACTTCGGAACAAAAATTTTCGAGCGGCATAGTGCAGTTGGAGACGCGCTGACAACGGCACACCTTCTTGTCGAACTTCTCCGATACCTGGAAGACCGTGGCAAAACAACACTCGGAGATCTCTCCGACATAACAAGCCCTGAAAAAGGAAGCTGGGCTTTTCAACGGTAAACAAAAAAAAGGAGAGTGCCTGCAGGCATTCTCCTTTTTCTATGAAATTCTATGAAAAATAAATAATAAACGTATCAGCTTACAAAATGGATGGTGCGGTCGTCGAATACCGAATTTTCCTCGTTAGTCAGTTTCATAGGCGGTCCGACTGAGCCCTTTCTCCTTTTTTTTATATTCAATTAGTTAATGCTCCCGGAATCACTGCCCCTTCTTCACTAAATACTCCATCAGCGGCGGTTTTTTGGCAGACGGTTACCGGTGGCTCTTTTCCCTTCCCCCTCATTGCTTCCGGGAATTCCTGCCCTGGCACGAAAAACCGTTTCTTTCTTTAAAACAGGCCGCTTTCCTCCAAGGTTAATTTCCTTTTCTTCTGACCTTATAACTGTTGATTCGTCCTGCTTTTTTAAATCTGTGAGCAGCTGCTTCATATCACGAAAAAAATCACGTTTATTCACAGTGCATCCTCCTTCCCCATTGTACTTCTTCTTATTCTTTACCCGGGACGGGAGGGAGTTAAGCAGATGGAGAGACGGCTGCACGCGGAAACGAACAATAAATAAAACAGAAAACGATCCTCTGCGGAGTTCATTAAAAAAGTCCGGCTTTTGTGCCGGACTTTCTTCAGCTTGTTGTTTAAGTGTTCATTCCATAATTTTATCCTGGTCGTTGTATATACGCCTTCGCTCAGCACCAGCTTGACGCAGAACTGGTCCTCAGCTTTTTGTTTTTTGCCACAGAAAAAGATCTTCCGACGGCGCTGCTCCCCCCGAACGTTCCAGTTGAAAGCAAGGAACCATATGCATATAAAAATACTTTCTTTTTATTTATCCTCTTTATCATTCAGCCGGTTTTCTTCAGTATGCTGGACATCAATGACATTTTTTTCCTTATCTTTCGCAGCCTGCAGTTCTTCTTTATCCGGCAGCCCGACACGCACCGTAAAAGCGGATTCTGTTTTCACTTTCATTTTTTTACCGCCTATTGTCATTTCCGTTTCTTCTTCCCGGACAGAAG
>REBZ01000089.1 GCA_007692495.1 Alkalicoccus sp.
GTCGAAGGCAACGAATATCTACCTGATAGACTGAACAAGAGGAGAAGGAGTTAAAAAAGCAGGGCATTTCTTAATATTGCTGTCGCATTCAGCTGGACGTGGACATACTGGATCGGAGCTTTTCTTTTGAGCAGGCAGCATAACCATGCTCACGACACAGAAGTTATTGTGTTTGACCTGTTCCGGCAAGTTTCTTTTGAAGATGGGCTGCTTCCACAGCTTTTATTTGCTGCGGGTGTTTATGGTCCCCTGCCTGGATTTTTATTCAATAGAGGAAGGTTCAAGCGCTGGAGTCCGGTCCGGCGCCCGGGCTGAACAGTCTTCATTTTGCCGCGAATTTTCTGATAAGTGGAATTGTCAGTGTCCTTGAAAAGAAATACCGGTCCGAATGAGTAAATTACCAGAGAAAAGTCCCGTGTTTATAAATTAATATAGTTGGCACCGTTTACATTCAGATGCCTGCTTGCAAGTGGCCTTTGGTTTTTATAAAGTGAAGAAAGAGATTTACAAATAAGCAACGGGAGGTTTTTATATGACAAACACAATTTCTTTTGACTATTCCAAAGCTGCAGATTTTCTGGGACAGCACGAACTCGACAATCTGCAGCCGGCAGTGGAAGCAGCACACCATATGCTTCATGAAGGAACAGGGGCTGGGAGCGACTTTTTAGGCTGGGTCGACCTGCCTGTGAATTATGACAAAGAAGAGTTCGGGCGTATTCAAAAAGCAGCGGAAAAAATCCAGTCGGATTCTGAAGTGCTTTTAGTAATCGGCATCGGCGGCTCCTATCTTGGCGCCCGGGCAGCGATCGAAGCGCTGACCCATACGTTCTATAACGAACTCGATGGAAACAAGCGCAGCACACCTCAGATTTTCTACGTAGGAAATAACATCAGCTCAACGTACGTGAAGCATCTTATGGAAGCAATTGAAGGCAAGGATGTCTCCATTAATGTAATTTCTAAATCAGGGACAACGACGGAACCGGCTATTGCTTTCCGTATCTTCCGTGACTATGTGGAAAAGAAATACGGAGCGGAAGAGGCCCGCCGGCGGATTTATGCAACAACCGACAAGGCGAAGGGAGCACTGAAGCAGCTTGCTGAAGAGGAGGGCTATGAATCCTTTGTCATTCCGGACGATGTAGGAGGCCGTTTTTCTATTTTCACAGCTGTAGGACTTCTGCCGATTGCAGCTGCCGGCCTTGATATCGAAGAAATGATGAAAGGTGCTGCGGATGCCAGGGAAGCGTACAGCAATCCAGACCTGAAGCAGAACGAAGCATACCAGTACGCGGCAGTCCGCAACGCTCTTTACAATAAAGGCAACCTTGTGGAGCTGATGGTGAATTATGAACCTGCTCTTCACTACGTCAGCGAATGGTGGAAGCAGCTTTACGGAGAAAGTGAAGGGAAGGATGGGAAAGCACTGTTCCCGGCCGCTGCTGACTTTTCAACAGACCTGCACTCTCTCGGCCAGTACGTTCAGGACGGTCGCCGTGATCTTTTTGAAACTGTTCTGCATGTGGACAGCGTAAAAGAGGAAATTCAAATAGAAAAAGCAGAAAACGATCTTGACGGTCTGAACTATCTCGCGGGAGAAACAATGAGTTTTGTGAACGATAAAGCTTATGAAGGAACAATGCTTGCACACCTGGACGGTGGTGTTCCAAACCTAGTTATCAATATTCCGGAGCTGAACGAATATCATTTCGGCTATTTGATTTATTTCTTTGAAAAAGCCTGCGGAATAAGCGGATATCTGCTCGGGGTCAATCCGTTTGATCAGCCGGGAGTGGAAGCTTACAAGAAAAACATGTTTGCTCTTCTCGGCAAGCCGGGATTTGAAGAAGAAAAGAAAAAGCTGGAAGACCGTTTGAAAGGAATGTAGCAGCAGAATTCCAACGGGTGGAGAGTAGAAGTGTCCAACCGCTGGAAAAGTCATTCCAGAAAGATAATGTAATTAACCTTATAAGAACCTGCCAGGAGTCCCCTGGCAGGTTCTTCAGGCTGTTGATAAAGTGTTTTTTTATGTATATATAGATATACGGTTTCCTGCTTCCGCCTTCCGGGCGGGCCGGGCTCAGCTGCTTCCTTCCTGAACGGATCTTCGCCTCGTCCTTGATCGCCTCGGAGTCGCTCCTGCGGCTGCAGCCGGTTTTAAAGGAGGCTGCAGGTAAACGTGCAGAATATTTCCAGAGATAACGGGTATAGAAAAATAAATTGCTCCGCTTATCGGATGGTGGATGGTTTCTTTTCAAGGTAGGAAGTATGACCGAGATGTTCATAAATGCGGAGAACAGCTTTTTCTTTCAATTTCGCTTCCAGCATAATGTCAACTTCCGTGGAACCGAGTACCTGCAGGAAGGAGTCGAAGTCTTCTTCCAGGACGTAATCGTGGTGAGACCGGTCTTCCGGGCCTGTTCTGCCGGAACTGATATGCATCTTCGGCCGGCCTTTTGTTTTCCAGGAGTCAGTTACCTCCTCGAGAAGCTCCGTCAGTGACGTGCTGCCGGGATAAGTATTGCAGTGGTGATGGTGGATATCGAAACAAACGGGTATTCCGCAGCTGCGGGATACTTCAACTACGTCTTTTAAATGAAATACTTTATCGTCGTTTTCCAGAATGAGTCTGGAAGTAACGGCCTGCGGAAGCGTCCGGTACGTTTCAATAAAGCGTTCTTTCGCTTTCTCCTTATCTCCATAGGCTCCGCCGGTGTGGAGAATCATATCCTCTCCACCTGTCATTTCCAGAACCCTGGCGTGATACTCCAGATCGAGAATGGCTTTATCAATAACTTCCTGTTTCGTGGAATTCAGAATAGTATACTGTCCGGGGTGCATGGAAAGCCGCATGTCATACTCTGCAGCGAGAGCACGGATACGGTTCGTTACGGCGAGGATATCTTCGTCCTCGTACCATTGCCAGTCCATGATCGGGTGGGAGGCAAAAGGAACAAGGTCACTGCTCAGCCTGTAAAAGTAAATACCATTTTCTATATTCCATTTCACAGCTTTTTCTACTTCAAGAAAATTATTCAGGGTAAGCTCTTTTGCTTTCTGCATTCCCTGTTCCTCCAGCGTTTTTAACCGGCATGTCCGGAAGCGGGTCGGTATTGTAAGATTAATGCACGCATAACCTAATTTCATACAGTATCAGTCCTTTGCTTCGAATTAGCACTATTCATTTCTCAATTGCCGTAATTTGAGCTTACGAAACCTGGGGAATTCCTTACAGTATGCATGGAGGCTCTTATGAAAAGCGTCAGATTTATTTCCAGGCAGCACTCCACGCGGAAAGAGCTGAGTTATAAAAATAGATGACAGAAAACGAAACTTATTACAATCAAGGAGTGAAAGGGATGCGGACGATAGTTATTGCGGATATACACGGTCAGTTCCAGGCTTTGAAAAAGCTGATGAAAAAAATTGAATTTAACGAGGAGCAGGACTGTCTCGTTCTGCTGGGGGATTACATTGACCGGGGAAAAGAAAGTCTGGAGGTATTGGAGTATGTGTACTTTTTGAAACAGCACGGAGCCGTCGTTCTCGGAGGAAATCATGAAAATATGTTTTTGAGCTGGCTCGATTATCCGAACGAAACGAGACGGGCTGTGCATTATTTTCAAAATGGCGGAGGCACAACGATCCGGAGTCTGCTAGGGGAAGCAGAGAAGGATGCGGTACCACAGAAACTGATTGAAGAAAAATATCCAAAACTCTCGCAGATGATCCGTGAAATGGACAATTATTATGAAACGGACGAAGCCATTTACGTTCATGCCGGAGTGAATCCGGATAAAGAAGATTTCCGCACTACCTCAGAGGAAGACTTCCGGTGGATACGCGAAAAATTCTGGGAAGGGGGGAACAATACAGGAAAGCATATTTATTTTGGACATACACCAACCGGAATTCTCCGGCAGCAGTATGGGAAAGATGCGCGGGATTTTTCTCCTTTTACATTTCCATGCGGAACAAAAACGGCAATAGACGGCGGAGCCGCCTTCGGAGAGCAGCTGAACGCTGTTATTCTTGAAAACGGAGAAATGTCCTGGGAGGCAGTAAAAATAAAAGGAATAAAATAATATAAACAGGAAAGGGACCTCCAGTGTGATTTTCTGGAGGCGGTGGAGGTGTGACCGGTCCCAACGTGCTTATGACCTCAGTTTTACGGTTACAGACTTCATCAGTAAAGCAGCCGGAGAAAAAAGCAGGTTATACATTCATATATAGATCGATGAAAGAATTTGAAGAAGAATTAAAAAGACACCCTTCTTTGTAATACTGAAGAAGGGTGTCTTTGATAATATAAAATATGGTGGAGCATAGCGGGCTCGAACCGCTGACCTCCACACTGCCAGTGTGGCGCTCTCCCAGCTGAGCTAATGCCCCATATGTGTATCCGGGGCCGGCCCCGTTTTTTGCTACATTACGGATTATACCGAATACTAAACGTGGGTGCAAGCACAATTTTTATTTTTCCGGAATTTTTTCCGGTCGAATAAAAAAGAGCGGGAAATGCCCGCTCCGTCTGATGCATCAGCTGTCCAAAATCTCCTTCGCCTTTTTCTGGAGAGCTTCTTCAAATTTTTCAGGTTCATCCACTTTGTTTCCGACGAGTCCTTTAGCTGTGTTTATATACTCGTCCCCGCGGCGTTCAATCGTTACTGCAAAAGGCGCACCATCTTCCGGTGTGCATTCAAAAACGACTGTTCCCTTATCTTCAGATACATTCTTACTTTCGGTTTCTTCCACTTTCGTACCATGAAAATAAAAAACCATGCAACTCCTCCTTTTAGTAGGGTCGAAATGGATAGTACTTCCTTTTTCTAATAACCTGTCTGCTTAAAAGCAAAACCTTTTCTTTGCAGAGGGAGGAGATTCTAATCATATTAGTGCTGATAAAAAGGATGGCCGCTTTCTTCAAGGCTCTGTTCAAGCTCTGTGTTGTTTTTGAAAGTCGCCTGCGGCTCTGCCCTGGCACCGGTTTTACGGAAGAAAGAATAGTGTTCATGAAAAAACGAAGCGAAAACCGGCCCGTGGCGAAGGAGATTGGAAGAACCCGCAGGGCGCAGCCTACCCGAAAATCTCCTCCACGGCAGGCCGAAGCGAAGTTTTTCTCCGGCAACAGCGAACATAGCGTTCTTCAAAAGTAAGCAGGTTTTAAGGTGGGGAATCTAAAAAATAACAAACAGTATATACCAGGCGATGCCCGCAGTAACAGCAGCAACGAGTCCGGAAATGACGTTTTCCTTCATTATTTTTTTGTGCTTCACAAGGTCAAAAATAGTCCAGCCGACAAACATCGTAACCGCAAAGATAAAAGCACCGAGCATAAAAAACATCCCCTATAAGTGGAATAACAAACTCCTTTTATCCTATCAAATTTATGCGGGGAATAACAGAAGAAGAACGAAGGCTGATATAATAACAGGAAGAGGGGAGGGAGCGCCGTTGGGAAGAATCTTTGCCGCCCTGTATGACCCGTTAATGAAGCCTGTGGAGTTACTTCATATGCGGAAGGTCCGGAAAAAAATGCTTCAACACGTCTCTGGACAGGTACTTGAAATTGGATCGGGTACAGGGCTGAACTTTGCTTATTATCCGGAAGATACAGAAGAGGTACAGGCCGTGGAGCCGGATGAAAATCTCCGTGAACGCTCTTTGCCGCGTAGCCTTCGGTCATCCGTTCCAATTTTCGTGAAAGAAGGAAAAGCAGAGAAGCTGCCTTTTGAAAGTAATAGTTTTGATGCTGTGATTAATACACTTGTTTTTTGTACAATTGAAGAACCGGAACAAGCTCTTGAGGAAATTATACGTGTAGCCCGCCCCGGTGGAATAGTGCTTTTTTATGAACATGTCCGTCCTGCTCATCCGGCTGCTGCAAGAATGAGCGATAAGCTGACGCCGGCATGGAAAGCTGTATGCGGTGGATGTCATCTGAATCGGGACACAGAAGGTCTTATTCGTCAGAGCGGCCTGGACATCGTCCGGAAAGAAAACATGCCGGGCTCTGTTTTTATACGGCTTACAGCACGTGTACCTGAAAAATAAACAGCACAGAAAAGGGTGAAAAATATGATTTATAAAAGCATGGAAGAAGCAGTGGATGACCTCGAAAAGCATGGACATCTTGTGCGTATAAAAGAAGAAGTGGATCCGGAGCTGGAAATGGCTGCTGTCCACCTGCGGGTGCATGAAGCGGGAGGCCCGGCCCTGCTGTTCGAAAACGTTAAAGGATCAAAGTTTCCTGCGGTATCCAATCTTTTCGGCACGATGGAAAGAAGCCGGTTTATGTTCCGTTCCACACTGAAAAACGTGCAGAAAGTAATGGAAGTACGCAATGACCCGGCAGCGGCGATGAAGAAACCATGGAGGCATTTCACATCGGGACTTGCCGCAACGAATGCCCTTCCATTGAAAAGAAAATCACTGGAACCGGTGGGGGAGCAGGAAATCCGTATTTCTGATCTTCCACTCATTAAGCACTGGCCGGGTGACGGTGGAGCGTTTGTAACGCTGCCGCAGGTTTACACGGAAGATCCGGAAAAACCGGGAATTATGAAGGCAAATCTCGGCATGTACCGGGTTCAGCTCAGCGGCAATGACTACATAATGGATGAGGAAGTGGGGCTCCACTATCAGATCCAGCGGGGAATCGGTGTTCACCAGTCCAAAGCTGTCCAAAAAGGAGAACCACTGAAAGTAAGTATTTTTGTCGGCGGCCCGCCTTCCCATACTTTATCTGCCGTTATGCCTCTGCCGGAAGGGCTGAGTGAAATGACGTTTGCAGGGATGCTTGCGGGAAGGCGTTTCCGCTACAGTTACGATGAAGAAGGATATGCGGTAAGTAACGACGCTGATTTTGTGATTACCGGAGAAATACATCCTCATGAAACAAAGCCGGAGGGACCGTTCGGTGACCATCTCGGTTATTACAGTCTGACACACGAATTTCCAGTCATGCGGGTAAATAAAGTATATGCGAGAACAAACGCCGTATGGCCGTTTACGGTAGTCGGACGGCCTCCGCAGGAAGATACAACGTTTGGTACGATGATACATGAACTCACGGGGGATGCCGTACGTCAGGAAATACCAGGCGTAAAAGAAGTTCATGCCGTGGACGCTTCCGGGGTGCATCCACTGCTTTTTGCGATAGGGAGTGAACGATATACTCCGTATGATAAGCCAAAACGTCCGGCAGAACTTTTAACACTCGCGAACCGCATACTTGGGTTTGGTCAGCTGAGTCTTGCGAAGTATTTATTTATTACCGGTGGGGAAGAAGACCTTTCAACACACGAGGAACAATCGTTTCTTACTTATATTCTGGAACGGATTGATCTGCAGAGGGACCTTCACTTTCAGACGAACACGACGATCGATACGCTGGATTATTCCGGTACCGGGCTGAACGAAGGAAGCAAAGTTATCATCGCGGCCTATGGGGAGAAAAAGCGGCAGCTGTCCGAAGGGATCCCCTCTATTATCCGCGACGCTCCCGGTGTGAACGACGTTTCTCTTATTATGCCCGGAGTCGCAGCGGTGGAACTGCATAAGTATGTGTCTGCAGAGAAAACGGAAAAAGAAATGAAGCAGCTGTCAGATTTCCTTCATGGAAAAGAGGAAATGATGCAGATTCCGCTGCTTGTAGTCTGTGATGACGCCCGGTTTACAGGTGAATCGCTCTCTAACTTTTTATGGGCAGCATTTACGAGAAGCAACCCATCCCACGATATTTTCGGTATAGGGGAAACGTATAGGCATAAGCACTGGGGATGTGACCAGATGATCATTGATGCCCGTATAAAGCCGCATCATGCTCCTCCGCTTCTCAAAAATGACACGGTGGAAAAAAACATTGAACGGCTGTTTACCGGTAACGGAAGTCTCTCTCATCTCGGACTGCAGCGTATGTGACGTTCTCATGACGTTTTCAAAAGGGACTTTTGCGGATACTTTCTTTCTGATACTCTTAGGAAAGGGAAAGGAGGACACATAAAAATGAAAAAATTATTATTTATGGCTGTTTTTGCCCTGACCGCTGCAGGCTGTTCTTCTGCGGCAGTAGAAACAGAATCTTACGAAGCGTCGGAATATACCACTGCTCTGCCTAATCAGAGTGGAGAAGATGTAGAAGTGTTCACGGAAGACCGTGCTGACTTATATTACTACTTTACAGGCGTCAACTGAAGTGTCTGTCTATCTCAGCTAGTTGAGCTGAATGAGTTTAAAGATGAAATAGAAGACCTTGGATACAATCTTTACGGCATCAGCCCTTCAGATTCAGAGGCCCATCAGACCCTGATCGAAGAAAATGATCTGGATTTTGATATTCTCAGTGATACTTCTGCGGAAGTAGGCCTTTCCCTTGAATTCATCGATGAGGAAGAACAGATGATTTACCGCGGAATGATTGCTGTTCAGCCGGAAACAGGCGAAATGGCTAGAGAGATCGATTACCTCGCAGGAGACGAGAAGGAAGAAGTGCTGGAAGTGCTCGAAGAAATGAATCCATAAAAAAATGCCCCCTGAATCGGTAAACCTGCTTCAGGGGGCATTTTTTAAATGTGCAGAGGACACCTTGTTTATACAGAATAAAGCAGGGGAATATAAAGAAAATAAATCGCAGAATAAGAGGAGGATGCAGAATGAAGCTGCAGGTTTATTTTCAAACGGAAGATCAGGCGGAAGATGCCGCTGCGAGTATTCGTAAGTACCGTGTACAGGATGTACTGGTAGACCGTATTCCCGAAAGTAATGAAAGAGACATGGCGTTAATTCCAGCTTCCGGTATAGGAACTCCCGGGTCAGCCCATCCCGGCCAGCCAGGTGTTTTTACTTCTGCGGAAAAGCTGAAGGACAGTTTTACAAATAAAAACAATCCTCAATATATATTAGAATTTGATGTTGATCCTGAGCAGAAAAAGAAAGTCCTGGAGGAAATAAAGAAGACCGAAGGAATGGTAGATGAAAAAATAAATAAA
>REBZ01000139.1 GCA_007692495.1 Alkalicoccus sp.
AAGATGGATACTATTGCAGCAATTTCGACTCCGATGGGGGAGGGAGCCATCGGTATTGTCAGGCTCAGTGGAGAACTGGCAGTGCCTACGGCTGATAAAATTTACGCAGGTAAACGTCCGCTGGAAGAAGTGGACTCCCATACGATCAACTACGGCCATATTAAGGACCCTTCCACCGGCGAAACGATTGAAGAAGCGATGGTGTCGGTTCTCCGGGCACCGAAGACGTATACGAAGGAAGATATTATTGAAATTAATTGTCACGGCGGCCTGACGTCAGTCAACCGGGTGCTTCAGATGGCTCTGAAGCACGGGGCAAGGCTTGCGGAGCCCGGGGAATTTACGAAGCGTGCCTTCCTTAACGGACGGATTGACCTTTCCCAGGCGGAAGCGGTTATGGATCTGATCCGTGCAAAGACAGACCGTGCGATGAACGTTGCGATGAACCAGGTGGAAGGAAGATTGTCGAATCAGATTCAGACACTCCGGCAGAAGCTTCTCGAAACCGTGGCGCACGTCGAAGTTAATATCGACTACCCGGAATACGATGCGGAAGAAATGACGCTCGAAATGATCCGGGAAAAGGGAACAGAGGTAGCCGAAGGAGTGCAGCAGCTGCTCACGACGGCCCACCAGGGGAAAATTCTCCGGGAAGGTCTTTCGACTGTCATTATCGGCCGTCCGAACGTCGGTAAATCGTCTCTTTTAAACAGTCTCGTTCATGAAAACAAAGCGATCGTCACAGACGTTCCGGGAACAACGCGCGACGTCGTGGAAGAATACGTCAACGTCCGCGGTGTACCGCTTCGTCTTCTGGATACAGCCGGAATCCGGGAAACGGAGGATATCGTGGAGCGGCTCGGTGTGGAGCGGTCCAGAAAAGTAGTGAAGGATGCCGAACTGGCGCTGCTCGTGTTAAATTACAATGAAGCACTGACGACGTCCGATGAAGAACTTTTTAAGTTGATTGACGGGCAGGATGCCATTATTATAGTGAATAAAACAGATCTGGACAAAAAGATCTCCCTCGACGAGGTGAGAAAGCTTGCCGGAGATCAGCCAGTCATTTCCACATCGCTTCTGCAGGATGAAGGAGTCGACCAGCTTGAGGAAGCAATCCGTACGTTGTTTTTCGAAGGGGAAATGGAAGGCGGCGATATGTCGTACGTCTCCAACTCCCGTCATATTGCGCTTTTGGAACAGGCAAAAACTTATGTTGAAGAAGCACTCTCGGCAGCAGAAAGCGGCATGCCGATCGATATGGTACAGATAGATATTACACGGGCATGGGAAGTTTTAGGAGAAGTTATTGGCGACAGTGTACACGAAAGTTTAATCGATCAGCTGTTTTCACAGTTTTGCTTAGGAAAATAAAGGAGGAATAACATCTATGAGTTATCATGGAGGAGATTTTGACGTCATTGTCATCGGAGCCGGTCATTCCGGCGTGGAAGCGGGACTTGCTTCTGCAAGAGCCGGTGCCGATACGCTCATGCTCACACTGAATCTTGACGCTGTTGCTTTTATGCCGTGTAATCCGTCGGTCGGAGGACCGGCGAAAGGAATCGTCGTGCGGGAAATTGACGCGCTCGGCGGGGAAATGGCAAGAAATATCGACAAAACGCATATTCAGATGCGTATGCTTAATACAGCAAAAGGACCGGCAGTACGGGCACTCCGTGCACAGGCCGATAAGTTTTTATACCAGCAGGAAATGAAGGAAACAATCGAAGAAACAGACAACCTGCTGCTCCGACAGGGTATGGTGGAAAGTCTCATCATCGAGGACGATACGGTGAAAGGTGTCGTCACCCAGACCGGAGCGGAATACCGGGCGGATGCTGTCATCGTCACGACCGGCACGTATCTCCGCGGAAAAGTGATTTTAGGCGAATTATCCTACGAGAGCGGACCGAATAACATGCAGCCGTCCGTCAATCTCTCGTATCATATGCAGGACCTTGGTTTTAAAATGGAGCGCTTTAAAACCGGAACGCCTCCACGGGTAAAGGGTTCCAGCATCGATTACGACAAAACAGAAATTCAGCCGGGAGATGACGTTCCGCGGGCATTCTCCTACGAAACAGTGGAGTATATTACGGACCAGCTGCCGTGCTGGCTGACGTACACGAATGAAGAAACTCATGAACTGATCAACAATAACCTTACGCGGTCTCCGATGTACTCCGGGATGATTGAAGGAACCGGTCCGCGCTACTGCCCGTCCATCGAAGATAAAGTTGTCCGCTTCAGCGACAAGCCTCGGCACCAGATCTTCCTTGAGCCGGAAGGTCGCAATACGAAGGAAGTATACGTGCAGGGACTTTCCACAAGTCTTCCGGAAGACGTGCAGCATAACATTCTTAAAACGATTCCGGGACTCGAGCACGTGCAGATGATGCGTCCGGGTTATGCCATCGAGTATGATGCGATCGTGCCGACACAGCTGTGGCCGACGCTCGAAACGAAGAAAATCAGCGGCCTGTTTACAGCCGGACAGATCAACGGAACGAGCGGCTATGAAGAAGCGGCCGGGCAGGGGCTCATGGCCGGTATTAATGCAGCGATGAAAGTACAGGGAAAAGAACCGGTCGTTCTCGACCGCTCGGAAGCCTACATCGGTGTGATGATCGATGACCTGGTGACAAAAGGTACCGAAGAACCGTACCGCCTGCTCACTTCCCGTGCGGAATACCGTCTGCTTCTCCGTCACGACAATGCGGATCTCCGCCTGACAGAAACCGGCCACCGCACCGGACTGATTTCCGACGAACGGTTTGCCCGCTTTGAAGCGAAAAAAGCGGCGATCGCCGAAGAAGTACGGCGTCTCGAAAACACAACGATTAAAGTGTCCGATCAGGCTCACCAGGTGATGGAGGAAAAAGGCTCCTCCCCACTGAAAGAAGCACTGAACGCAGCGGTACTGCTGAAGCGTCCGGAAATCACTTATCAGGAAGTCGAACGCATCGTTCCTCCGGAGAAAGAGCTTGGGGAAGATGTGAAGGAACAAGTGGAAATTCACGTGAAATACCAGGGCTATATTGCCAAACAGATGGAGCAGGTAGCGAAAGCGAAGAAAATGGAAAGCAAAAAACTTCCGGCTGACCTGGATTATCATGCGATCAGCGGTCTGGCTCTGGAAGCAAGAGAAAAACTATCCGAAGTGCGCCCGCTTTCCGTAGGGCAGGCTTCCCGGGTATCCGGAGTGAACCCGGCGGATGTTTCTGTGCTCCACGTCTACCTGGAACAGGGGCGTCTGCAGAAAGTACCGGCAGAAGGATAAGAGAGGCGGCTGACCGATGAATGCAAAGCAGTTACAGGAAGCATTAGAAGAACGGGGAATTACGCTGAATAATGAACAGCTTCAGCGTCTTTCCCGCTATTACGAAATTCTCGTAGACTGGAATGAGCGGATGAACCTTACCGCTATTACCGAAAAGGAAGAAGTGTATTTGAAACACTTTTACGATTCGCTCACCGCGGCTTTTTCCTTCGATTTCCGTCGTCCGCTCCGCGTAGTGGATGTCGGGGCGGGAGCCGGTTTTCCGAGCCTTCCTCTTAAAATCTGTTTTCCGGAAATCGACGTCACGATTGTCGATTCCCTTAACAAGCGCATTACTTTCCTTAACGCTCTGGCGGAGGAACTGGATTTAACGGGAGTGGCTTTTTACCATGACCGGGCGGAACAGTTTGCGCGGAAAAAAGAGCACCGGGAGCAGTACGATGTTGTCCTGTCCCGTGCTGTTGCCAGAATGTCGGTGCTGACGGAGCTGTGTCTGCCGCTCGTGAAAAAAGACGGAATGTTTATTGCGATGAAAGCCTCCGGCGCTGCAGAGGAACTGGAGGATGCCAGGAAGGCCATTCAACTTCTAGGTGGGACGGTGGAAAACAAATTTGATTTCCCGCTCCCGGAAGAAGGCGGAGAACGCTCAGTCATTCACGTCCGGAAAACAGGAACGACATCAAAAAAATTCCCGAGAAAGCCGGGAACCCCGAATAAACAGCCGATTTCCTGACAGAAGCGGACCCGCTGATACATGCGGGTCCGCTTTTCGGTTTGTTAATTATGTTCTACTACGATGATTCGATGGGGGGATACGTATCTTCTGCGCTCGGCGGAAGTCTGCCTTTCCTGCTGTTTTCCAACATCGCTTATCCCGCGGGCCTCTTTCGAAGTCGCAAGCAGCATTCGGTCTCCCTATACATAACAGCTTACTTTTTAACTCCCCTGGGGAAGCGGAAGAAGGGGGTATATTTCCAAGCGTTTCATGATATAATCACCTGGAAACAAGCCCAGGAGAAAGCAGTTCCTTTATTTCGTTTCACGTGAAACAAAGGAAGGAAAAGAGATTCGTAAGGAAGGTGTCATCCGTGAAGCAGTCATTTTCAAAATTGTTTGGACTAAACGAAAAAAAGCAGCCTTCTCCGGAAGAAGAGCTGTTCGATCAGGAGGAAGCGGTCAGACAGATGGAAGTGGAACGGCTGGAGCCGAACCCTTTTCAGCCCCGCACCGTATTTAACGAAGAAAGTATAGAAGAGCTGGCTTCTACGATCCAGACTTACGGCATGATTCAGCCGATAGTCGTCCGGAAAAATAACGGACGTTTTGAAATTATCGCAGGAGAACGCCGCTGGAGGGCGGCAAAGCATGCAGAGATGACCAGGGTCCCGGTCGTCATTAAAGATTTTGATGACCGGAAAACAGCGTCCGTCGCCTTAATTGAAAATCTGCAGCGGGAGGGGCTGACGTCGATTGAAGAAGCCTCCGCCTACGAGCGGCTTCTGAAACTGCACGAGCTCACGCAGGGAGGCCTGGCAGAACGCCTCGGCAAAAGCCAGTCCACCGTCGCCAACAAACTCCGCCTGCTGCAGCTTTCCGGGAAAGTAAAAGAAGCTCTGTTAAAACGGGACATCAGCGAACGCCATGCCCGGGCGCTTCTCCGGGTGAAGGAGGACGATGTACAGCAGGAGCTGCTGGAGAAAATAATTTCCGAATCGTGGAGCGTAAAAGAAACAGAAGCAGCAGTGGATAAGCTTCAGGAACAGCCGGCTCCGCTACCTGAAAAAAGGGTGCGGAAAAGCTATTCCAGAGATACCCGTCTCGCCCTGAATACGATCCGCCGGTCGGTGGATATGGTGAACGAATCCGGACTAAAAATTGATACGGCGGAAGAGGAGCACGAGGAATACTATCAGTTTACGATCCGCATCCCGAAAAAATAACCGCCTGCAGAAAAGCCCTTTTTGAACGCCTCAGGGTGGATTTCGAAGGCTGTCTGTGGAAACCTGCTTTTTTCATCCCTGAGGCAGAAATGAAGGAAGCAGTTTCCATCTTTTTGTTTCTTTCCCGGTAATTCATGATAGAATAAAAAGCAAAGTTGTGCAGTGAGGCAGGTGACGAACAGTGGGTAAAGTCATAGCAATTGCAAACCAGAAAGGCGGTGTCGGCAAAACGACCACCGCGGTAAATTTAAGTGCCAGCCTCGTACAGGAGGGCCGGAAAGTACTTATTGTTGATATCGACCCCCAGGGTAATACGACAAGTGGAATCGGGATTAATAAAGGAGATATTAACGAATGCATTTACAACGTTCTCGTCGAAGAGCAGAAGGCTGAAAACGTTCTTGTATCAACCTCGATGGACGGTCTCGATGTTATTCCTTCCACGATTCAGCTGGCCGGTGCGGAAATCGAACTTGTTTCTGCCATTTCCCGGGAAATGCGGCTGAAACAGGCGCTGGACAGAATAAAGGACAACTACGACTACGTTATCATTGACTGTCCGCCGTCTCTCGGTCTGCTCACCCTGAATTCCCTGACGGCCTCCGACACGGTAATTATACCGGTCCAGTGTGAGTATTACGCTCTGGAAGGGCTGAGCCAGCTTCTGAATACAATCCGGCTCGTCCAGAAACATTTAAATTACGATCTGATGATTGAAGGCGTTCTGCTGACGATGCTCGATGCCCGGACAAATCTCGGTCTTCAGGTCACAGAAGAAGTAAAGAAGTACTTTGGTGATAAAGTGTTCGAAACTATTATTCCGCGGACCGTCCGTCTGGGAGAAGCACCGAGTCATGGGGAATCCATCGTGACCTATGATCCGAAGTCCCGGGGAGCGGACGTTTATGCGGAGCTAGCAAAGGAAGTGATCAGCCATGGGTAAAGGCCTCGGCAAAGGGATTAATGCTTTTTTTCCAAACGCATCCAAAGAATCCGACAAACAGGTGGAAGAAATCAAGCTGACAGATATCCGCCCAAACCCATACCAGCCCCGCAAAGTTTTTGAAGAGGAATCACTCAAAGAGCTGGCTGAATCAATCAGCAGCCATGGAGTCATTCAGCCGATTTCTCTTAGGAAAAGTATTAAAGGGTATGAAATCGTAGTCGGAGAACGCCGCTTCCGGGCGGCTGGAAAAGCCGGCCTGAAGACAATACCTGCCGTCGTGCAGGAATTGACAGACGATGAAATGATGGAGCTGGCACTGATTGAAAATCTGCAGCGGGAAAACCTGAATCCTCTGGAGGAAGCAAAAGCTTACCAGAAGCTGATGGAGCATCTTCAAATTACCCAGGAGGATCTGGCAGCAAGGCTCGGCAAAAGCCGTCCGCACATTGCCAACCATGTCCGGCTCCTGCAGCTTCCGCAAATTGTCCAGGAATACCTGGCAGAAGGAAAGGTATCCATGGGGCATGCCCGCGCCCTGCTCGGTTTGAAAAACAAACAGGAGCTGAGCGGTCTGCTTCAAAAGGTAGTGCAGGAGGAAATGAGCGTCCGGAAGCTGGAGGAGTACATCCAGCGGGCCAACAGCAGTGTTTCACGTGAAACAGCAAAAAAGCCGGCAGTTTCTGCGTCATGGAAAAACCGGGAATCACGATTGAAAAGCTACTTCGGCACAAACGTACAGATCAAACCCGGTAAACGAAAAGGAAAAATAGAAATTGACTACACGAACGAAGAAGACCTGGAGCGGATTTTTCATCTTTTATACAAAGAAGAGCAGGAGTAAATAATATGCTTCTTTTTGAGGCTGTCCCCAATGCAGGAACGGGGGCAGCCTCTTCCAGCGTCTTTGATGCGTCCCAAAACGCTGCATACGCAATTTCAGGTAAAGACAGGAGAAAACGTCATGATACTATTTGGAACTATTGTCAACGGACTGGCCATTGTTGCCGGAGCACTTATAGGAAGCCGTCTCACCCGGTTGTCCAAAGGCATGCAGGAAACGGTTATGAAAGCTATTGGTCTGGCGGTTCTTATTCTCGGCCTTGACATGGCGATGGAAGGGAATGAATTTCTGCTCGTCATTTTCAGCCTGGCACTCGGAGGCATTCTCGGTGAACGCTGGAACATTGAAGGAAAGCTGAACGGTGTCGGGCATTGGATGGAACGAAAGTGGAAAAAGGAAGAAGGCAGCTCCATTGCTGAAGGATTCATAGCTTCCACGCTGCTTTTTGTCGTCGGGGCGATGGCAATTATCGGAGCACTGGACAGCGGCTTCCGGCAGGATCACTCGGTACTGCTGACGAAAGCGGTACTGGATGGTTTTACGTCGGTCATATTTGCGGCAACGCTCGGAATCGGTGTGCTTTTTTCGGCTGTTCCGGTTGTGCTTTATCAGGGAGGGATTGCGATTGCTGCTACGTGGATTGTCCGGTTTATTCCGGAATCGCAGCTCGATCTCGTGATCAGTGAAATTACAGCGGTCGGCGGCCTCATGATTATCGGCATCGGCCTGAACCTCCTCGGGGTACCGAAAATCCGTATAGCAAACCTGCTTCCGGCTATCCTGCTTATCGTTATTTTCGTTTTTTTCAAAAGCTGGCTTTTTTAACAGGAGCAGTATAGAAAACAGCTGTTACTGGAAAAAACGTTCAAAAACAGCGGGCAGGGTATAATTTAGGGTGGAACAGTCCAAAAAGATGAAGTACGCTTGTAATGAAATACAGTAAACAGGGGTGAGTATTTTGGCAGAGCCAAAGTTTGAGCTGAACGATGTCGTTGAAATGAAAAAGCAGCATCCGTGCGGAACAAACCGCTGGAAAATCGTCCGTATGGGGATGGATATCCGGATTAAATGCCAGGGATGCGGGCACAGCATCATGATGCCGCGGCGCGATTTCGAAAAAAAGATGAAGCGGGTGCTCGAAAAAGAAGCAGAGTAAAAAAGCCGTCCGGCCGGGGCGGTTTTTCGCTTTTTCCGGCCTTTCATAAAGCCTTCTTTAATCCGAGAGCCGAAAGCAGGAAAACTCGGCAGTTGCGTTCTTTTCATGAAGTCACTATAATTGATAAGGATGTAGACATGACGGAAGAATGTTTAATAAAGGAGTAATGAATAAATGGCTTTAACAACGGGAATCGTCGGCCTGCCGAATGTCGGTAAGTCAACGTTATTTAATGCAATTACACAGGCGGGGGCAGAATCCGCCAACTATCCATTCTGTACAATCGATCCGAACGTCGGGATCGTGGAAGTACCGGACCACCGGCTGCAGAAGCTGACTGAAATGGTCGATCCGCACAAAACGGTTCCGACTGCGTTTGAATTTACGGATATCGCAGGAATTGTTGAAGGAGCAAGCAAAGGGGAAGGGCTCGGCAACAAGTTTCTTTCCCACATCCGGGAAGTTGACGCCATTTCCCATGTGGTCCGCTGCTTTGGGGACGACAACGTAACTCACGTTTCCGGTTCCGTGAATCCGATCCGTGACATTGAAGTGATCAACCTGGAGCTTATTCTTGCCGACCTTGAAACAGTCGAAAAGCGTATCGGAAAAGTAGAAAAAATGGCCAAGTCCAAGGATAAAGATGCGATGGCGGAATTTGAAGTGCTCAAAAAGCTCCGCGATGCGTTCGAAGAAGAGCGCCCGGCACGAAGCATTGATTTCACGAAAGAAGAAAAGAAAATCGTGAAAGGCTTTCAGCTTCTTACAGAAAAGCCGGTTCT
>REBZ01000023.1 GCA_007692495.1 Alkalicoccus sp.
AAGTGCTCCTGCAGATCCGCTCCCAGTATCCAGGACAGGAAGTCGAGCAGGTGGAGGTCGATGCTTTCGGTTCTTCTGTCGAAGTACTCGAAGCTGCATGTACAGCCAAAAAATAACTCTGCAGGCCGTTAGCTTCGCACAGCAGAAAGCCTGTTGATAAAGTGTTTTTGGTGTATAGATAGACGGTTTCCTGCCTGCGCCTTCCGGGCGGGCCGGGCTCAGCTAATTTCTTCCTGAACGGATCTTCGCCTCGGCCTTGATCGCCCAGAAGTCGTCCCTTCGGCTGCAGCAGGGAAAGAAGAAGGAGTTTTCTATTATGAAAAACTTCCTTCTTAAAGCCGTTTTTTCGATAAAGAGAGGGCTTCCCTCCGTAACGGCGGAGACGCCGGTGGGAGGAAGCGCAGTCTGATCACGGCGCAGGCCTAACAGCTGAAGACCAGTCCCACGGCAGGCTCGGTAAGAGAAGGAGTCTATACACTGACTGGAATAAATAGGCTGAAACGATCATTTAATCAACAAAATGCAAAAGCCTGTCAGCATTCAGCTGACAGGCTTTTGCATTTTTATTCGGCACCTGATTTCCAGACTGGGAAGTTAGGCTGCTTTTGGCTTCGGCTGCGGCAGACGCTTCTGAATCCAGTTTTGTCCGAGGACATTTGTGCGGAGGTAAGGGATAATCCAGCGGTCTCCGCCGAACCGGCCTGCATTGGCACCGGCAGCAAGGATGAATATAGTGATCAGCACAAGCAGCGGGTTAGTGGAAATCGTTCCTGCAAACAGGAAGGCAAAGTTCATTGTGATTCCAAAGAAAGCGGCGGCAGTAGTAAATATTCCTAAAATAAGTCCGAGTCCTACGAGCACTTCTCCCCAGGCGACCATAAAGCTGAAAAGGTCTGCGTTCGGAAGAGCAAATCCTTCTATAAAAGAATGGTACCAAGGGTAGGTGGCAAGTACTTCTTCACTGCCGACAACACCCTGCAGGTAGCCGCTTGCGTCAAAGCCTCCTGTGACTTTGCCCCATCCGGCTGTCAGCCAGGCCCATCCGAGATAAACACGGAGAAAAACGAGAATACCGGCAGCGATCCGATTGTTGCGCAAGAAATGCATAAACATGAGAGAGTTCCCCTTTCAAGTATGGTTGATTTTGGAGAAAAGCCGCTCATCGGAATTTACCATTGTTTCTTTCGTTCCTCCCAGCTATCTTCAGGAGGCACGGATGTTTGTGATTTACTGAGCAACTTTTCTTTGTTATTAGAATATCACACTATGTGAAAAGTTGAGCATAATAACTGTGTCAATCATGTGAAATAATGAACAATAAGTTTTTTACACATCCTTCACCAATATTGGAAATATTTTATAATAAATGGTATAATACGACTGAGTATTAAGAAGTATATAACTATTAATATTTACATATATATTAGAATTAAAAAACAATCAGCAAACTTGGATAATGAATATAGCCTTCGTTGCAGACGGACGCTTTCCCGAGGGCTTGTCTTCAGCTAACTTTTGCGAAATGTCCTTCGCAAAAGTGGATCTTCAGACTGCGCCAAACCCTCCGGGAGTCGCCGTCTTACACTTCGGTGCTTTTATTGGACGGATATTTTATATAAAACACACAGATCGTTCGTTTATTTGTCTAAAAAAAGTCCAATTATGATATTGATCATTTAAAAATTTGCTTCCACTTCTTTTTACATAGCTGCCAAAACATTTTCATAAACCCTTCGCTATTATTTATTAACCTTCATTTCATTCGGCAGGCTTACCGTATATGAATTCTTCAGTCCTCCGCCTTACGTCTTCCTGAATCTTCCGACTGCATTTTTCCATAGACGTCCGCCGGTTTTCACTGCGTTGTTACAAAAGTCAGAAATATGATTAATATTTCATTATTTGTATTTTCATTATATAGAATAACCGAACTGAATAATCGTCACGCGATAACTATCGAGCTTCATCTTATTAAAAATGAATTGTTTTAATTCCACAAATATATTTTATTCAGGGGGTGAAAATAAAGTAAGGGCCGGCGATTTAATACATACAAACAGGGGGATTTTTTATGAGTGAAGCAACAGCAGCTATTAGTCAGACCAATTCAAATGGATTAGCTACAGCTTCTTTAGTATTGGGGATTGTAGGGCTGGTTATAGGAATAATACCTTTCTTAGGGTGGTTTATGTTTCCAGTCTGGATCCTTGCTATCGTTTTTGGGATCATTGGACGAAAGCAGAGTTTCAAACGGACCAGTGCTACTGTCGGGTTGATTTTGGGAATCATAACTTTAGTATATAAATTTGGTTTCTGGATTATATTAGCTTTCGTGCCTACAGATGAAACGAACGATACTACTACATTTGATAACAACAATGAAGCTGTTCAGAACGATGTAGAAAATGAAGAGTCAATTGAAAATAACAATAATGCAGCAATCAATAACGAAGATAACAATACTAACAATGAAGAAACAGAGGAAGATCTCGAGAATCAAACATTTCATGTGGGTGATGAAGTAGAACACGACGATTACAGTTTGATTGTAAACGATGTGGAAAAATCTCAGGGAGAGGACTTCGATGAACCCAGTGATGGAAATGAATATATTATCGTTGAAGTAACCATTGATAACAATGGAGATGATACGATTTCTTATAATCCATACCATTTTAATATACAAAACAGTCAAGGTAATATTACTGACACTACCTTTACCACAATTGATTCTGACACTTCTTTAAGTTCCGGAGATTTAGCTCCAGGAGGCACAGTTTCAGGTACTCTAACATTCGAAGCCCCGGTTGACGATCCAGAACTTGAGCTTATTTTTGAACCTTCTTTCTGGTCAGCTGACGAAGTGCGAGTTGATTTAGATTAAAGCAATTTACTATTTTTCCTAATTCACCTTACAACATATTGAAATATTCCATTTAATTGTTAACATTAAAAGAAGCTTAATTAAAGAAAGAATACCAATGAATTTCACTGGTATTCTTTCTTTTTGCAGTTAGTTTCATTGTTGAAATAACCACGGATTTTTAAGTCTTTACCGGATTGTTAACAACCTTGAAGAAATCTGCCAAGTTTAATACACCATCGAAACAATTCACACGAACGATCAGCCGCCGAACAGGTTCGCCAGTGCACCGACTAGAATGCCGATGACTCCGAAGTCGGAATCGCCGAAGGTAGTGTTTTCAAATCCAAGGTTTCCAAGTACCGGCAGGAGGAACGCGGGTATAAAGCTGATAAGAATTCCGTTTGTAAATCCTCCTGCAGCAGCCCCGATTCGTCCGCCGACGGCGTTCCCGAATACTCCGGCTCCGGCTCCGGTGAAGAAGTGTGGAACAAGACCTGGAATAATGAGTGCCAGCGAGAAAATGCCAAGCATGAACATGCCGATCAGACCGCCGATGAAGCTGCAGATAAAACCGATGATAACGGCTGTTGGTGCATAAGGGAAGATGATCGGTACATCAAGTGCCGGTTTCGCACCTGGCACAAGCTTTTCTGCGATTCCTTTAAAAGCAGGGACAATTTCAGTCAAAATCATGCGAACTCCGTACATGATGATGCTGAAACCGGCTGCGAATGTGATGCCCTGCATCAGACCGAACATGATATAGTTCTGGTCTCCGGCATAAGTACCGACGACTTCCGGTCCTGCAATAAGAACAAGGATCAGGAACATGATTACCATTGTAAGGGCTGTGGAAATTAGTGAGTCTCTCAGAAAAGACCACTGCTCCGGGATTTTAATATCCTCTGTTGTCTTCTTCTCATTACCGACCGCCTTCGCCACGAGACCTGCGGAAACGTAGCCGATGGTGCCGAAATGACCCATGGCAATTTCATTGCCGCCGGTGACTTTTCTCATGAACGGCTGGGCCAGAGCCGGCATCAGTACCATTACTCCGCCTAAAATAAGGGAGCCTGTCGTAACGAGTGCAATTCCGCTCATACCGGCGGTAGCAAGCACGGCAGAGAGCAGTGCCGCCATGAAAAACGTATGGTGTCCTGTCAGAAAGATATATTTGAGCGGTGTGAATCTTGCAAATAGAATGTTGGCAAGAAAACCAAAGCCCATGATCAGCGCTGTTTCGGTCCCGAGCGTCTGCTGGGCGAGAGCGACAATTGCCTCGTTGTTCGGGATGACCCCCTGAATATTAAACCGGTCCTGAATGATCCCTCCAAGTGAATCAAGTGAACCAATAATGACCCCGGCACCGGCTCCCAGTATAAGAAAGCCAATGATACTTTTTGTCGTGCCTGAAAATACTTTGGAAAAATCGGCCCGTTGAAGCAGAAGTCCAATCATAACGATCAGGCCGACAAGCACTTCCGGCAGACTCAGTATTTCATTCATTAAGAACTCAAAGAATTCCATCTGTTTTCATCCCCCTGCTTATTTTTGACTCAAAAATTCGTCGATTGCGCTCTCCACTTCCTGTTCGCTTGCCATGTTGACGATTGCTTTTACAAACGCCTTTCCGCCCTGCAGCTGGGAAGCAAATTCATTGTTTGTCAAAATCATGTCCGCCTGTACACTCTGTGCTGTACCAAAATCAACCGCTTCCACATCTGCTTTTACACCTTTGTTTTTCAGCACTTTATCTGCAGTCATCTTCAACAACAGACTTGATCCAAATCCCATTCCACATACACATAATACTTTCATCTTTCGTCACCTCTTCGTTTAGTTTTTGCTGCTGTCCAGCAGCTGCTCGGTTTCTTCCTGCGATTCTGCCTTCAAAAGACTGTTGATCAGCTCTTCATTGTCAATCCATCCTGAAATCTTCTGCAGCATGTTCAAATGAGACTCTGAATCCACCGCTGCCAGGCAGATGAATACTCGGGCCTGCTTTTCCTCACCGCTGCTGTCGGCAGGAAATTCGACGTCCTGCTGAAATACTGTCAGTGCAATCCCCGCCTCTTTCACTCCGTTTTCCGGCCGTGCGTGTGGAAGTGCCACGTTCGGTGCAATCAGAATATACGGTCCCAGCTCATCAATATTTTTCACCATTGCCTCTGCATATTCTCTCGTTACAGCCCCTTTTTTCATAAGTGGCGCAGCACTAAGAGCTATTGCTTCCTGCCAGTTAACTTTCTCGTTAATCCACTGAATGCAGTTTTTGTCCAGCTGATACTCACTCATCTAACCTTCACCTCATTGATTTATTAATTTTTTCCTTCCCAGTGCAGTATCTGCTGCACTCTATCTGCATTTGTGAGCAGCTGGTACAAATACTGAAGCTGTGGAAGGTGTGCGTATTTGTCCGGCGTTGCCATGAACAGAACTGCATGGGAGTGAAGCCTATCCTTCTCTATATAAGGCTGTTTCAGCTGTACGAGGCTGAAACCGGCCCGGTTAACGTGCCCGGAATGTGTGTGAACAAACGACAGACCCGGGACAATTTCATATAAATAATTTTTTTCAATGACCGTACGGCGGATATCTTCCAAAAACTTCTTTTCTACTATATGATCCTGCTCCAGCAGTGCCACTCCGGTCTGCAGAATTTCATCAAGGTCCGTTGAGTCCTTGACGCAAATCCGCGAAGGCGGAATAAGTGCATGGATGGAATCCGGTGTTTCGGTGATCTTAGTAAAGCCATTTTTTTGTTTAAGATCTTTGATAAAATGCTCCATTTTTTTAATCTCATTGTCTGTAATAATTGGATTGATCGTAACGTAAGGATATGGGGAATCAGGAAGTGTCACCGTTGATACGATAAAATCCGGTTTTTCCCATCCCTCTGTTTTGTGAAGCATCGATACGGCTGCTGTCTGTTTTACTTCCAGCTGAGGAAAGTGCTTCATTAACGAGACTGTCAGCAGTCTTCCTGCTGCTATTCCACCCGGACACATTACCCAGATCTGGTAGCGTTCATTATCAAAGGAAGCCTTTTCATAAATTGTCGCAAAGCTCATAGCAATTGGAATCATACTATCTGTGTTTCTTACAAAGCCTTCCGGCGTATGGGAGGTGAGTGCTTCTTTCACGTGGAACACAATAAACGGATACTGTTCCTCAACTTTTTGCTTGAGAGGATGAACAAACTGAATACCGCAGTCTCCTGCGTAAAGATAGGCACGCCATTCTTTGAATATGTGCTGCAGCTGCTGGCTGTTGAAGCCGGTTAACCCCATTCTTGTGCTGATTTCTTCAATAAATGATGTAAATGCTTTATCCGCTGCGTAATCAGGCTCGCTGTCAATGTAAAGGTTCGACGTTCCTCTAAGGTAGCAGTAGCCGAACTCCATCTCCCCTTCCTCGGCTTCCATGTTAAATTCCCTGCAGAAGCGTTCCCATATTGTCTGAAACCATTCTTCTATTTTAATTTGTTTATCACCCACTGAAAGCTTCTTCCCGAAGCGGACACGCTGCATATGAAGCATCCATATTTTTAAAAAGGCTGTCGGGCTCCCGTCGGGCGGCAGTTCTTCTTCTGCGGTCTTTGCTGCCGTTTCCATTTCCTTCATTGATATTTCTGACCAGTTTAAATAAGGAACTGGGTTCATGCTGTTCCAGGCTGCCTCCAGCTGACTCATCACACTGAGCAGGGCAAGACGCTTGTCTCTTTCATGACCGGTTAATACGAAACCCTTTCTGCCCCGCTCAAGCGTGAGACTGAAATCCTCAGACCACTTCTCCACTTTTTCCATCTCCTGCAGCACAGTGCCCCGGCTTACATCCACCTCTTCGGCCAGCTGGCGGAGTGACTGACTCATATCCTGCATGAGCAATTCGTAAATAATAAGCAAAAATCTCTCCGCTGCCGCATCCGCGCGTCCGTAAAGGTTCATCGCCTCATCCAGCTCTTTACGTTTACCGGCATCCGGCATTTCTTCAAGCTCCCACACTCCCTGACCGGAAGCGTGATCAAGATTTACTCCGTATGTCTTAAGCCACCCGGAAACGTAATCCATGTCATAACGAATCGTCCGCTCTCCAACTTTGAACATGTCTTCCGTGTCTTTCAGTTTGAACTGCGTATGACCGTTTACAATCATCTGAACAAGCTGCCGTCTTCTTGTGTTTATTTTCCTCACCTCCCTGCTGTAAAAGAAGTATACAACGGTTAACCCCAAAAATGAATGCGCTTACATTATGAATGTTTTCAAAATAGTCTGAAACGATTTGAACGGTGGAAACACCTGTAAAATAAACCTTTATAAGGTTTTTTATCTTAAACTGGCTTCCTTCATTTCAGACAGACGTTTTCTGGACAGCCTTTTTTCGGCTGCCCGGTTAAAATCTAAATTTGGAAAGCAAAAGTCTGTTATATCTTGCAGCCAAAATCATTATTCAAGTATACGCAGGGAGGAAACAATATAGAAACTCCTGTTTTTCATCCTTATGTTCGAAGCGCAGAACGGCTTCTCCTTGTATAAACATGATCAGTTTTTAATTTGTTCAGGATATGTATTTAATTAATTCAAAGTTACCGAGACAACAGTGCAGTTGGGAGTTAGAAATATTCGTCATTATTTTAGTGAACAGGAATCAGCGGAGGTGGAAGACAAAAATACGAAGGCTTTAGTCTGTGAAGAAGATGCAACTAAAGAAACAGGTGAGGACAGCTGGAAACAGAGGCAGGGGGAGTATTCACATAAAGCTTTAGTACAGTTAAAAATGATCATCCCGCTGATTTAATAATAATCAATAAACTAAATTAAGAACACTTTTTTGCTCGCTGGAATACGAAAATTTTTATACAATCATCGAATATTCCTTGGACACTCACTCACTTACTTATTAACCTGGGAGAGAAGCTCTGATCCTGAGAGGTGGAACAAAGACCTTCCATCTGTACTTTGGAACCCCGGTGATCATTACAACACCAGCTTCCATTATGCTTGTTTCAAGATTAACGTGTTTTTGATAACTGTATTTATCTGTCTTTCTGACACCCTGCTCTTACCGGTACGAACTTCTTTAGCTTTCGGAACCTGCTTTTTTATAATTTTGTACACTATTAATATTTTAATTACAATTTTTTGCTAATAATAGGGTTTTTTGACGAGGTATTCCAATCTAAATATGATACTATTATAGTAATTAATTAATACTATATTATTTCCAAGGAGGCAGCAACATGAAAAAGTCTGTAGTTCTTTTATCAGTCAGTACTGCCTTGATCCTTACTGCATGTGGAGATAACGAATCAGTCAACAGCGGCGGTGAAGAGAACAACAACACGGTGGAGGCAGGTAACACAAATAATTCTTCTGAAGAAAATGAAAGCACTAACGAAGCGGTCAATCAGGAGACGGAAAATAATGAAGCAGCCGAAGAGCCAGAAAATAACATGAATGCTCACGAAGAAGAAGCCGCTGATGAAATGGCTGAGGACGGATGGGAAACAGAAGTAGGAGAAACTGTCGAGAACGAAGGGGGCACGTTTACTCTTCACACCCGGCAGGATGACATTGATACGATAGAAACAGGCCCTGTTATCATCGATATCGAGCAGTTAATCACTGCCTCCGGAGAACTGTCTCCTGACATGGCTGAAATAATGGAAACAGAAGAACTTGATTATGTACAAATAGATCTTGTTGTCGAAAATACCGGCGAGGAAGATATCACCTTTTTTGCTTCACAAGCTACAATTGCTACCAGCACCGGCGAGCAGCTGGAGTCGGATATGTGGCTGTCGGATCATATTCCCGGGGATATGATGGCAGAAACTTCTCATAGTGGCAGCTTCTTATTTGTACTGGAAAACTCCAGCGCAGAAGATGTAGAAAGCGTCCGTATAACGTGGAGTGCCCCGATGAATGAGGATTTTAACACTGTTGGAGAAGATGTGGATATCGAAGTGGAGTTTTAATAAAGGATAAAACGAAGCGGAAACCGGCCCGTGGAAGAAGGAGATTGGAAGATCCCGCAGGGC
>REBZ01000022.1 GCA_007692495.1 Alkalicoccus sp.
CTCTGGATTTCTACCAACTTTTCTCGTATTACTTCCAACTCCCGTGACGAATACTGCCAACCTCTTCATTATTTCTTCCAACTTCCATTAATTCTTCCAAACGTCTCTGTTTTTCTACCAGCTTCCCGCGTTTTTCTACCAACTTCTACGGGGCATAAAAAAAGCCTCCACAATAAATTGTGGAGGGTGGTGCTACATAATAAGATTGATGCCGGTGAGTAAAAGAATTGTCCCGGCGACGACGGCGATGAGCGGCGCGCCGGTGTAGGCGATAAAAAAGGCTGCAGCACCGCCGATCAGGCCGTACCAGATGGCGTCGTAGGCGAAGATAATGCCGGGAAAGATGAGCGCGCCGAGCACGGCATACGGCACTCTTGCGAGCATGCGGCGGAGCCAGGACGGCCAGTTTTCTGTGGAGAGCATGAGAAGCGGCAGAATACGCGGGATGTACGTTACGATACCCATGCCGATAATCATCCAGACGACCGCTTCATTCATGCGTTTTTCCTCCTTTTCGTGTCTATTATTTCATAAACAATGACAGCAGTAATCGTGGCTGTCATGATGGCCCAGCCGGTATCGAGAAACAGCTGGTACAGCCAGTGGAAGCTTCCACCGAGTATGGCGAGGACGACGACCGGACGGCCTTCTTCTTTAATCGACGGGACGAGCAGCGCAATAAACAGCGCGTAGAGAGCGATGCCCATGCTTTCCTGGAGCACCCCCGGCAGCAGCGCTCCGGTGTAGAAGCCGGCGGCGGTAAAGCCGACCCAGCTTGAATAGGCGCTCAGACCGACGCCGAGTATGTAGTTTCCGCTGATGGGCGGTTGTTTGACGGACGACACGGCGAATACTTCGTCGGTCAGGAAAAAACCGAACAGCGCGCGGAATTTTTTCGTGGATGGTTCGGCACGCTCCTGAATCGAGGCGCTCATGAGCAGGTGCCGGAAATTGACGATAAATGTTGCCAGCACGATTTCCACCATGCCCGCTCCAATCGCAAGCATCGAGAGTGCCATGTACTGGGCGGCCCCGGCGAAAACGACCATACTCATCAGTACCGCTTCAAACACGGTGAGGCCTGTGGAGCCGGCGAGCAGCCCGAACGTAATCGCCACAGGCATATATCCAAACGCAATCGAAAGCCCCGCCGTCAGTCCCCGGCGGAGCGAGTCATCTTTTTCCATATAAGCAGCAGTTTCCAACGGTCTTCTCCCCTCTCTTCTCCTCTATTTAAGCGGAAGAATAGGAGGGCTGTCAAGAATATCCTGTTAAAACTGCAGGGCAAATACTTTCCTTGGTCTTCCGCGGCGGACTTCCTGCTCTTCCCCGGATACTCTTGCAAGTCCCGCTTCTTCCAGTTCGTGCAGGATGCGGCGGGCGTTCCGCTCGCTGCTCATCAGCCAGCGGGCGATATCTCGAGCAGTCACTTCCTGCTGCTGGTGGTAGCGGGCATACGAAAAAATTTTCGATACGATACCCGGGGCGACTTTTCCTTTCAGCTTGTCGGACCAGTCCGGCCCGAGCTGGGAGGCGTAGCTTAAGGAGCCTTCGTCGGCGAAGTATTCCGTCATTTCGTTGTTTTCGTTGACGGAAATAATCACCCGGCCTTCCCGGCGCCGGGCTTCGCGGAGCGCCTGGTGGACGTGCTCCTCCGCTTCCAGGACGCTTTTGCCGTAGCCGAGGGCGAGGCGGACGGGGAGCCCTGCCTGAAGGACGGATTCCTCAATCAGAAAAAACGGCACCGGGTGGGATTCCACTTCCCCGCGCGTCGTAAAAATGAGAAATAAACCGTCCCCCGTCTGCACGAACGATCCTTTAATTTCTTCGGCGTACCGGAGAAGCATCCGCTTTAAGTCCAGCTCTTTATGACGGCGCCGGTACGAATAGTATTCTTCGCGCGGGCTGTCCTGTTCACGCGTTTCGATGCCGATGATGGCCAGCTGATGGCTCCGGTACCACACGGCACTCGTTTTTTCGCGGAGGTATTTGAGTGTTTCCCTGACCGCAGAGCGGGACGCTGTAATCCGGTACACCGGCACCCCGTGTTTCCGGAGTTCGGTAAAAACGTGCCGGACGCATGTGAGCGCAATAGTTTCCGGATGCTTTTTATGCTCTTCCAGATGAAACCGGATAATTTCCTCCGAGGATTTGTAGCCGGTGTACGGATAAGTCATAAAGACGAGATCGCTGAGATAGTGCGTTTTTTTTACTTCCTTCAGTTCTTTTTCGTCGATCGTATCGATCGTAAACGAAGACGGACGGTCATTATTCCGGAACACTTCCAGAAGCGTCCCGAGAAGACTCGAGCCGTGCAGCGGCGGGAAAAATGCTTCCTCTTCCGAAATCAGTCCGTGATGAAGAGCATACGCGTGGGGAGCCTGTCCGGAAAAAAGCCACACGTCGACGCGGTTCCGGTTCGCAGGAATAATATGTTCCGTTTCTTCTGTTTTTTTATAGTAAAAACTTTCGATAACAAAATCGGGGAAATCCCCCGCCATTTCTTCAATAATCCGGGCGGAATCCTGCGGCCCGATCACCCCGACGCGTGTTTTCACATTACATCACCTGCTGTCTGCTGAAGTTAAGTAAGCGTATAAAAGATGGACTCCGTTTTCGAGATCTTCTATCGACGCATGCTCCTCCGGATGGTGGCTGAGTCCGTCCCGGCACGGGATAAAGATCAGACCGGACGGCCATTTTTCCTGCATGTTCATGACGTCGTGCCCTGCCCCGCTTTCCATCGGCAGCGCTTTAAGTCCGGTCGGTATTTCCAGTTCTTTCAGTTTACCATACATTTCCTGATCGAGAAAAACGGAATCATTGCGTACGACCACTTCTTTTTCGACGGCTGTTGTCCAGCCGGCGAGGTACGTATCGACGGCCTGTTCCATTTTGTTTTTCTGCCCGTCGGAAACGCTGCGTATGTCGATACCGATTTTTACGTAGCCGGGAATGACGTTCATCGCATTCGGGCGGGCTTCGATCGTACTTGCGGTCGCGACGAGCGGGTAATCGTCGTTTTCATTCAGCTTAAGGGCCGCTTCGTGAACAAATGTAATCAGTTCTGCCGCCTGTACGAGCGCATCCTGCCGCTTGTCCATCGGCGTCGTTCCAGTATGACCGGCTTTTCCGTGGACGTGCACGTGCAGCCGGATCGGGCAGGCAATGGCTTCGGCGGCGCCGTAGCTGCACCCGGCGTCTTCAATGCGCGTCCCCTGCTCAATATGGAGTTCTGTAAACGAAAGCAGGTCGTCTTCGGAGCGCTCTGCCTTCCGAATGTCTTCCGGGTTCAGTCCGAAAGCTTCCATTGCCTGCCGGAGAGTAACGCCCTCTTCATCTTTAATGTTATCGAGCTGATGCTCCGTGAGCTTCCCGGTCATCGCTTTGCTTCCAACTGTCGACATCGTAAAGCGGGACGACTCTTCGGAAATAAAACAGATAACTTCCAGTGGAAACGGAAGGGTGATATTTTCGTCCTGAAGCTTTTTTACGGCACCGAGAGCACAGAGCACTCCGGCTGTGCCGTCGTACCCGCCCCCATTTTTGACGGTGTCAAGATGGGAGCCGAGGGCCCGCGCCGGCTCTCCCTGCTGATCTTTTGTTTCAAGCCTTGCGATAATATTGCCGGAGCTGTCGGTCCGGATCGTCATACCGAGCTCCTCCGCTGTTTTTTTAAATACATCCTGTGCTTCTTTTTCTTCTTTCGTAAAAGAAAGGCGGTTGAATCCTTCCGGAAGATTCATCGTATCCGTTACGTTTAATTCGTGCAGTTTTTCGTTCAGCCAGTTCTGCATGCGTTCATTGCTCCTCTCGGTGATAGTAGTCAATCAGCAGGCCGAGTGTTTCGACAGCTGCTGCCATGGATGCTTCGTCAAAATCAAACTGTGGGTGGTGGTGGCCGTGAGGGAGTTTCGTTCCGTACAGAAGATAGGCGGCTTCCCCGCCGTTTTCCTGGACCCGCTTCATCATCCACGCCGCGTCCTCCGAGCCTCCGAGCGGCAGCGGATCGACGACGCGGTTCAGTCGTTTTCCGGTGAAGGTTTTTAATACAGCGGCGGTTTTTTCTCCGGAGGCGGCAGCGACTCCTTTGCCGGCGGTGTCGATCGTAACTTTCACATCGTACATCGCAGCCGCCGCTTCGATGATCCTCCGCGCTTCTTTTTCCATGTAGTCGTTCAGTTCTGTCGTTTCCCCGCGCGTTTCCAGCATCATGAAGGCGGAGGAAGGAATAATGTTCCGCCCCTCCCCTGCTTCAAGCCTGCCGACATTCAGCCTCGTAATGCCTTCTCTCGGCGGAGCGACTGCCTGCAGATTTCCTGCAGCGGAGACGGCGGCGAGCAGCGCATTTTTCCCGGCCGACGGATCTACTCCGGCATGGGAGGAAACGCCGGTAAAATACGCGTCAAGCTTCGTCGTGGCGAGAAACTGGTACGTGCCGGAAGCTACAGTGCCGGCTTCCAGGTCGTGGATGCCGAGGTGGCCGCTCAGAAAGTAATCGATATGATCGAGCCACCCTTTGACGACTATCGCTTCGGCGCCCCGGCTTCCTTCCTCTGCCGGCTGAAACAGAAACGTAAACGTTCCGGTAAGTTCGTCGAGATGTTCAGCGATAAACTGGGCAGTGTACAGGCCGATCGCCGTATGGCCGTCGTGGGCGCACGCGTGCATCGTTCCTTCATTCCGGGAAGAAAAATTTTCCTGTGCCGGAAGGTGGTCTGTGGAAGCTTCGGTAATCGGAAGCGCGTCAATATCGAAGCGCAGTGCAGTGGCCGGCCCGGGGCGGCCGGTATCAAGTACCGCAACAGCGCCGGTGAATCCTCCTTTCATCCGCTCGAGAAGCTCCCGATCCACGCCTGCAGCTTCTGCTTTTTCAAAAAAGAACCGGTCTGTTTTTTCCGGGGGCAGCCCCATCCTTTTTTCCGCTGTCACGTCGCGCCCGGTGTAAATGACCGCCGGGAGCTTTTCAAGAAAGCGGACGATAAACGACGTTGTTTGATATTCACACCAGCCCGGTTCGGCGATTTGATGGAGCTCCCTCCGTGCTGCGATCAGGTTCTTTTCTTCCCGATCCAGGAATGCGGTGAGTTGATCAATCATCGGCATTCTTCCTTTTTGCCGCTTCGTATGCGAGCTCTGCAAGCATTTCTGTTCCATAGGCGAGCGCCGTCTCATCAATGTCAAACTGCGGGTCGTGCAGCGGCTTTTGTACTTTGCGGGTCGGCACAGCCGTCCCAAGCCAGTAATAGGCGCCGGGATATTTCAGAAGAAAGCGGCCGAAGTCCTCGCCGCCCATGCTCGGTGCTACTTCCGGCTGTGCTTCTTTTCCGTAGGCGGAACGGATAACATTTTTAACAAATTCGGCGCAGTCACGGTCGTTGACGGTCGCCGGATAGCCGTCGAGGTATTCGACTTCTGCTTGTCCGCCGAGCATGTCGGCTGTTTTTTTGGCGATGTCCTGCAGCCGCTCCTTGATCATATCTTTGACGGTTTCATCGTACGTCCGTACGGTGCCGACAAGCTCCACTTCCTCGGCGATCACATTGTAGCGGGAGCCGCCCTGGATTGTGCCGATCGTTACGACTGCTGACGCGAGCGGATCCGTGTTCCGGCTGACGAGTGTCTGGAGAGCGCTGACGATCTGGGAGGCGATAATGACCGCATCCGTTGTCTGGTGCGGCATGCTCGCGTGCCCGGAGGAACCGGTGACATTAATCGTGAACCGGTCGGAGTTTCCCATCATTGCGCCTTCACGGACACCGAATGTTCCGGCGGGAAGATCCGGCCACACGTGCTGGGCGTAAATTTCGTCCGGTGTCCACCGGTCAAAAATACCGTCCTCCATCATTTTTTCCGAACCGCCGACCGGTGCGTCCTCCTCCGCCGGCTGAAATACGAGCAGTACCGTGCCGTGGAGCTCCTCTTTCTTTTCCTGAAGAAGCTTTCCGGCACCGATGAGCATCGACGTATGCGCATCGTGTCCGCAGGCGTGCATCGTACCTTTGTTTTCGGAAATAAATTCATGGTCGTTTTTTTCATGGATCGGGAGCGCATCCATATCGGCACGGAGCGCAATTGTCCGCCCTTCTTTACTGCCCTGGATAATTCCGAGTACGCCGTACCCGGCATAGCCTGTTTCATAATCGATGCCCGCTTCCTGAAGCATCTCCTGCACGCGGCGGGACGTTCTTTCTTCTTCCCCGGAGAGTTCCGGGTTCCGGTGCAGCTCCCTGCGCAGAGAACGCACCTCTTCTTCGATATGTTTTCCTTCTCCTATAAACATTATGCAGCTTCCTCTCTGTTGGTAAATATTTTATAAGCGTTCAAGGGGGGATTTTTTAAATCATGGGTGATCAGGTGAAGGATTACTTGCAATGGGGGATGAAACACTCCCAGCTTCCACTGGAATAGTTCCAATTCACCGGGCAGCACTTGCATTCTGCGCCGTAAATATGCTGCTTACGAGGGATACTGTCACCACCCACCGTATTTCTACCAGTTCCCTGCTTTATTCTACCAGTTTCACCGGAAATTTTTTCGTTTTATCAAAAGAAAGGCAGGAAGGGTTGATTCTTCCTGCCCGGCAGCTGATTTTTACAGTCCAGGTGTAATGCCTGGTCCGATCGGGAGTCCGAGAATATTCCAGAGAATGAAGATGGCGATCCAGAGGAACAGGAACGTCATCGCGAACGGCAGCATGATGGAAAAGAGCGTTCCAAACCCTGCGCGGCTGTCATACCGCTTCATAAAGGCAAGCACCATCGGTACGTACGGATTCATCGGTGTGATGATATTTGTTGAAGAATCCGCAATTCGGTAGGCAAGCTGAATAAATGCCGGATCGTAATTCAGGAAATAAAACATCGGAATAAAAATCGGTGCCATGAGCGCCCACTGGGCGGAGCCGCTGAAAATAAACAGGTTCAGTACGGCAGTGAGAAGTATAAAGCCGACGATCAGTCCCATGCCGGTAAAGTTGATGTTTTCCAGCCCCTGGGCACTGCTTACGGCAATGAACGTCCCGATATTCGTCCACTCAAAGTAGGCGATAAATTGGGATGCCGCAAAGATAAGCACGATAAATCCACTCATATCCTTCATTGCCTGACTCATCAGTTCCGGCACGTCGGCTGTTTTTTCCAGCACTTTTGTTGTTACCCCGTAGGCAACCGCGACGGAAATAAAGAAAAACAGAATGATCGGAATGATGTTATCCAGGAAAATCGACGGAACGATCGTGCCGTCTTCCCCGCGGAGTATGCCGTTAGGCGGAACGATCGTCGCGCCTACTACCGCGATGTAGATAAGTGCGGTAATACCTGCATTGCGGAGGCCTTTCAGTTCCTGGGCAGTAGGCTGCTCAGCGGACTGGTTAACGGTATCCGGATCAGCGTACTTCGTGCTGAACTTGCCGAGACGGGGCTCGACGATACGTTCGGTGATCCACGTACCGGCAGCCATAAGCATAAGTACAGAGAAAGCCATAAAGAAGTAGTTATCGACCGGTGAAACCGCAAGATCCGGGTCCACACTCTGGGCGACTTCCGTCGAAATACCGGAGAGCAGCGCGTCTGTTCCGGTGATCAGAACGTTGGCCGTAAATCCGGCACCGACGCCGGCGAAACCGGCAGCCATCCCTGCAAGCGGGTGGCGTCCAAGCGTATAAAATACCATGGCCGCAAGCGGTGGAATGATAACAAATGCCGCGTCAGACGCGAGGTTTCCGACAACCCCTGTTCCGATAATAACAAAGGTAACCATTTTCGCCGGAGCGTTCAGGATGGTCCGTTTCATAAAGGTTTCAATGAGCCCGACTTTCTGTGCGAGCCCGATACCAAACATCATAACGAGTACGAGGCCGAGCGGCGCAAAACCGGTGAAGTTTTCAAGCATTGAAGACAGTATAAATTCCAGGCCGTCCAGTGAGACCATGCTCTCAATCGTAACCTGCTCCCCATCCATCGGATGAACGACGGAAATATTCAGAGCACTAAGGCCCCAGGAAAGCAAAATAACGATTATTGCCAGGTAAAAGAACAGCATAAACGGGTGCGGCAGTTTATTGCCGAGTCGCTCGACCTGGTCGAGCATTTTCATAAAAAATCCTTTGTTTTCTGACTGGGCTGGCATAAGATTCCTCCACTTCCATTATTAACGGACATTGTCTTTTATTATTCCGTTAATAGGTACTTTACCATAATTTCAGCTGTGTGCAAGCCCTTAAATTCAGAAAATTATAATTAGTCTGTTCGATTTTCTGACAACTATGCTACAATCACAGAAGAGAAGGAGGAGGTTTTTATGGGCGATAAAAAGCGCAGTGCCGCGTCTTTTCTCGTTACGATCGGTACGTTTATCGGTGTCTCTTTGCTTTTTTACGGTATCGGTCACCTTTTCGGTATTTCTTTTTTAATGTTTAACGTGGATTATGTTTCTTCCCCGGGCCTGTTCCGGCTCGATGCAGGATCATTCGTACCTATGCTGCTCGGGCTTGGCGCGGCTTTTCTCGCCGAGTATTTTTACCTGCGCAGGCAGAAGGCGGTGTAAGGCCGGTTAAAGATTTTTGGAATTACGGACATAAAAAAGAAGCTTTCCCTGAAGATGGAGGGAACGCTTCTTTTTGCGTGGATCTGATGCGGCGGGGAGATCCGGTTACAGGTTCGGGGACGGCGACAGGGACGGTGGGAATTCTACCATTTATTTGCGGATTTCTACCAACTTTTTTCGGAATAGTTCCAACCTGCCTCCGGAATT
>REBZ01000019.1 GCA_007692495.1 Alkalicoccus sp.
GCAGCAGCACAGGCATACTACTATATGCTTTCACTCGTACCAATGCTCGTTCTGGCAATTTCAATTCTGCCATATTTGAACATAGATCCCGACGCAGCCATGGACACGATTCAAGGGTTAATGCCGGGGGGCGTTTCCGAGGTGTTTGAAGAGCAGATAGCGGACATACTTACAGAACAGCGCGGTGGACTTCTTACAGTAGGTATTATCGGTACATTATGGTCAGCATCAAACGGAATGAATACATTTATAAAAGCCCAGAACGAAGCTTACAACGTGAAGCAGGAACGATCTTTTATTATGACACGTCTTGTTTCCATCGGTCTGACACTCGGGCTGATTCTTGCACTGATCGTAGCACTTGTACTGCCCGTTTTTGGTAATACGATTATTAATTCCATATCAGCTCTTGGAATTATTCCTGCAGATCTGGAATTTTTGTTTAATGTTCTTCGATGGGTCATCAGTATTACAGTAACAGCTGTTATTTTTGCAGCTTTGTATTATTTTGCTCCAAATATTAAAATTCCATTTAAGTACGCTTTGCCGGGAGCGGTTTTCGCAACGCTTGCCTGGCAGCTCGTTTCCTTTGGTTTCTCCATCTATATTAATAACTTTAATAACTACGCTGAAACTTACGGAAGCCTTGGAGGTATTTTCATTCTGATGCTGTGGCTCTTTATTATCGGGATCATCCTCGTAGTCGGTGCCGAGATCAATGCCATTCTTTACCGACGCCGTCAGGGGAAAGCACTGGTGGAAGAATAATCAAATAGTGAATTACAAAAAACTGTTCCGGGAGGAGCAGTTTTTTTAGTGCTGAAATCCGTCTGCAGAAAAGCCCGGTGCAGTAATGAAGTGTTTTAGCAGAAACACCCATGGGAACGGAGGCGGGCGTTTCTCTTTTTAATGTATTATTTTCAAGGCAGCCAATAAAAAAGAACCAGCTCCCTGCAGAAAATGCAGGGGCTGGTTCTTTATTCAGGTGACAGGGGTGTTCGGTTATTCCTAAATGGTTGAGCAGATATTACTTTCTTTCGTCAACTTCACGGTCAACTTTAATATCTTCCCGTTTCACGGTTTCAGAAACCTGTTCTGTATCTTCCACTTTCTTCTTCCCGACCTTTACTTCCTCTGTTACCACCGGTTTTTTCTTAACATCTACTTTTTCTTCTTTGAGAGGAACGTTGATTGTTTCATCTTCCATTTTACCGCCTGCATCAGCGCTTTTCTGATCTGTAACGGGTTTTCTTTCGACATAGGCTTCTTCCCGGGTTACCGGAACGTCCACTTTTTTCGTTTCTTCATGGACTTCCTTCTCTACTTCTACTTCGCCGGTCTGAATCTCTTCTTTATTTACTTCAAGTTCTTCTTTACGCAGTCGGATTTTACGTTCATCTTCTGTTTCGCCGGCAGAAGAAATACTTTCTCCGCTGTTTTCGCTCTTTAATGGATCTCCGGCACGTTTGGTACCTTCGACGTTCGGAGGTGTATCGTGAACCAGACGGTCTGCGGAAGCATCTTCTTCGTCTTTTAAAGAATCCCCGGCACGTTTGGTACCTTCGACGTTCGGAGGTGTATCGTGAACCAAACGGTCGCTGGAAGCTTCCTCTTCGTCTTTTAAAGGATCCCCGGCACGTTTGGTACCTTCGACATTTGGTGGAGCATCCTTAATGCGGCGCTCGCCTGCATTATCAGTTAAATTTTCTGTGAAAGTATCCGTTTTAGTAGATGTGCCGGCTTCTCCCGGTGTGCCTGTCGGTGTTTCCGGTGCGAGAACGACAATTCTTCCGTTTTTAACGTCATCTTCGTATTCGGCTGCCTGATCATTTGTCAGACCAAGATCAGTGAATTTACTTTTATGATTGCCGGAACCAGGATGCTCCGCATCTTCTCCTGTGAAGGCTGCTTTCACCTTTTCCCAGAAGCTTGGCTCATGGCGGTTCGTATCCTCGTCATTCAAACTTTCAGACTGAATGTCTGTTTCAGAACGTATCCATGAAGTTTCATCACGGTCATTTGCGATTAATGAAATGTCTTCCGGTTGATGACCTTCTTTCTGCAGCTGTTCTACTGTCTCCCGTACTTCCTGTTCAGAATGATAGATTCCTACAACACGCTTTGCCATTGTATAACCTCCTTGTAATTTTGGAAATGTTCATCCAATGCGGTGATACACGGGGTATTCCCGGTAGAATGAATTTCAAACACAAGGCGTGCTTCTGGAAAAAGACAGGGGGGAAAGTAGAAATAGGTAAAAAAGATCAGGTTTTGAGCTTAACAGCCACGGGAAGAAAATTAACAAAAGTCTTGCACGGGATGATGGGATCATAAATCAATTATCTATATGGAAGGAGAAAGGACAAATGACTCAAAAATACCAAAAAGTAAAAGATTATGCTGGAAAATTCAAAGGAATTTCTAAAGAAAAAGTTGGTGGACTGACAAATAATGAGAGAATGAGGAGGGAAGGAAAAGAAGAAAAAGCTCATAAAGGAAAACCGAAGAAAGGGGACGTACTTTCCAGAAAGGATAAATCGTAGAAAACATGTGCAGTAATTATCCGTGCTGAAAAGAGGATCAGAAACGATTAACCCCGGTCACTCCTCTCCAGGCTGTCTCAAATCTCATTTGAGGCAGCCTCAGTTTGTTGATTAAGTTATCACGCCGGAATATTTATCCCAGTCATTGGATAAGCTCCTTCTCTTACCGGAAGCCTGCCGCGGAGCTGGTCTTCAGCTGTTTGGCCTGTGTCATGGAAAAGGATCTCCGGACGGCGTTGAGCTTGGTTCGTGCGGAAAGCGAAAGCAGGGCAGCTGTACATAAAAAATACTTTATCAACAGCATGGGGCTTAGTTTAACATGCACAATTCTTAAAAGGCTGCCTTGAAAAGGAGTACACCTCTGTCCTGGCTTTTGAAGATTGTACCGGGTGCTGCATTCCTTTATGATTAAAAGAAAAGCTTTACAGATGTTTACATAAAAGAGGAGGAAACAGCTATGGGGGATACGTCGGCTCCACATCGTGAGAAATTGCCGTTTTTTCAAAGAAAATGGGTCAAAAGAAGCCTGACTGTACTGCTCGTTATTACTCTTATATTAATTGTCGCGATGGGGGCAGTGTGGTGGTTTGCTGGAAAAAGCCATCCATCCCTGGATGGAGAAGTACTGGAGACCGCGGTGGAAAATGAAGTGGAAGTACTGCGGGATGGGGAGGGAACAGCTAAAGTTACGGCGTCAAGTCTGGAAGATCTTTTTTATACACAGGGATACGTAATGGCCCAGGACCGGCTGTTTCAAATGGATATGACGAGACGGCTTGCCGGAGGAAGGCTTGCGGAAGTAATTGGAAGTGATGCTCTTGAAAGCGATAAATATTTTCGGAGTTACGGAATGCACCGGGCTGCGGAAGCAGAAGCACAAAACTTTGCAGGTGAAACGGAAAGGATGGTCTCTTCGTTTGCGGATGGAGTAACAGCTTATATTGAAGATGCTTTTGATGCCGGAGAGCAGCCGCTGGAATTCCGGATTCTCGGATATGAGCCGGAACCGTGGACACCGGAGGACACAGCAATTGCAGTTAAATACATGGGATATACGCTGACAGGGAATTTCCGTGAGGAGCTTGAAAACTATGAGCTGGTGAGAAGGATAGGACCGGAAGCAGCCGCCTTATTCCCGGACTATACACAGTACGGTGAATTTCCCATTATTACAGAAAGCTCCGGTCAATCGGCAGAAGAAGCAGAAAGAGCAGGCGCTTTTGAAAACTATTACGAAGACTCCATTTTAGATCTGGAAGAAGTAAAAAAGCTTGTTGAATTTACACCCGATTCCTGGAACGGGAGCAATAACTGGGTTATCAGCGGAGATCATACAGAAAGCGGAATGCCGATGATCGGAAACGACCCTCACCTCGGCCTGGCTGTACCGAGCGTATGGTACCAGACTCATCTGGAACTGGAAGAGGATTTTCATTCTATCGGAGTGACGGTTCCTGGTATTCCGGGGGTGGTGCTTGGACACAACGGCAGTGTCAGCTGGGGGGTAACGTCGCTTTCAGCAGATTATGAGGATGTGTTCCTGGAACAGGTTAACCCGAACAATCCGAACGAATACTTATATGACGGGGAGTGGGAAGAAGCAGAAGCTGTCGAAGAAGAGATACACATTGACGACGAGGATCTTCCTTATATGCACCGGGTGGAAATTACCCGGAACGGTCCGGTGATGAACAAAGTAATGGAGGAAGGACCTTATCAGGCTTTTTCTATGCGGTGGAGCGGACTGGAGCAGGGAAGGGAGCTCGATGATATTTTAAACGTCAGCCGGGCAGAGGATGCCTACGAGTTTATGGACAGTCTCGACGGTTTTGTAACACCGGGATTAAGCTGGGTTTTCGCCGATACGGAAAATAACATAGGGTATAGGGGACAGGCACTGCTTCCGGAAAGAGGAGAGAGTGACGGCCGCTTCCCGGTGCCCGGATGGGATCCTGATTATCAGTGGGAAGGTTTTATTCCATCGGATGAAATGCCGGAAATGATGAATCCGGAAGAAGGCTATATTATGACAGCGAATAATATGCCTGTCGGGGAAGATTATGAATATGAAATCGGCCGCAGCTACTTTCCGTACCGGGCCATCCGTCTGGAAGAAATGATTGAGGAAAAGCTTGACTCCGGGGAAAAATTTTCGCTGGAGGACATGGGGGAAATGCAGCTGGACTTAACGAATACACAGGCCCGGATGCTTCTGCCGTACATGCTTGACGCCCTGGAAGAATGGACTCCGGATGAAGCGGCCGAAAACCTGGAAGGAGAGCAGCTTGGTTCTCTCTCAGAAATGGAAGAGAACGTATTGAACATGATGAGGGAATGGGATTATGTAGAATCTAAAGACAGCCCGGAAGCTCTTGTCTGGCAGATTTGGTATGAGTCCCTGCCTCAAAATTTATTTGAACGTTACCTGCAGGTGGAAGTAACGAACCATCTGACGCGTCATCACGTCATTCAACAGGCGGCAGATGATGAAGAAAGCCTCCTGTTTTCCTACCTGGATGAAAGATGGCACGTTTCTTTTCCGAAGGCAGCAAGAGAAACGTTCCATGAAGCTGTGAAAGAAGCAGAAGAAATGCAGGGAAGTGCTCCGGAAAACTGGGAATGGGGAGAGTGGCACAAGCTGCATATTGAACACCCGCTTGGAGCAGTAAGACCTCTCGATCTGCTGTTTAATATCGGCGGCTGGGAAACGGGAGGCAGCGGAGCAACACCGGGAGCTGTCAGCTATGATGTTGAAACAGGAGCGGCCGACCATGCTGCCGGATGGCGCTTTATCGGAGACCTGTCTTCAACAGATGCTTTTTATGATGTGAATATTCCCGGCCAGTCGGGACAGTGGCTCTCCCCCCACTACGATGATCAGATGGACGCCTGGGTCGATGGAGAGTATTATCCAATGGAATATAATAAAGAAGCCGGCGGCGGGACGGGAAGAGTGGAGTTTGTTCCGGAACAGTGATTCGGACGCCCGCCGGACGGCAAAATCGAAGTGAGCTGCCTTGAAGGAGGATGTGAGTCGTGAAACTGGAACCATCAACAGGAACAGAAAGAATTATGACACTTGACGTTATCAGAGGATTTGCCCTTTTCGGCATTCTTCTTGCCAACATGGCTTTTTTTAAAACGCCGGCGATACAGGAATCAGGTTTTTTTATGAACAGCGTACCGCTGGATGGAGAGGTATGGAATGTCTCTGCCTCTCTCTTTATCGACACATTCATCCTGGGGAAATTTTATCCGATGTTTTCTCTTTTGTTCGGTCTCGGTTTTTATTTGTTCTATGAAAGAGCGCAGCTCCGGGGACTGGACGGAAAAAAATTGTTTCAAAGACGGCTCGTTTTCCTTCTCGGTATAGGGCTCATTCATCTCGTGCTGATCTGGTCGGGAGATATATTGTTTACTTATGCTATTGCCGGCTTTGCTCTTCTTCTGTTTGTAAACCGGACGCCTAAAGTTATTCTTACGTGGGGTATTTCTCTTGTTGCGGGGATGACCCTTCTCCTTGGCCTCTTTCTTACCGGTGGTAATTTTGTGCTTCAGTCAAAAATGGGGGGTACTTTGCAGGAGGAGACCCGGGCTGGGATCGAAGAAGCCTACCGGGTGATGTCGGAAGGCGGATTTACGGAAATTTTACTGCACCGTCTTGATAATGAAGTGTTTCTTATTTTATCCAACAGCCCCTTTTCTGCTTTGAATGTTCTGGGCATCTTTCTTATAGGATTATACATGGGTAAAAAAGGGTGGTTCCGTGACGTTGAAGCGCACCTTTCGAACTGGAAAAAACTACGGCTGCATGCAGGCTGGAGTGGTATTCTGCTTACAGCACTGTTTATCGGTCTGACTTACGATTTCCTGCCGGCACCATACTGGCTAGGTTCTGCTCTCGGTCAGGGATTGAATATAACTGCAGGACCGCTTCTGATGCTCTTTTATGTTTCTGCCGCTGTCCTTTATCTGCATAATAGAAAACCCGGGGTCATCAGTACATCTCTGGCAGCTGTCGGACGAATGGCACTGACCAACTACCTTCTCCAGTCTATTATCGCGGTGGGTATTTTCTTCGGCTATGGGCTGGGCCTCTTTGGCTCTGTAGGAGCTTTTGCAGGAATGATTCTGGCAGTGGGAATTTTTCTGCTGCAGACAGCGGCAAGCCGTCTGTGGCTCCAGCGCTTCCCGCAGGGGCCTATGGAAGCCCTCTGGAGAAAATGGACGTACAGCCGGACAAGCGGGAGGGGAGAAACGTGACCTGGAAAGCTTACAGTTTACCTGCCTGGACCGCACATATTCTTTCTCCCCCGGAAGAATACAAGGAAGAGGCTGCTTTCCATCTGCAGGCCTTCAAAAAAAGGAGGCCTCCGGTGCCCTCTTTCATAGCGGATGCGGGACAGGAGGTCACGATTATCACTATAAGAAGTTTTTTCAAGTTACCGGGGTGGACATCAGCCCGGTAATGCTATAAAGAGCCCGGGATCTTAATGCGGAGACCGAATACATTGAAGGGGACATGCTGGCTTTCATTTTCGGCAAAGAATTTGATGTCGTAGTTTTTGCAGAATCCATCATGTGCGTGCTGACAGAAGAAGATTTAAAACAGGCTCTCCGCACAGCACTTGAAGCCGGATGAAAAGATGCTTATTGTCACCCATCTCAAAGAAAAATTTCAGGGGAATAACTTTGTTTATACCGGAGCAGCAAAAGGGCTCCATGTCACTCTTTTTGAAAATAACTATTTGAAAACAAAAAATAGATATGAGGCTGCTATAGTTTTCATTATCCGGAAAAAAGGAGAAACGGTTATTCAGCACGACATTTATAAAGCGGGGCTTTCTACCGGAGAAGTATGGAAGAAGCTGTTTACTGAACTGCACCTGGAGGCAGAGGAAATAAATATGAACAGGTGATGGAAGATGGAGATCATCCGCTGACATGCTATATTATGGAAAGGAAATAGGCTGTTTAAAGGGCGCCGTCTTTTCATTTTGTGCCATGTATGATAAAGTGAGCGGGATGTAAAAGAACACCGGTAACAGGTATGATACAGAAGCCCTCCAAGGAGAGCTTCTTTTTTATGCCGGTATATTTATTCCCAGGGAGGTTATGTCATGAGTATTGAAGCTTTAACAATTGATCTTGGTCTTATCTCGTTACTTCTTTTAGTTGGCATTGTTCTCCGTGCAAAAGTACGTTTTCTGCAGAAACTGTTTATTCCAGCGAGTTTTATTGCCGGAATGCTCGGACTGACATTTGGTCCGAACGGACTCGGAATACTGCCTTTTTCAGACATGATCGCGGATTATCCGACCATACTGATCGCAGTCGTTTTTGCGGCTATACCAATCGGGGCCGCTAAAATTAAGTGGAAAGAAAAATTTTCGAAAGTGCGGAACATGTGGTTTTATTCGATGACGCTGACACTCCTTATGTGGCCGGCAGGACTTCTGTTTACGTACCTTCTCCTGGATCACATCTGGACGCTGCCGACCGGGTTCGGTTTTGCTCTCGGTGCAGGTTTTCTCGGCGGTCACGGGACGGCAGCAGCCGTCGGTGAAGTGTTTAACGCCCAGGGATGGGAAGAGATCACTGACATCGGCTATACGGCGGCCACTGTCGGGCTTCTGGCCGCCGTTGTCGGGGGGCTTGCGATTATTAAACGAAATGCCCGCCGCGACCAGACGAGCTTTATCAGCGACTTTCATAACCTGCCGGAGGATCTGCGGACCGGCCTTATTAAAAAAGAGGACCGCACTTCTTCAGGAACTGATACGGTATCAAGCAGTACAGTGGATCCGCTGTTTTTCCATGCAGCGATTATCGGGGGTGCCGTTGTAATCAGTTATTACCTGCAGCAGGTGCTTTCCGGCTGGTTTCCTGATCTCTCCTTTCCGCTTTTAAGCCTTGCGTTTATTATCGGCCTGCTCGTACAGTTCGGTCTCCGCCGGACACAGACGGATTATTACGTAGATAAACGAGTCGTTACAAGAATCGGCGGGACAGCTACCGATTTGATCGTTGTATTCGGTATTACCTCGATAAACCTGGCGATCGTAGCAGACTATGCAGTGCCATTGATTGTAATGTTTGTTTTAGGGGTATTATGGGCATATGCAATATTTCATTTTATTGCTCCACGCGTCTTTCACCAGAACTGGTTTGAAAACGGAATATTCGGTTTCGGCTGGTCCACTGGTAC
>REBZ01000185.1 GCA_007692495.1 Alkalicoccus sp.
GAAATTAGCTGAAGCCGGCCCGCCCGGAAAGCGTCCTGCGGAGGCGAAAGCAGGGAAATGTCTACGCCTGTATAAAAAACACTTTATAAACAGCCTGAAAACAGCCGGTGCTTCTACCGGCTGTTCAGGAGATGTTCAATTTCGCGGAGGACAGGCATGGCTTCTTTTTCTTCCTCTGTTACCCGTTCCCACAAAATACCGGACGGCTTTTGATCCTCCGCACCGGTACGGAGAACCTCCTTTTCAGTGACAATAATGTCGAGAGTAAGGTCATACGTATCTGTTTCAAAATCTTCGTCCCGCACCTGGAGTGAATGAACGGTTCCGATAACAGGCATCGGAGGGTTGCCGAGCTCCCGGAGAATCGCATACTCCCGGTCTGCATAGCCGGCCCCTTTACCGGTACGTCGTCCGTCACGGTGAACCGCGACGGAACCGGCGAAAAGAAGATCGACCTTCGGGAGGCTGTTGAGCGGGACCACCTTTCCATAGGAATGAATATGCTTCAGGCTGGCTGCCTTTTTTTCCTCCCCCTCCGGCACGTTTTCCGGATCGATCCGAATAAAACCATCTTTCAGTCTCGGCGTTGGTACGAGAAGCGTTTTACCGTCCCGGATTACTTGAGCTCTTACAGGCAGCTGCGGCGAATCCGGATTGACTTTGACGACTTCTGCGCGTTTATATTCCTCCAGTTCAAATACGAGAGCCGCTGCTTTTTCCGCCCCGCTAAAGTTGGGAATTCTTCCTTTCAGGGGGAAAGGAAACCTTCCCGCTTTTTTGCTCGTCATCTCTTCCCATACCCTTTCACGCAGTGTCTGTTTATCCATAAGTAGATCGTTCCCTTCATTAGTGGTATATATCTTTTTCTGCGATTGGTCGATGTCATAAAAAGACAGAACTCGGAAACCACCCGCCTTTCACTCTATATTTTATCATGCCGTAAAAAGCGCACGTCTGATACATAACGAATATATCCGAAGTGGCCGGTTCAGCAGAACTCCCCGTAAAGATTTCCTCGATTGTAAAGCTGAGGGATTATTAATAAAGCCTTTGTCGGCGGACACTTCGGTGCAGCGCTGCAACTCCGCGAGCAGTACAGACGAATACAGGCAGCACGATCAACAATCCGAACCCAATCGGAGGAAAAGCAATCGTCAAAGCGGGAGAACCCCCGTTGGAATAAGGAGAGGAGATTGCTGCTGTGAGGATTATTCCAGCTTCGTCAATGGACCAGTCATTACCGCAGACGGCAGCTGGACAGCTGTATAATATACTCTCAACGGAAAAACGCCTGCTTATACGAACGAAGAGGTTTGAAAAATACGAGTGCCCAGGTGATTATTCAAGACTAAGGAAGAAAAGAAAACTACTGAAATAATAGTATTTTTTTATGGCATAAAATCTCTTTTTATTTCCCTGCTGCAGCCGCAGGGACGACTCCGAGGCGATAAAGGACGAGGCGAAGATCCGTTTAGGAAGAAATTAGCTGAGCCCGGCCCGCCCGGAAAGCGTCCCGGAAGGCGCAGGCAGGAAACCGTCTATCTATACATTAAAAACACTTTATCAACAGCCGGAAAAGAGCTGCCGGCACATACCGGCAGCTCTTCTACTGTTTATACATATTTATACGTCCGGTTTCCTGACGCGGATTTATTAAAAAATCAGATGGGCGATCAGGACGATGACCGGAAGGGAAATGAGCGTCCGCTCCAGGAAGATAATAAACAGGTCGCGGAGAGTGACCGGTATTTTCGAACCGAGAAGAACGCCCCCGACTTCGGAAAGGAAGATCAGCTGGGTTACGGACACACAGGCAATGATAAAGCGGGTCATTTCACTTTCAATGCCGGCGGCAAAGATAGCCGGAAGGAACATATCGGCAAAGCCGACGACGAGCGTTTCTGCAGCGGCGGACGCTTCCGGAACGTTCATCAGCTGTAAAAGCGGAATAAACGGAGCGCCGAGCCACGTGAATACAGGGGTAAATTCAGCGATGATCGTCGCAGCTGTACCGAAAGCCATGACAACAGGTGCGACTGCAAGCCACATGTCGAGCACTGTTTTCCCTCCCTGCGAAAAAAAGGCTGTCGCACTGCTGTTTTTAGCTGCGCGCTTTGATGCAAGATCAAAACCAAACTTAGCCGTGCCGAAGCTCTGGTTCTGGTAACCGGCCGGAACCGTTTCGTCGAGCTGCTTATCCATGCCGTTTACATAAGTATCGGGCTTACGGGAGAGCGGCGGGATGCGGGGCATGATAAGAGCCGTCACAATTCCTGCGAAAATCACTGTCCCATAAAACGGAAGGAACATGTGGGAAAGTCCGACTTCCTCGATAACAACGAGAGAAAACGTGATCGATACAACGGAAAATGTCGTTCCGATAACGGCAGCTTCCCTCTGGGAATAATAGCCTTCTTCATACTGTTTATTCGTTAAAACGACCCCGATCGTTCCATCGCCGAGCCAGGAAGTAAGAGAGTCGATAGAAGAACGGCCCGGAAGCGTAAACAGCGGCCGCATGACTTTCGTGAGAAGGCCTCCGAAAAATTCGAGCAGTCCAAAATTCAGCAGCAGCGGAAGAAAGAGACCTGCAAAAAGGAAAATAGTAAAGAGTGTCGGAAGCAGTCCTTCCAGCAGAAGCCCTCCGGTAAACTCCGACCAGATAAACTCCGGTCCGAGCTGGAAAAACGTCATCACGGCAAAAACTGCTGCGAATGCCCGAATGATCACCCAAAATGGGGAAACATCAAACAGCCTGCGAAGAAATTCACTTTTTTCCATCGCTTGCGGCCGGGCAGTTTTATGCAGTATCGTACCCAGAAAACTCAAAAGAACAACGACTGTAAGAATAAGGGGAAGGGCTCCCGAAAGAATATCCTGCAGCATCCCTGACAAAAAGGCGACTGGTATCGTAAAGCCTTCTTCTGTAGGAATAGGCGTCATAAACAACGCTGCACCGAGCAGCGAGAAGATAATAAATTTTAATGGAGAACGAGGTTCCATTAGTTTCACCTCTTTAAAGTATTTATAATTATTCACAAGAATTCATTTTAATAGACCCGGAATAAAAACGCAATAAATATTTGTACGCAGTCTGAAGGCAGGAAGGAGGGTGCTGTCCAGCGTCAGCACCCTCCTTATGATTATGATATTTTATCTTTTTGCCAGATCCCGTGCTTTCTCTTCTTTAGCTACTTTCAGGAATTTCTTCGTTTCCATGACTACAATACCACTCAGACCGAGAAGTCCGATTAAGTTTGGAATTGCCATCAGTCCGTTCATGACGTCGGCAAGGGACCACACAAGGTCAAGCTCTGCAATGGCACCGAAGAAGATAGCCGCCACAAAAGCTGCCCGGTAATAAAGGCCTGCTTTGGAGCTGAACAGGTACCCGAAACATTTTTCCCCGTAATAGGACCAGCCGAGAATGGTGGAGAAGGCAAAGAATACCAGGCCTATCGCCACGATCGTACTTCCGGTCGGCCCGAGGAACATTTCAAAGGTGGCGGAGGTCAGCGCCGCACCATCCGGGCCGCCGATGTACATATCCCCCATAACGATAACGATACCAGTGATGGAACAGACAATGATCGTATCGATAAATACCTGAGTCATCGACACGAGCGCCTGACGGCCGGGATAGTCTGTACGTGCAGCGGCTGCGGCAATCGGCGCAGAACCGAGACCAGCTTCGTTGGAGAATACACCACGTGCAACCCCCCAGCGGATCACGGCACCTACTGCACCACCTGCAACCGCCTGGCCGGTGAAGGCATCTGTGAAGATGAAGGCAACCGCTCCCGGGACAAGCTCCCAGTTAAGTACCATAATTACAACGCCGGCAAGGACGTAGAATAAGGCCATAAATGGCACAACAAACGCAGTAACCCGTCCGATAGCCCGGATACCGCCGATAATAACGAGACCGGCAAGAATAGTAAGTACAATACCAGTAACAAATGGATCAACGTTGAACGTTTCGTTTAATGCTCCGGAAACTGAATTGGACTGTACCATATTTCCGATTCCAAAAGCTGCGACTGCCCCGAAAACCGCGAACAGTACAGCAAGCCATTTAAGCCCGAGGCCCTTTTCGATGTAATACATCGGCCCGCCGGACATGCGTCCGCGGTGGTCTTTTTCCCGGTATTTAACGGCAAGAATTGCTTCCGCGTACTTCGTTGCCATACCAAACAGGGCACTGAGCCACATCCAGAAAACTGCACCCGGCCCCCCGAGTACGACAGCTGTTGCGACCCCGGCGATGTTACCGGTACCGATAGTCGCGGCAAGCGCCGTGGTCAGCGCCTCAAAGTGACTGATGTCCCCTGCGGATTTTTTGTCCTGCTTACTGGGGGTAACTGCCAGTTTCAGTCCATAAAAGAGCGTCCGAAACTGAAGGAAGCTTAAGCGGATCGTCAGGAACAGACCCGTTCCGACAATAAGTATAAGAGTGGGAATCCCCCAGACGACATCACTCACCTGAGCTAAAAAATTCATTATCGTTTCCTGCAAAGTTATCTCCCCCTTTTCTATGTGTTCTTTCATTATATTCGGAAAACTTCGAATAAAAAAGAATTAATTTCAAAAATATGAAAAAATGAGGGAAATTATTAAGAGGAAAGAAGGCCTGATTTATACTGAAACGAAGAGTAAATGCAGATAAACAGGTAAAAAGCTGCAGGTGAAAAGATAGAAAATAAATTGTTACATTTTATGTCAAAGATGAAAATAAACTGAAAAAATATCGCTGACCAGCTGTTTTTAGTGGAAGCGTGCCCCGAGGCCGGCAGCAGTTAACAGGACGTAAAAAGCACGAAAAAAGCTGCCTCCGGGAGACAGCTTTTTTGCAGTATGAAAGGGTGGAGCTATTCCGCCCATTCTCCGTTTCGGAAAACAGGTTCGGATGTTCCGTCGGCTTTGATTCCATCAATGTTCATTTCAGAAGAACCGATCATAAAATCGACGTGGGTAATACTCGTATTCAGTCCGGCTTTTTTCAGCTCATCCTCCGACATATCCGCTCCGTTTTCTACACACGTAGAATAGGCACTTCCAAGAGCAATGTGGTTGGAGGCATTTTCGTCATAAAGAGTATTGTAGAATAAAATGCCGCTCTGCGAAATAGGAGAACTGTGGGGAACGAGCGCCACTTCTCCAAGACGCCGGGCACCTTCATCCGTATCCAGCAGGTTCAGAAGCGTTTTTTCACCTTGTCCAGCGGAAAAGTCTGTCACACGGCCATTTTCAAAAGTGAGCGTGAAATCGTCGATCAGATTTCCGTCGTAATTCAATGGTTTTGTGTTTCGGACCGTACCGTTCACTCCGTCGGCCTGAGGAGCGGTGAACACTTCTTCTGTCGGCATGTTGGCAACAAAGTGTGTTCCTTCGGTGTTCGGGCCGCCTCCGCCGATCCAGACGTGGTTTTCCGGAAGTTCAATTGTCAGGTCGGTTCCCGGGGCAGTGTAATGAAGCTTTTGGTATTTTCGGTCTGTAAGCTCTTTTGCTTTGGACTGGAGTTTCTCGTCATGCTTTCTCCATTCTGCCACCGGATCCTCTGTGTTGACGCGTGTCGCTTCAAAAATTGCTTCCCAAAGCTTTTCCACCTGCTTTTCTTCCGGCTCATCCGGGAAAACTTTGGCTGCCCATGCCGGGGAAGGGGTGGAAATAACAAGCCAGCTGACTTTATCAGATTGAATATATTTGCGGAACGTATTCATTGCCTGGCCGGCGGCTTTATTTGCTTCGGAAATTTTTTCGGATTCCACTCCCTGAAGAAGATCCGGGTCCGTCGATTTGATCGTCATAAACGCGGCCCCTTCCTCGGCTAGTGTTTCCATGCCGCGGGCTTTCCACTCAGGAAACTCCTTAAAGGAGTCCAGCGGTGCTTTGTCGTAGCGGATGCGGGTAAGAACATCGTCATTCCATTCCACATGAACGTTTTTAGCTCCGGCATCGTAGGCTTTGCGGGCAGCAAGGCGCACAAAATCTGCGGACGTAATTGGTGCGTTGATAACAAGCGTCTGATCCTTCTGGATATTTACGCCTACTTTTACAGCAAGCTCTGCATATTTATCAATTTTTTCATCAAATGAAGCCATCTCTCTCATCCTCCTATAGTGAATAATTCCCTGTTAAGTGTATCAGTTTCCATAAAAAATAGAAACTTTCAGCACAGGGACGGCTTTCCCGTAAGATTTAAAGCAGCTGAAAAAGGGTATATAACAAAAGCTTATTCTTTTAAACTGTAAAAAGAATCCCCCCGGCGGATAATTAAGGAAAAGAACTGCTGAAGAAGCCTCTTTTTTATAAGCTGCCTTGAAAATATAGCAGATAAGTAAGGGTCGGCCGCCTTCGTTTCCATAGGGAGGCCGGCCTTTATCGCCCCGAAGTCGTACCTGCAGCTGCTGCAGGGAAATTAAAAAAAGTTTTCTGTTATGAATAATCCCTTTATTGAAGCCGTTTTCTTTGATAAAGAGATGGCGTTCCTTCTGTAACGGCGGAGACGCCGGTGGAATGAAGCGCAGTCAGAAGATCCAGGCCTAACAGCTGAAGGCCAGCCCCACGGCAGGCCTGCCGAGTGGAAGCGAAGTTTTCTGCATATACAAACACCAGACTTTAACACAGCTTTTTATAAAGGCTGCAGCCGGTAATGAATTAATCTATAAAAGCATGTAAATAAACCGTCTTAATTGTGAAATACGGACAAGACTGATTAAAATTAATATAACTATTAACCTGACATATTCTGATTATAAAGAAAGGAAGGGGCATTTCATGCGGGAATTCGCAGGACGTCACCGTTTTATGCTGCTCTGCCTGGCCGTGCTCTGGATCAAAACCGTGGCCGTCTCCTACCTCACGTTTGATCTCGTCATGACCCACTGGCTGGAAGCCGTCATCTTTGCCGCCGGCCCGCTGGCGTTCCTGCTGATCGTCTTTGGCCTGGGCATGCTGTTGAAAGCCTCCTGGCAGCGGACGTACTATTTTTCGATCAGCCTGCTGCTCACGGTCGTGCTTTACAGCAACACCGTGTATTACCGGGAGTTTGCCGATATTATTACCCTGCCGATGCTCGTTATGAGCGGGAATGCCGGGGACCTGACGACGAGTGTCGTGGAACTCGTGCACTGGTGGGATCTCCTGTTTTTTGCGGACCTGTTCGTGCTCGGCTGGTTCATGGTCAAAAACCCCCCGTTTTTAACGGTCCAGAAAACCGGGTTCCGGGAAGCGAAAGGAAAATACGCCCTGATCGGCGCGGCGGCGTTTGCGATTATTCTGCTCAGCCAGGCTGATCCCGGCGAGGCGGAAACACCGGCCCACTCGTTTGACCGGGAGCATATGGTCAAAAACCTCGGCATTTATAACTTTTATTTTTACGATGCGTTTCTGCATTTAACGACCGGCACGCAGCCGGCGTTTGCCGAACGGGAGGACCTCGAAGACATCAAGGCCCACCTTCAGGAGCATGAGACCGAACCGAACATGAGCTTCCACGGCGCGGCGGAAGGGAAAAATGTCGTCGTCGTCTCGCTCGAGTCGCTCGAAACGTTTGCGATGGGGAAAACCGTGGACGGGGAGGAAGTCACGCCGTTTTTAAACGAGCTCGTCGAAGACAGCTTTTATTTCGACAACCTGTACGACCAGGCCGGCCAGGGGAAGACGTCCGATGCGGAATTTATGGTGAATAACTCCCTGTATCCGCTCGGCCGGGGGGCGGTCTTTCACACCCACCCGGATAACGAACTGACGCCGCTGCCGAAGAAGCTCGGGGAGAACGGATACGAAAACGTCGTGTTCCACGCGAACGATGACACGTTTTACAACCGGGCCAACGTGTATCCGCGGCTCGGCTACCACTATTATTATGACCTGGACTACTACGACGTGCACGACGGCAATTCGGTCGGCTGGGGACTGAAGGATATCGACTTTGTGGAACAGTCGATGCCCTATATCGAAGACCTCCCGGAGCCGTTTTACGCGACGAAGCTGACCTTAACGAACCACTTTCCGTATGAGCTCGATGACGAGGACTACTTTATTCCCCCGGCGGAGACCGACAGCGATATCGTCAACCGCTACTTCCCGGCCGTCCGCTACATGGATGAATCGATCCGCGTCCTGTTCGACGAATTCAAGGAAGCCGGGCTGTATGAAGACACGATGTTCGTTCTGTACGGCGACCACTACGGGATTGCCGAAAGCCACTACGAGGAGCTCGGAAGCTTCCTGGACGAGGACATCGGCCCGTACGAGGCGCTGAAGCTCGACCGGGTGCCGGTCATTATTCACGTGCCGGGCATGGAGGACGAGGTGTTCACGAGTTCGACCGTCAGCGGCCATATTGATATCATGCCGACGATGCTCAACCTGCTCGGCCTGCCGCAGGAAAACCATGTGATGTTCGGGAGTGACCTGTTGGCAGAGGACCGGGAAGAATTCGCCGTGCTCCGCTCCGGGGAAGTCGTAACGGACGAGGTGCTCTACACCGGCGACCAGTGCTTTGCCTCGGGAAGCGGCGAGGAGCTCCCGGTGGCGGAATGCCTTGATGCCGCGGAGCGCGGGGAGGAGGAGCTGTACTACTCCGACCAGATTATTTACGGCGATCTGTTCCGTTTCTTTGATGAAGAAGAAGACGTGTAAAAAAATGGTTTTAAAAAAGTTTAAAAAGGGAATTAGTCAGCATTAACTCATTGGAGGTGAATGCTATGGTGCGCCACGGAAATCCATTT
>REBZ01000109.1 GCA_007692495.1 Alkalicoccus sp.
AGTGCGGATGGGCTGCCTCCCATTCACTTGCGGGAGCAAAAGAAATTGCCGCAGCGATGCTCGAAAACCGTTCGGAATGGGAAAAGATTTTCAAGGAAGAATAAATGCCTCTTTTTTCTTTATCGTAACTAACAGAAAAAATAATTCTGAAAAACCGTTCTTCTAAAAGAGGACGGTTTTTTGCATGTCTGTTCTCTGTAAGGGGTAAGAGTAATAGAGAAGGCTTACAGATAGTTCTTGTAAATGTTTCGGCAGAAAGACACAAAAAAAGTTTGAATATTTACCGTCCAGATTGTATAGTACAAACATAAACTTATATGTATTGAGCTGGAGATGATGCAATGGAAAAACAATCAAGGCGTATCGTAATATTGAATGCGGCCTCCCGGATCGTAAGTGAAAAAGGAATTTTTAATCTTACGCTGGAAGCTGTAGCAAAAGAAGGCGGGATCAGTAAAGGCGGGCTGCTTTACCATTTCCCTTCCAAAGAAGCACTCGTTGCAGGCATGGTGGAGCATCTGGCGAACAATTACCAGGAAAAGATTAACCGCCTGGCTGCCGAGGATCCACTGGAACGCGGAAAATGGACGAGAGCTTTTTTGAATGTCACGTTTAATCAGGGGTATCCGAACAAAGAGTGGAACTCAGGCTTGATGGCCGCAAAAGCGGTAAATCCGGAACTTCTGAAGCCGCTTCATGAAGCCTACCTGGACTGGCAGGGAAAAATAGAAAATGATGGACTGGATCCGGTCGACGCAACGATTATCCGGCTGGCGACAGACGGAATCTGGCTTGCTGAACTGTTTGATTTTTATCAGATAGAAGATGACAAAAAGCGGGCTGTATACAAACGGCTTCATGAAAGAATTCAGCACATGTACCACACAGCCGAGCAAAAAGAACCAAATCATTAGTAAAGCCGCAGAAAAGTTACTTCTTTTCTGCGGCTTTTTTTTACGTGCTGAACCCTTGTCCTGTGGGAATTTTCCGAAATAGAAAAAAATGAGGATTAAAAAAAGTTACCAAAGAAGGTTGAACTAAAACCGTCTGGATGGTACAGTTTTATCTGTTGAAACAAACCGTCCGGAAGGTATAGTAACTATTTGCAGGGAGGAATTAACATGAATCAAAAAGTAATGCTGACTGCGGCCGTAACAGGTGCCGGAGAGACAACTGATAAAAATCCCCATGTGCCGGTAACGCCAAAAGAAATAGCAGAAAGTGCGATAGCTGCTGCTAAAGCAGGGGCTACGGTGGCGCACGTTCATGCCCGCGATCCAAAAACCGGAGGAATCAGCCACGACATAGAACATTACAGAGAAATTGTAGACCGGATCCGTGATTCAGAAACGGACGTAATCGTTAACATAACTGCAGGAGGCGGAGGAGATTTTATTCCAAGCCTCAATACGCCGGCTGCAGGAGGAAACGGAACAGATATTCAGACCCCGGAGCAGCGGCACGAACCCGTTGGAGAACTGCTTCCGGAAATGTGTACGCTGGACTGCGGATCCGTTAACTTTGGAGACATGATTTACATGAGCCCGACCGAATGGCTGCGGCGGCAGGCTGCACTGATTAAAGAAGCAGGCGTTAAGCCGGAGCTGGAATGCTTTGATACAGGACATATACGATTTGCCAATCAGCTTGTGAAAGAGGGTCTGATTGAAGCAAACCCGATGTATCAATTCTGTCTTGGAATTCCCTGGGGAGCAGATGCCGATGTGGAAACAATCAGCTATATGAAATCCCGGATTCCGGAAAATGCAGACTGGTCCGCTTTCGGCATTGGAAGAATGCAGTTTCCTGTCGCCATGCAGACCGCTCTTCTTGGAGGAAACGTGCGCGTAGGTCTTGAGGACAATATTTATTTGAAAAAAGGTGTACCTGCTACGAACGAAGCACTCGTTGAAAAAATGGGCGCTATGCTCGAGTCAAACAATATTAGTATTTATACACCGGAGGAAGCCCGGAAAATATACGGATTAAGAAAAGGTGGAGACAGTACTGTATGAGTAATACAATAACCAGCCAGAATAAAGCAGCAGTAATAGGAACAGGAGTTATTGGAAACGGATGGATTACGAGGCTTCTTGCCTACGGTTATGAAGTGACAGCATTTGACCCGGCCGAGGGTGCCGAAGCGAGAACGAAAGAACAGATTGATCTTGCCTGGAAGTCAATGGAACAGGCCGGGCTCGACAGCCGCGCTGATAAAAATAAGCTCACTTTTGCTGATTCCATTGAAAAAGCGGTGGAAGGGGCTGTACTTGTTCAGGAGAATGTTCCGGAACGTACAGATTTGAAACAGAAGGTTCTGGAAGAAATCGACCGCTGTGCACCGGAGAAAGCGATGATAGGTTCAAGTACGAGCGGAATTATCCCTTCTGTTCTGCAGGAGAATCTGGCACGTCCTGAACGTTTTTTCGTTTCCCATCCGTTTAACCCTGTTTATCTTCTGCCTCTTGTAGAGCTTGTGGGAGGAGAAAAAACCGATAGGGAAGTGTTAAAGAAAGCGGAGAAATTTTTCCGGAGTATAGGGATGAAGCCGCTCATTATTGAGAAGGAAGTAGAAGGACATGTTGCAGACCGTCTGATGGAAGCACTTTGGAGAGAAGCACTTCATCTCGTCAACGACGGCGTGGCAACAACGAGAGAAATAGACGATGCCATTACTTATGGAGCGGGTCTCCGGTGGGCACAGCTCGGACCGTTTATGACGTTCCATCTTGCGGGCGGGGATGCCGGCATGCGTCACATGCTCGATCAATTCGGACCGGCACTTAAGCTTCCTTGGACGAAGCTGGAAGCTCCTGATCTTACAGAAGATTTAAAAGAAAAAGTTATTACCGGATGTGAAAATCAGGCAGGTTCCCTGAGTGTGGCGGAAATCGCTTCTAAACGTAACGAATTTCTCGTAAAGCTGAAAGATCTTGTAGAAGAGTACCGTGTTTAATAAGGAGAGGTGCGAACATGAAAACATTTCAATATATAGACACCGTTCGTAAAGAGTGGGTGGACTATAACGGCCATATGAATGACGCCGCCTATGCTCAGGTGTTCAGTCTGGGAGTCGACAGTCTGATGACTCACATTGGGCTTGATGAAGAGGGCCGAGAGAAACATCACTACACTATCTTCACACTGGAAACGCATCTCGTTTATCTTCAGGAAGCACACGAAGGTGAGGAGCTGCAGCTGGAACTCCAGCTTCTGGACTATGATGAGAAAAGGCTGCATGTTTTTTTCCGCATGGTGAACAGCAGCGGGGAACTTCTTGCTGTGAGTGAACAGATGCTCATGGGAATGGACCAGCGTGCGGGAAAACCTGCTGCATTTCCGGAAGAAATTGCACAAAAAGTTTTTGGTTTATGGGAAGAAGACAAACAAAAAAGCAGGCCGGAACAGGCGGGACGGATGATAGGTATTAAAAAGAAATAATACCGGAAGAATAAGGAAGCAGCACACAAAGGAGTATATTCATGAGTAAAATTCAAATTAACGGACTGACAAAGATTTTCGGTCAAAACGAAAAAGCAGGTATCGAACAGCTTCGTCAGGGAAAATCAAAAGATGAAATTTTACGTGATACAGGTGCGACAGTAGGAGTAAACCAGGCTTCGATTGAAATAGAAGAAGGAGAGTTTTTTGTCATTATGGGGCTTTCAGGCTCCGGAAAATCCACTCTCATCCGCCTCGTAAACAGACTGATTGAGCCAACCTCGGGAGAAGTGATGATCGACGGCAGTGATATCGCCAAAATGTCAAAACAGAACCTCATCGAGACCCGCAGAAAAAAGCTCGGAATGGTATTTCAGAATTTTGGTTTGTTTCCTCATAAAAATATTTTGGATAACGTGGCGTACGGTCTCGAAATTCAGGAGGTGCCTCTGGAGGAACGGCAGGAAAAAGCCCGCAGATCCATAGTGGACGTCGGGCTCGCCGGGTACGAACAGAGCTACCCGAAAGAATTAAGCGGGGGCATGCAGCAGCGTGTAGGACTGGCCCGGGCTCTCGCAAACGATACAGATATCCTGCTGATGGATGAAGCATTCAGCGCCCTCGACCCACTCATCCGCAAAGATATGCAGGATGAACTGCTGGGTCTTCAAAATAAACTTGGTAAAACGATTTTGTTTATTACCCACGATCTCGATGAAGCGCTGAAACTCGGTGACAGAATTGCGATTATGAAAGACGGGGAAATTGTCCAGACAGGTACCTCGGAAGATATACTCGCAACCCCTGCAAACGACTACGTAAGTGAATTCGTGAAAAACGTTGACCGGTCCAAAGTGCTGGAAGCTTCTCAGGTTATGAGGAAGCCGGAAGTATTGATCTCCACAAAAGACGGACCGCGTATGGCGATCCGAAAAATGGAGGAAGCCGGTGTCTCCAGTATTTTTGTGGTTGATAAAGAGGGGCGTTTCCAGGGAGTTCTTACGATTGATGACGCCATCCAGTGCCAGGAAAAGGGAGCGGTACTCGAAAACGTGCTTATAACAAACATCTATCAGACAGCACCGGATACTCCGCTCGCAGATTTGATTGGAGCTGCTGTCGACACGAAATATCCGATTGCTGTCGTGAAAGAAGGTATGCTGCTCGGAATTATTTCACGCGTATCGATTCTTTCCGGACTCGTGCTCGGAAAAGAGCAGGAAGAGGTGAGTAACACATGAACTATTTCACACTTCCCTTGGAAGAATGGACAAATACTTTTATAAATGAATGGCTTCTCCCGGTTTTTGGCGGATTCTTTAACGGGATCAGCATCGTTTTAAGCTGGTTAGTGGACGGCGTAACGAGCACTCTGCTATTTATTCCACCTGAATTGTTTGCCCTGCTGATCGCACTGCTCGCCTGGAAATTATCCGGACGTAATCTGGCAATTTTTGCTCTCGCCGGATTTTTGTACATTGGTGCAGTGGATATCTGGATAGAATCGATGACTACGCTTTCGATTGTACTTGTGTCGACGGTAGTTTCCATTTTTATAGGTGTTCCAATCGGCATATTGAGTGCTATGAATGGGAGAGTAGAACAGGCAGTGCGTCCAACACTTGATTTTATGCAGACGCTTCCTGTGTTTATATACTTAATACCGGCTGTGCTCCTGTTCGGTCTGGGCGGTGTACCGGCTGTAATAGCGACAACAATCTTTGCGATGCCCCCGGCTGTCCGTATGACAAACCTCGGGATCCGGCAGGTTCCGTCAGATATCATTGAAGCGTCGCAGGCGTTTGGCTCCACTTCCAAACAGATGCTTATGAAAGTTCAGCTGCCGCTTGCCGTGCCGACGATTATGGCAGGGGTGAACCAGACGATCATGCTCGCGTTGAGTATGGCTGTCGTAGCTTCGATGATTGGAGCGCCCGGTCTTGGAAGTATTGTACTTTCCGGTATTTCCAACGTCAACGTAGGACAGGGGCTTGTTGGAGGTCTTGGAATTGTAGTATTGGCGATTATTCTTGATCGTATGACACAGGGCCTCACCAAAAAAACAGCTGTTTAAAATAACGTTGGCAGTGATGAAGCGGTTTTTTAGTAAACGAGCTTCACATACTGGCAGAAGTATAATCAAAATGCACTGCCAGAAAAATTTCAAATTAAAGGGAGCGGTAAATAATGAAAAAACAACATATTATACCAGCGGCAGTCCTATCAGTCAGCACTGTGCTTGCAGCCTGCGGAAATAACGAAGCAGACCAGCCGGCTGGTGCGGAAAACGAAGCCGGCAATGAAGAAAAAGGAGAGCTGACGATCGGGGTTACCCCGTGGACAAGTACTATTCCTCCCACGTATGTTGCAAAACATATTTTTGAAGAAATGGGATACGAAGTCGAACTGACAGAGGCTGATGTAAGTACTATATTCATCGGGCTGGCAGGAGACGACATTGATGTGTATATGGATTCCTGGATGCCGGTACATGAAAATTATTATGAGCAGTACAGCGAAGACGTTACTAATATTTCTACAAGCTATCCGGAAGCAGCATCCGGTCTGGTTGTTCCTGACTATGTTGACGACGTAGAGTCCATTGCAGACCTTAAAGGAAGAGAAGATGAATTCGGTAATGAACTTTACGGTATTGAAGAAGGGGCCAGCGTTATGGACGAACTTCGTGATCTGATCGAAGAATACGAGCTGGACATGGAGCTCGTTGCTTCTTCAGAAGGCGGTATGCTCGCCCAGGCTCAGAGAAACATGTCCAGCGGCGATCCGGTGCTTTTTTATGGCTGGCGTCCACACAGTATGTTCAACGAATTTGATATAGAACTGCTGGATGATACTGATGAATTTTTCGAAGAAGCAAGTGTCCACGTAATGGCAGCTAAAAGTATGGAAGAAAGCTCACCGGAAGCATACGAGTTTCTTTCCAACTGGTCGATTAATATCGACGATGTGGAAGAAATGATCGTGCAGATCGAAGAAGGAGAAGACGAAGAAGATGTAGCTGCCCAGTGGGTGGAAGAGAACCGTGATCAAGTGGACGAAATGATGGGAAATTAAAATAATTAAATCTGAGGCCGGTGTTTTGAGCAAAGAGCACCGGCCTCAAATTTATTTTTTCAGGGGTGAAATGTTTATGGGCGATCAAATAATAATTGAGAAAGATGTGCCGGCAGTTATGCGGGATGGCACCGTCCTGTACGCGAATATTTACAGACCGGCAGAATTAGAAAATAAGCTGCCTGTCCTCTTGTCGAGGCTTCCTTATAATAAAGATCATCCACATTTTTCCCACAGGTATATTGATCCTGTCCGTTTTGTGTCAGCAGGATACATTGTTGTAATTCAGGATGTACGGGGAAGATACGCTTCCGAAGGAGAATTCACTCCTTTTCTTCAGGAATTTGAAGACGGATACGACACAGTGGAATGGTCTGCCGATCTGCCGGGGGCGGACGGAAATGTGGGGATGTTTGGACTTTCTTATTACGGTTTTACACAGATTTTTGCCGCTCTGATGAACCCTCCCTCCCTGAAAGCAGCAGCGCCTGCTTTTACCGGGCACAACATCACCGAAACAATGATGCAGCGGGGAGGGGCACTTCAGACAGCCAAACTTCAGACGTGGCTCCTGGAATCGATCGCTCCGGATATGCTCAGACGGGAGCAGGCTCCACCGGAAGAACAGCAGAAGCTCTGGGACGAAATTGATCACTTAGTACGGGATTATTCTTTCCGTCCGCTTCTCGAATGGGGACCGTTTGCAGAGAGAAAAAGCGCGGTGTCGGATTTGTACAAGTCAATGCTCGACGGGTCTCTTACGAAGAAACTGGAAGAATATATACCTGCGGATTTAAATGATCTCGGCATTCCGGGTCTGCATATCGGCGGCTGGTATGACTGCTTTCTGCAGCCGACCTTGGACAATTACAGCGCGATGAAAAAGGGAGGAGCGCCGCAGCAGCTTATCATTGGGCCGTGGGGACACGGAGTGATGAACCCCCATCTCGGTGACAGGCACTTCGGTATCCGGGCATCAGGTGAATTTATCGGTGGCCGGGGGGACCTGACATCGGAGCATATACACTGGTTCGATTATTATTTAAAAGGAATTTCCCGGGAAAAGACCGCACCGGTAAAGTACTTTGTAATGGGCGATAACGTATGGAAAGAAGCAGAAGCATGGCCGCCTTCCCATATTGTGCAGCAAAAATGGTATTTTCACCGGGACGGAACGCTGGACAGAGACAGACCCGACGAATCTCATCGTATCTCATATCAGTATGATCCGGATGACCCGGTGCCGACTATCGGCGGTGCTACGCTTTTTTATCAAGGTCTGAACACCGGACCACTGGAGCAGCGCGGAACCGCAGCAAGAAACGATGTGCTCGTATTTGAAACAGAAAAGCTTGCTTACAGGCTGGAAGTGACGGGCCGGATTACGGTGACGCTTTTTGCTTCGACCACAGGTGTGGAAACAGATTTTACTGCAAAGCTTACGGACGTGGATGAATCGGGGAAATCAATAATTGTGACAGAAGGCATCGTGAGAGTGCTGCCTGAAGAAAGCTGTGCGGAGGAATCCTGGTTCTCTTGTAACATCGACCTCTGGTCAACGAGCAATGTTTTTCTTCCGGGGCACCGCATGCGGATTGAAATTTCCTCCAGTAATTTCCCGAAATATGCAGTTAATTTGAATACCGGCTGTACAGTGATTGATTCAGCAAAAGCCAGAAAGGCAGAGCAGACAATTTTCACAGGTGGAAACACGCCTTCCTATATTACGCTGCCTATCGCAGATGACTGCTTCGATGCCTAATATGAAAGCAGGGAAGCGTATGCTTATTCGTAAGTAATAGTTTATCAGCAGCCTGAAAAGACTTCAGACAATTTATCTGAAGCCTTTTTTAATATGGGAAACAATTTCGCGATATACTTTTATCTAAGTCGAACTAATGAATAAGGAAATTCATTGTTCCTATCTGGCGAAAGTGATACCTGCAGCCGTCGGAAAGCGTCCCCAGTGAAACAAAGGCTGCAAGAAGTTTAGAAACTTATAAATAATCAGTTCAACTTATATAGAGTTGTTTTTAACGAACAGTTTATCAGCAGAAGTATAACAGGGCATCGTTGAAACGTCGAATACATATAAGAAAATATAACGAAGCCGCTGCCGCGGAAAAGGATTTTCAGCGAGGCATTTCCAGAGCTTATCCCATGTGCGCATTGGAAAAAAGACATATGATATACTTGAAAAAATGTGATGCTTTTGGA
>REBZ01000145.1 GCA_007692495.1 Alkalicoccus sp.
CCGCCGTTGGAACCGTAAAGTTCTTCAATAGTGTCCGGTGTAAATTCATACTCGAATTCGATCGACTCGCGCAGGCCGGTAAGTCCCATCCGCTCCAGTTTATCGAGTACAACCTCTCTGTACTTATCCCAGTCCGCTTTTTTCTTCAGCGCGGTCTTTGGCGGGACGTGGGTGAGAACGAAGAGGTTTTCCTTCCCTTCCGGAGCTTGCGAAGGATCGGACTTAGCAGAAACTCCAATATAAATCGTCGGATCATCGGCAGGCACCCCTTTCTCAAATATCTGTTTAAATTCTTTTTCCGGATCTTCTGAAAAGAAGAAGTTATGATGGTCCAGCTGTGGGAATTTCCGGTCTGTTCCAAGAAGAAGCACCGTACCGGAAACGGTTGGACTGTATTTCTTTGTCAAGGATTTAAGCTCTTTCTTGGTACGGCCTGTATTTGGAAGAAGTGTTTTGTAGGCTGGTATAGCTTCCAGGTTGGAAACCACGACATCTGCAGGATAGTGGTCTCCGGACTCTGTTACTACACCGGCTGCTTTTCCATTTTCAATATGAATATGGGAGACCGGCTCGCTTGTTTTCACTTCGGCCCGGAGTTCGTCCAGCACCTGCTGCATCCCGAGAGCAATGTTGTACATGCCGCCTTTAACGTAATGAATGCCGAGACCGAGCTGCACATAAACAAGCTGATTAAGAATGGCAGGAGACTGATACGGATTGGAGCCTACGTACATAACGAAAAAGTTAAACAGCTGTTCGAGATGCTTGTTGTTGAAGTGTTTTTTTGTGCTGTCCGCCACCGTATGGAAAGGATCCATTGCCATCAGTTCTTTCAGCGTGTGCTGCTGCTTCAGATCTTTTAAATCGGCGATGCTCGTTTTATAGAAGCTTTTCATACAGAGCTCGTACATTTCCTCGGAGTAGGTAAGAAACCTCATGAACGAACCGCCGGGATCGTCTTTCACTTTGCGCATTTCATTCAGCATTTCCGGTATATCCGACGAAACATTGATCGATGTCCCGTCTTCGTAAAAAGTGCGCCACTGCGGTTCAATCCGGACGATGTCCATGTAGTCATCGACATTCCTGTGAACACTTTTGAAAAGCTGTTCAAGGACCCATGGCATGGTCAGAATAGAAGGACCGGTGTCGAACGTGAATCCTTTACCACTGCGGCGGTTCAGCTTGCCGCCGATATTTTCGTTTTTCTCAAGTACGGTTACGTCATAGCCGTCCCCGGCAAGACGAACAGCGGCGGAAAGCCCGCCGAGTCCTGCGCCGATAACTACTGCCTTTTGTTTAACTGTCATTGTTAAGCACCTCCAAGTGAATTAAAAAACGGCTGATTAAACCGTTGTGCTGCTAATAAATAAAAGGGACGAGGCGGTATCTTGTTTTCAGCCATTTTTCGTAGGAAGAGCCGAAAGACTGGATAAGCATCTCTTCTTCCAGACGTATACGCCGCATAAGAAAAGGAAGGAAAAAAACAGCAGTGAGAAGAATTCCTGCAAAGCTTCCCATATAAACAGCGAAGCCGGTAACGATACTGAACAGCCCAGTGTACAAGGGGTGTCTTAATCTCCGGAATGGCCCGCTGCTGACAATTCTGTCTCCTTCACGAACCTGCACATCTCTTGTGAACTGCCGGCCGAGATGTATGATTCCCCAGTAACGGAGAAAAATGCCTGCACCGTATAAAAAAAGGCCGGCTGTCGTAAGGATGGTTGAAGAAAATACCGCGGTGCCTGTTTCCCGGCTGACCACTGAAACAGCAGCTATGGAAGCTACTGCTGCCATCAGCCACGGAAACGAAGAAGCTTCGTCCTCCTCTCCGCTGAGCCGGCTCCTGAAGATAAAGAACTCCAGAATCCAGAGAATTGATAGTGCTGTGAAAAAAATATCGAGCATTCTCCATCCACCGCCTCCATTGCTTTATGTAGTCCATCTGTGATGTTACAGGGTGCCCGCAGACCGATAAAAGTTTTAAAAATCCAGAATTTTCTGCGGGAAACGTTTCTCTTTAGTATACCCTGCACTGGAAAGTAATAACCCTGAAACTGGAATACACAGTTTTAATAATGGCTCAGTTAAACATCCAGCGGGAATATCAAGGTGCGTGCAGCTGCTTACGACCACTGGAAAAAGAAGGTTGGAAAATCCCATCCGGCAGCCGCATCACCCGGAGATCTCTTCCGCGGCACAGCTGCAGCGATGTTTCCTCAATAATGGTTTAACATAGCTTGAGTAATAAAATAATTGGAAACAACAGGAAGGGCCGTTGTGGGGCATTCGTGTGCATGTTATACTTCTATAGGGCAAAAAATGATGTCTCTTTTTCTATGATGTGTTACCATGCATTGTCTCTCCGAAAATTCCGTTTCGGGAAAAATCATCGAAAGACATTTACAGTTTATTGCTCCCGAAAGACGGAATTGCAGGGTGCTGTTAAAGCTCCGAGTTGATATAAAGTGTGCCTCCGGCTTTTTTTCTTCGCTTGCCGCGTAGAAAGCTGAAAATTACCTCCATGGCAGTCCGGATTGAAGCGGAGTTTTCAACGTTTATTAACAACAGACTTTAACAGAGCTTTAGGCAAAACAAGATAAACAAGTACAATGGATAAAGTAATTCTGCTGTATAAGCAGGTATGGACTTATAAAAAAATAATAAATTAAAGGGGTAATTGTAAGTGAATGGAGGATTTTAAAGCATGAATGACGTCCGGCAAAATAAAGCCGAAGTAATTCCTTTTATGCAGGAAGGCAGCTTTTTTTATAAAAAAGGAATAGAGGCTTATCAAAATAAAAAGGTGGACCGCTCTCTCCACTACATTAAAAAAGCAATTCAGCTGGAACCGGAGGAACCTGTATTTCTTTGTCAGATGGCTATTGTTCTATCTGAGGAAGGGGATTATGAGGCTTCCAACCAGTGGCTGAATAAAATTAAGAACGACGTAGATCCTTATATGAGTGAATGCTACTTCTTTCTTGCCAACAATCAGGCGCATACCGGGGAGTTCCAGGAGGCGAAAGAAAACGTGGAAACCTACCTGGAGATGGATCCTTCCGGAGATTTTCAGGAAGACGCAGAATCTCTTCTGTTGCTGCTCGAATCAGAGCTGGGCAGCAGTAATAAAAAAGAAGACAGAGATGACCCGTTTTATTTAAAAGCAGCCCTTCTCCTGCATGAAAATAAGCTGGAAGAGGCGGAGGAAGAAGTAAGAAAATTAATTGCTTCGGAACCTGAGTCCTGGGATTTTTATGCTCTTCTTGCAGAAACATTATGGAAACAGGGAAAGCAGAAAAAAGGAAGGCAGATTCTTCAGGATCTTCTCTTAAAAGAGAATCCTCCTTTATCAGCCTACTGTCAGTATACAGCTTTCCTCGTGAGAACAGAGAGTGAACAAGCTGCTGAGTGGGCGGATATGTTGAAGCAGGTACACCCATTAAACTCATGGGAAAGGTATCTGGCAGGAAGAGCGTTGTATACTGCACGAGAATATGAAGCAGCCTATCAGCTTTTGAAAGATGCTGTGCCCCCGGATTATCCAGTATATGTCCACCAGCTGGCGGTAACTGCGTCAAGGAGCGGGCGGTTCGAAAGGGCAGTACAGCTCTGGAACCGTCTCGCCAGGCTTCAGCCGGAATATCGGGAAACAGCTCTGGAACTGGCAGCACGTGCAGAAAAATCTCTTGTACCGGAAGAACAGGACAGGGATTGGATGCTGAAGCGGTAAAGTAACTATGATGCGAGCAGATTAATAGACTTCTTCTGCCGCGGTGCGTAGGATAAAAGATAGACATTTGATAAACTTATGAAAGATTTTATTAGGAGTGTGACAACATGGGTGAAGAAAAAATTTATGATGTTGTAATTATTGGTGCTGGACCTGCAGGAATGACTGCCGCTGTTTATACTTCCCGGGCCAACCTCTCCACAGTCATGCTGGAGCGCGGCATGCCGGGCGGACAGATGGCCAATACGGAAGACGTAGAAAACTATCCGGGGTACGATCACATTCTCGGACCTGATCTCTCCAATAAAATGTTCGAGCACGCAACGAAGTTTGGAGCAGAATACAAATACGGCGATGTAAAAGAAATTATTGACGGTAAAGAATTTAAAACGATCGTAACAGGGAGCGGCGAAGTTAAAACACGTTCCATTATTATAACGACAGGGGCCGAATATAAAAAACTGGGTGTACCGGGTGAAGAGGAGCTTGGCGGCCGGGGTGTTTCCTACTGCGCCGTCTGTGATGGAGCCTTTTTCAAGGAAAAAGAACTGGTAGTTGTCGGTGGAGGGGACTCTGCTGTTGAGGAAGCTGTTTACCTTACGCGTTTTGCAAGCAAAGTGACAGTAGTTCACCGCCGGGGGGAACTGCGCGCTCAGAAAATTCTTCAGGACCGTGCTTTTGCAAACGACAAAATTGACTTTATCTGGAATCATGTCGTCAAAGAAATTAACGAAGAGAATGGCAAAGTGGGAAGTGTGACGCTCGTAAATAAAGAAGATGGGAGCGAGCGTGAATTCAAAGCCGACGGAGCATTCATTTACATCGGCATGCTCCCGCTGAATACTCCATTCCTTAATCTTGGGATTACAAACGACGAAGGATACGTAGTAACAGATGAAGGTATGGCGACGGATGTACCGGGTATTTACGCAGCGGGGGATATCCGTGATAAATCGCTCCGCCAGATCGTAACAGCAACCGGTGATGGAAGCATCGCTGCCCAGGGAGTACAGCACTATGTAGAAAACCTTATGGAAGAACTTGAAGCAGTAAAAGAAAAGAAAGAATCTGTTTAATAATCAGGCAGCTTTAAATCTCTGTGTTGATATAAGGGGCCTGTAGATTCTTTTTCTTCATATACCATGAAGATCTGGTGAAGTGGGGGAGGGGGTCTAAAGTAACGGGTTCTTAATCCTCTTGTAACCTGGACGAAATAAAAGTACTATATAATTCAAGGTAGTAATTGACTCCCCTTTTTATATGTTTTCTGCGCGGCCTTCCCCCTTCAGGCCGCGCCTTTTTTTGTGCAGTTTCCCCCCCTCTTTTTCTTAAGGACAGCTTTTGTAGTATACTGGAAACAGATTTCAAGTCAGAGAAAGAGGTGGATGGGATGCAGAGGATTACGAACTGTGTGATTCAATATGAAGGACGGGTTTTACTGCTGAAAAAGCCAAGAAGAGGCTGGTGGTACCCTCCGGGAGGCAAAATGACACATGAGGAGCTTCTTCCGGAAGCGGCCGAAAGAGAAGTGTACGAAGAAACTGGACTGACCGTACGGAAACCGGAACTCCGGGGGATTCTGACACACCTAGTTCTGGATGAAGAAACATATATTGAAAAAAGAACGATGTTTTTATTCGAAGCAGATTCATTTAATGGTACAGTCCGCCAAAAATCGCCGGAAGGTGAACTTGCCTGGATTGCTGCGGACGAACTGAACACACTGGAAATGGATGAAGCAGACCGTACAGTAATAAAAAGCATGATGGAAAATGAAGGGATGCTCTACGGTACTTTTATTTACGATAATCACCGCAGTCTGCAGAGCTATAAGCTGGAGATTAATGGACGACGCATACAGCACGGATCTGATGGGGGAAGGTGACACATATGGAAAGTACTTCTTTAGAGAAAAAAGAAATAGAATTAGTTATTATTACGGGTATGTCGGGAGCCGGAAAAACAGTAGCTGTGCAGAGTTTCGAGGATATGGGCTACTTCTGTGTAGATAATCTCCCCCCGGCGCTCATTCCTAAATTTATTGACCTCGTGGAAAATTCGGATGGTTCCATGCAGAAAGTGGCACTCGTTATTGATCTGAGAGGGAGAGAATTTTTTGATCAGCTGTTTGAAGCTATTAATATTGTCGCTGAAGAATCAAAAGTTACACCGAGAATTCTCTTTCTGGATGCAGAGGAGGAAGCACTTGTCCAGCGCTATAAAGAAACGAGAAGATCTCATCCATTATCCGATAATAACTCACCTCTGGCAGGTATTCAGGCAGAAAGGGAAATGCTGGAGGATTTGAAAGGCCAGGCTCAGGTAATTATCAACACGACCGGGTTGAAGCCTCTGGAGCTTAGAGAGCGTATTTTAAGCCACTTTGCCTCCGACCAGAAAGAAACGTTCCACGTTCATATCCTAACTTTCGGGTTTAAGCACGGGCTGCCGATCGATTCCGATCTTGTGTTTGACGTCCGTTTCCTGCCGAACCCGCATTACATTGACCATATGCGTCCACAGACCGGATTGGATAAGGAAGTATCAGAGTATGTTTTAAAATGGGGAGAAACGAAAAAATTCATTGAAAAACTTGATGATCTTCTTCAATATATGCTTCCTCATTATCAAAGGGAAGGAAAGAGCCAGTTGATTATTGCGATAGGCTGCACGGGAGGAAAGCATCGCTCCGTTACTCTCGGGGAGTATTTCCAAACAAGGCTGACAAGCCTCGGCTATCGCACATCTGTCACACACCGCGACGTGGAAAAAGGCAGGAAGGAAAAATGAAGAGTGCCAACATTTGCGTAATAGGCGGGGGAACCGGGCTTTCGGTTCTCCTTCGCGGCTTAAAAACCTTTCCAGTCGACATCTCGGCCATCGTCACCGTCGCTGATGATGGGGGCAGTTCGGGACGGCTGCGTAAAGAATTGAATATTCCGCCGCCGGGGGATATAAGAAATGTCCTGGTCGCCTTATCCGAAGTGGAACCACTGGTAGAGGAACTTTTTCAGCACCGCTTCGATGACGCAGCCGGCCTGACAGGACACTCCCTTGGAAATCTGCTTCTTGCAGGCATGAGCCGTATCACAGGAGATTTCGCCCAGGGAGTGCAGGAAATCAGCCGGGTGCTCAACGTGAAAGGGAAAGTTATTCCTGCATCCAACGATCATATAACGCTCTCAGCGGAGTATACGGACGGATCTGTCGTACGCGGAGAATCGAATATTCCGCTTGCCGGCAAGCGGATACGAAGAGTTTATCTGGAACCGGAGTCGCCCCGACCCATGCCCGAAGCGGTGTACGCCCTGGAACAGGCCGATCTGATTGTCCTAGGCCCCGGAAGCCTTTATACTAGTATTATTCCCAGTCTTCTCGTTCCGGGTATGAAAGAAGCTCTTTTAAATTCCAAAGCCAGAACGGTTTATATCTGCAACGTCATGACCCAGCCGGGCGAAACGGATAATTACAGCGTGGCAGATCATATTCAAGCTATAGACAAGCACGCAGGAGGAAAGGTTGTCAATTCTGTTCTTATAAACAGCCAGAACGTCCCTGGTGAGTTTGCGGCTTTATATGAAGAACAGGGAGCATCCCCTGTAGAAGTGGACGAAGACAGACTGAAACGAATGAACGTGCAGGTTATAGCGGATGATCTCGTAACAACAAAGTTCGGAGCAGTCCGCCATGATGCAATGAAAGTCTCTCAGCGGCTTGTGTCATTATTGTAGGAAAACAGAGGGGAGGGACTACTATGTCGTTTGCATCCATGACAAAAAAAGAATTAACGCAGCTGGAATCGGACGGCTGCTGCATGAAAGCAGAGCTGGCTGCGCTCGTAAGAATGAATGGAGCGGTTTCTCTCAGAAACATGCAGGTATCTCTTGATATCCAGACGGAAAATGCTGCGATCGCGAGAAGAATTTATACGCTTCTGAAAAAAAGCTACGAGGTGCATGTGGAACTGCTCGTGCGTAAAAAAATGAGACTTAAAAAAAACAATGTGTATGTGGTCCGTTTATCTCGGGGAGCAAGAGAAATTCTGGAATCTTTGAAAATTGTTGATGAATCGTTTGCTTTCACAAGAGAGATCGACAAGGGACTGCTGCAGAACACGTGCTGTAAAAGAGCATATCTCCGGGGAGCTTTTCTTGCAGGAGGCTCCGTAAATCATCCGGATACCGCATCGTATCACTTGGAGATATTTTCTTTTTATGAAGAGCATACACGTTCCTTAATTAAGCTTCTGGAAGAATTTGATCTTCCTGCCAAGATGATTGAACGGAAAAAAGGCTTCATCCTTTATTTGAAAGAAGGCGAAAAAATCAGTGATTTCCTGAACGTGACAGGGGCACACCAGGCACTCCTCCGATTTGAGGACACCCGGATTATGAAAGATATGAGGAACTCTGTGAACAGGCTTGTGAACTGTGAAACGGCCAATTTAAATAAGACTGTCGGTGCTGCAATGCGTCAGGTCGAGAATATTCGTTTTATCCGCGATGAAACTGGACTTGAGGCACTGCCTGACAAACTGCAGGAAGTGGCAGAGCTTCGGATTGAACATCAGGACATCACCCTCAAAGAGCTTGGGGAAATGCTCAAAGGCGGTCAGGTGAGCAAGTCAGGAGTTAATCATCGACTGAAAAAGATAGAAGAATTTGCGGATAAGCTGCGGTCAGGGGAAAAGGTATGATTCCCCTGGCCTGAATTCTCCAAAAATGAAAGCGTTTCTATTATTATGTGCTGAAGTCCGGGGGCTTCCTGAGTATGCGTAAAGCTCCACCGGTGTCGAAAGCAAGTGTTCACGAAAATCAACAAACATACAGGAGGAGATAAGGAATGATTGAAAAAACAGTTACTGTAAAACGTCGGGCCGGACTGCAGGCTCGGCCGGCAGCATTATTTGTCCAGGAAGCGAATAAGTTTAATTCAGATAT
>REBZ01000127.1 GCA_007692495.1 Alkalicoccus sp.
TATATAAAAAGTGTACTTGGCATGGTTTTCTTCCGTGCGCCCACAAAAAATACGGCCGCTTATACAGCGGCTGGATGCTCATTTTATCGGGAGCTGTTTTTTCGTTCGGAAGAAAGGTTCCTTCGTGTCTTCGTAAGTTAATATGTGCTGCGCGATTAACTTTGTTAAATTTTTATTTAATATATTTAACATTTTAAACTTACCACACGGCTGATTTTTTGTAAACCACCGGCAGGAGATTTTCCCGGTTTTTATTTCCTCCACCGTCCCGCAAATTGCCACCACACCGGCATTTTTGACTTCGGTAAAGTTCTTTATGGGAAGGACAGCACTGACAGGCAGTATTGAAACTTCGGCAGATTAACCGTACTCAGCTTTATGGTATATTTGGCGTGAAGAAAACAGTATGGAAAAGGACATACCAAGAAGGAGTGACCGGCGATGAGCCAAAAACAAAAAAAACTGCCGTTATACATTCAAATAAAAAATAAATTAGTTTCCAATATAAAAGACGGATCGTGGAAACCGGGTGCCTCCATCCCTTCTGAAAGCCGTCTCATCGAACAGTACAATGTCAGCCGGACAACCATCCGGCAGGCTATCAGGGAAATGGTCCAGGACGGTATCCTCGAAACGAGCCGCGGGGCACCTGCCAAAGTAAAGGAAGTTCCGGAAGAGAGCTTTGGCAATCCCGGTATCGTCCACCACGAAATCGGGACAGAGATGTCAGTGATTATTCTCCGTATGGAAACAAGCCGGACGCATTACGCCGCGAAGCATCACCTTTCCCTGCCGGAAACAGCGGAGGTTTTCTTTATGGAGCGGCTGCGTACCGCTGATAGAAGTCCTATCGCCATCCAACGGTCTTTCTTTCCTGTTGAAGCAGGGAATGCCGTAGAGCAGGCGGCCGAAAAGGAATTTGACCTTTTTCCCGCTTTAGGAGAACACGGTATCCATCATACGAATATAAAAGAACACGTCTCCGCAGCAAACGCTACGCAGGAGGAAGCGGATCTGCTCGGCATTGCCCCGGGAGAAGCTCTCATTACTATTGAAAGAACGACCCTCGGCATTGACGGTGCCCCGATTGAATACAGTATGACAAAATATACGCCGAAAGCTTTCAACTATACGATCGAAATCGAATAGATCCTCAGTCTTTTTACTTATTGCAATAAGTTTATACTTATTATAATATGTTAACTGAAGATAAAATCGAAACGGAGGCGAATCATGAGCAAATTAACGAGTATCCGCCATGATAAAACGCAGATCGACATTGTAAAAATGCGGCAGTACCGCTTAAGCAGAGTCCGCGAGCAGCTGAAGGCTCTCGGATACGGGGGCATTGTCATTTTTGACCCTGTCAATTTAAGATACGCAACAGGAAGCCGGAATATGCAGGTATTCATGCTGCGAAACCCTGCCCGCTATGCATTTATCCCTGTCGAAGGACCGGTTACTTTATTTGATTTCCCGAACTGTGAACACCTTTCGGACGGAATCGAAACGATCGACGAAGTAAGACCGGCCACTACGCTTTCCTACGTAGCGTCCGGAGAAAACCTTTATAAAAATGCCCGGGACTGGGCAAAGGAAATCGCGGACCTGTTCCGTACGCATGCCGGAGAAAACGAAAAGCTTGCGATCGACTACGTTCCTTCCGTCGGTGCTATTGAGCTAGCCAAAGAAGGCATCGATATCGTCGACGGGCAGGAACCGATTGAACATGCGAGAAGCATCAAAAGCGAGCAGGAAATCCAGGCGATGAAAATATCCGTTAAAACGGCCGAAGAAGGCATGATCCGTATGCAGCAGGCACTGGAGCCCGGGATCACAGAAAATGAACTGTGGGCCCACCTTCATACCGTGAACATTTCCCAGGGCGGCGATTATATTGAAACGAGACTTCTCAACTCCGGCAGCCGCACGAATCCGTGGTTTCAGGAATGCAGCGATAAAGTGATTCAGGACGGCGAGCTCGTGGCATTCGATACGGATATGAACGGCCCCTTCGGATACTTCACGGATATCAGCCGCACGTTCCACTGCGGAAAAGGGGAGCCGACAGACGAACAGAAACGCCTGTACCAGACAGCTTACGCGCAGATTCAGAACAATATCGAGCTGTTAAAACCGGGCATGTCTTTCCGGGAATACGCGGAAAAAAGCTGGCAGATTCCCGATGAATTCTTCCCTAACCGCTATTTCACTGTTGCCCACGGAACAGGCCTGAGCGGCGAATATCCTTATATCGTCTATCCTCAGGATTTTGAAGAGAAAGGGTACGACGGCATCATCCAGCCCAATATGGTACTGTCGGTAGAAAGCTACATCGGCTCTCCGGGCGGAAAAGAAGGGGTTAAACTGGAAGAACAGCTTCTCGTTACAGAAGATGGTGTTGAAAACTTCTCGGACTTTCCTTTTGAAGAAAAGTTGTTACGATAATTCCTCGAAAGCGAAAAGTGTTAATTTAGGTCAAAGTAAATCAATCCAATAAAAAAAGGGGCCCGCAGTTCTGCTGCGGCCCCTTTTTTTAGAGAGTGAAAGTTATTTGCTTATATCCGTTCAATGCCATGAAGGCTGCCGAACAAATTATTGAATTTTATCATTCATCCAAATGTCTATTTCTAATCCATGTAAGCGTTCGTTCCATTGCATCCGGTTTTCCCAGCCATAAATCCGGTTCTATTCCCTTATTCTCTCTGTTAAAGGTGTAGGGGTGGGCTATTAGATTAGTCGGCATTTGCAGTGCCAGCCCGGAGTGAGGGAGAAATAAAGGAATCCCACTGTCACTCTTAACGAGCCCTGCAGAAGGAAGACCTACAACATACACATTATCTGTTTCCAGAAGTTCTGCAAGCATCCATTCTGCAGAGGAACCAGTAAGTTCATTAATCAGGACATAAATTGGTTTATCATTTTCCCAGTAATCGACTGGATCTGCTTCCGTATTTTCCAGTGCATGTTGTATTTCGTAGTATGGACGCCTGTCTTCCTCATGGGTGTCAAAAGAGGACATAGGGGCTGCTCCCATTCCTTCATAAAACTCTTCCCACACCAGGTTCTGACTTTCAAAAACCTCTCTTAAGTGGGGAACTAAATAATCCGTCGTATCTGTATAGAGCGTCATTACTTCCGTAGAGCTTTTCGGATCGCCAAAAGCAAGATCCAGCCATTTTAAAGAAAATCCTGACAACCCTCCCCTATTTGATCGAAGGTCTAAAACGACTGCTTCTGCATCTTCTAATATCTCCACAGAAGCCAGCATATCTTCATACGTTTCATCTGCTTCTTCGTAAAGTATCATTGTACCTAATTCAATAACAGCTATTTCATCGTCCGTCACTTCTTTTTCTAAGTTTTCCGGGCTATGGTTTCTACTTGAAGATTGGATGGGTGTGATGATTTCTGTTTCTTCTTCCGTCTCAATGGTCCACCTTCCCCCGGAAGAAGTATCATAGATACCTGGCATGTACCGAAGTTCTCCTTCTTCATTAATGGTCGGAAGAAGCATGTGCTCTGGACTTTCTTCGTTAATCGCAAGAATTTCTTCGCCTTCATGAAAATATTTCCCATCTCTTTCTTCTAATAGAAAGTCCTCCAAAGAGTAAACATTCGTTGATTCAGGAGAGAGATTTTTCCCTTCAAACAGTAAATGCTGATCATCAATAAATTTATAGGCTTCTCTTATTACAGTTTCGAATTCATAGGGCTCCGCTTCTTCCTCTGACTCATCGATCCATTGAATAATATCTTCATGTGCAGAAATAAAAGTTTCATCCCCACCATAATATTCATAAGGGCCATAAATATATCGAAACACACTTAACAATGCTTCTGCATCTTTTTTCATCGCTGAAGAGGAAAGCACGTCTTCTTTTTCCTCCGGAGCCATCATATCTTCTACTACGCTTTCCGGCAGTTCTTCTATCTCCGTTTCATCAAAATCCGGAGCAAAAGTTTCCATATCGGGTACATCAGCCGGAGTCCTGTTTTTCTTCACAATTTCATTAAACTCGTCAGTGCCTGCTTCTTCATGAGAGCAGGAAACAAAAAATAACCCTGTCACAATTATGTATTTTTTCACATTACCCCCCTCTTCTTTCATTATGACTTTACTTTTGGAGTCCAAAATTTATGCTTTTTGTATTTTATATCTTTCAGCTTCTATTAGAAATTCCTCTATGGAAAGAAGCTGCTGCATAAGCAAAGTTGAGGTTAGTCTGTACGAGTCGGTTATTAAATAAATGAATTAATTCATATATCTTCCGTTGTTCACTGAATGCTTCTATGAGACGAGGATTCTCCTACTCAAACAAATTTCATTAAAGTGAGTGAGTCGTAGTTTTCACACAAATAATATTCTCTTACTTGTTTCTCCAGCGCTTCTTTTTACAAACTATTGATCCTGAACATCTCTCCAATATTGTAGCCAATCCAGCTTCCGACAACTGGGAAGACAGCTGAAAATCTTAATGGGGAATCATCAAAGTCCATAAAAACCATCACACCTGTAAGCAGAATGCTGCAAGCTCCTGTAAATGCAGCCTCCGCTCCGATTCTTAGTTTCCAGCCTCTTGTCCCTTTTTTGTATTTATCAAAAGTCTGAATGAAACGGTTTGTTTTTGTCCCCAGTGGCTTCCCCGTAATCACTGTGTACAGCATACGTCCTGTGATGAACCATAAAAATGCAGTGCAGACCGGTAATAAAGCAGCAGCCGAGAATCCTGCCTCTATGTAATAAACAAACAGAAGAAAAAATATAAGCATCATAAAATTATTTTGAACGAGACGCTTTTTTTTCAGCTGCTTCACTTCCTGCAGATCCCACTCTGTTTCATTCATCTTATCCCACCTTTCTAAACACGGTCTTCCTTCCTCACAATCAAATGGTTACTGTTTATCCCCTTGATAATACTCTCTAACCAGTTCCTCCATCACCTTATTCGTCCGTAAGGCTGTTTCTCCGGTACTTGGGCAGGTTCCTTTCCCGCGCAGCTCCTGTACAATTGATCGAATGTGGTCCTGCTGGATATGCTTAGGGTTTTCGATAGAAAACGATTCGTCTCCGGAGCTGTCGGAAAGAACAACCGGCTTGTCGTCAAACATGGAAAACTTTATTTCACCCTTCGTACCGACAATGCGGTTAACGTCTTCGTTTTTGTAGGAGGAAAAATTCCATATGCCTGTCCCGACGGCGCCATCTTCAAATTTCCATACACCGCTCACCGTGTCTTCTGCCGGATATGCATCAGCCAGATTCACAGCCATCCCTTTCACATCGTGTAAAGGACCAAGCAGATAATCAAAAAAGTCTAACGTATGGGACCCAACATCGTAAAACTTCCCTGCCCCGCCTTTATCAGGAAGCACCCGCCACGGCCATTCGCCGTTTTCATCTTTCTCAACGATCTGCTGCGTCTGCTGGATCGAAACGAAACGGACTTCCCCGATCTTCCCGCTTTCTATTAACTCTTTCACTTTTTTGAAACGAGGAAGCGATCTTCTGTAGTAGGCGGTAAACAATGGAACACCGTTCTTTCGGCATGCTCTTATCATGTCTTCGCATTCTTCTGTGCTGTTTGCCATCGGTTTTTCAACGTAAACAGGTTTTCCTGCTTCGGCGGCCATGATCGTATACTCTTTATGGGAGGAAGGGGGAGTCGCAATATAAACGGCATCCACTTCGTCATCCTGAATCAAATCCTCTGCTTTATCATACCAGGAAGGTACTCCGTGACGTTCTGCATAATCCTTAGCCTTTTCTCCATCTCGTCTCATTACTGCCTGGAGGGAGCTGTGTTCTATCCGTTGAAATGCCGGCCCGCTTTTCACTTCTGTCACGTCTCCGCAGCCGATGATCCCCCATCGTATTTCCTGCATGTTATTACCTCCTCTGATAGATTTATAAGATGAAAGTTATATGTATAAAACGTCATAGTAAAGTTTCCGCTGACATCAGTATATAAAAAAGAGCCTGTTCACCGGGTTTCGCCCATTTATTAATCATTGTAAAAGAGCGTTTTGTCATGATAAGGGTTGATTTAATCATTACAGCGGTTCTACTGTCATTATAAAGGTTTTTAATCTCTATAAATTGTTTTTAATCATTATAAGCTTTTCCGAAAGGAGAATTAATCATCAGCAGCTCTTCTTTAATCATTAGCGTGGCAGGTCGAAAAAGCCCGCAACACCTTTTTTATACAGGGCGAACCGGATCAGAAAAACAAAAAAAGACTGTCAGTAATCTCACTGACAGGTCTCAACGGCAGTTATAGGGATACTTCTGCTGTTTTATTCGAGTCGGAAAGTTTTCCGCTGAGCTTTTTAGTTTCAATCCACTGCTTGGATACTTCGTTAAATTTCTTTTTATCGGCAAGATCCAGGGCTTTGTCTATTTGAAAATGAAGGCAGTTCAGTTGAAGTTCAATGTCTATTTCTGTCAGCAGTGCATGCTCGGAGCAGTAATGCTTCAGATCCTCCATGTTCATATTAAAGCTGCGCTGATTCACTTCCACCGGGACGTACCATTCGTCCGCCCGCTTATACATTTGATCCTTGTAGATGCTGACTATATCTCCGCGGCTGATTTGCACTTCTCCAGAGTGGCTGCTGCCTCCTATAGGAAACAGGAATGAATGTGCAGCAATATAATTATCAACCATACAGCTTCCTCCCCTTCATGGAACGTTTTTCCCGGACTAGTTCACCTTTGAACGGCTCCTTCTTCTGCAGCAAAACAACACTGAAAAACGGAAACAATTATCAGATTATTAACACTAGTATATTTGATAATAATTCTCAATGTCAAACGGGAGCTTCAAAAAAAACTCCTGCTTTCTGGGAGCAGGAGTCTTTTTGATCCTTTTAATTTAAGAAAGCCTGATGTATCAGGGTTTTTGAACGATCGTACGTTTTCCACAAATATATCTAGTTCACGATGAACTTTGCTTCACTGTGTCCTTCTTTTGATTTCTTTACTTCAAGCGTCGCCGGGATGACCTGCTTCATTTCCTGGACGTGGGAGATAACGCCGATCATTCTTCCGGACTGCTGGAGATCGATGAGCGTATCCATTGCTTTCTGCAGGGACTCCTCGTCAAGGGAGCCGAATCCTTCGTCGATGAACATCGTCTCGATGGAAATGCCGCCTTCATGAGACTGGATCACGTCCGACATGCCGAGAGCGAGGCACAGCGAAGCGTTGAACTTCTCACCGCCCGACAGCGTTTTTACGTCCCGCATCTGCCCGGTGTAGTTATCCAGCACGTCGAGGCCGAGGCCGCTCTGCCTGCCCCGTTTCTCCAGCCGGTCGCTCCGCACGAGAAAATACTGGCCGTTGGAGAGGTTCTTCAGCCGTTCATTGGCCGCATGAATAATCTGCTCGAGAAATTCAATCTGCAGGTACCGCTCAAAGCTGATTTTTTTCGTGTTTTCTCCCCGGACGACGTCGTACAGATCTTTCACAAGCTGAAACTCTGTTTCCACGTCAGCGAGCTGTTTTTCCGCCTCGGCAATTTTTTCTCTGCCCGTAACCGCGGCATCGAGGTACGAGGCTGCCTGCTGGAAAGACGTTCTCGCTTCTTCCATTTCGTGATGGAGCGCGTCGAGCGTTTCCTGCAGCTCTCCGAGATTCACGCGCTCCTTTTCTTTCAGTTCTTCCTGTAAATCGGCGGCCTGCACCGAAACGGTATGCACCGCTGTATGGTATGCTTCTGTTTCTTTTTGCAGTGCCTCCCGTCTTTCCGGGGAAAGCTTTGCTTCTTTATACGCCGCTTCTGTCGAAAAGCCGGCTTTTTGAAGCGCGTCCGCGTAGTCTTTCTGCGCTTTTTCTTTTCTCGTTTCTGCTTCGTTCATCTGCTCTTCCGCGTGCTTTAAGTTTGTTTTAGCCGTCAGAAGCTTTTCCTGCGCCTGCTGCTTCGCTTCCTGGGCACGGGTCCACTGTTCTTCCAGCTGCTGCTTTTTCTTCGCTGTTTCTTCGATCTGGCGCTTTAGCTGGTCCAGGGAACGCAGTTCTTCCGGAATGGCCGTGACGCTCTGCTCATACAGGGAATGCTCTGTTTTAAAGTCGGAGCGGACTTCCGTCAGTTTCTTTCCGGCTTCCTCGAGCTTTTCAGCAGAAGCTTCCAGTTTTTCTTCTGTTTTCTGCAGCGTTTCTCTTAACGTGTCGACGGTCTTTTGGTCGTCTTTCAGCTGCTGGATCACCTTCCCGAGCTCAATTCCCTCTTCGGAAATGGCCTGGAAGTCTCTCTCCGCGTTTTCAGGAGCATACCCGCATTCGATCACTTCCTGCTTTGCTTCCTCCACCTGCTCCTGAGCCGCATGGACTCTTCCCTGCGCCGTCGTGAAATCTGCTTCCTTCTGCTTTTTCACGCTGCGCTTTGCTTCCAGCTCTTCTTTTGAAGGAATATCATCTGTCAGCACTGCTTTTTCCGGATGGTCTTCGCTTCCGCACACCGGACACGGTTTTCCGTCATGCAGGTGCTCTGCAGCAAGAAT
>REBZ01000071.1 GCA_007692495.1 Alkalicoccus sp.
CTGAATATGCAGAGGGGAGGAGAAACTAATGGAATGGTATTTAAAAGTACTGCAGAATTTCGGTGATTTTCAGTCGAGAGCAAGAAGAAAAGAGTACTGGATGTTTGTTCTCGTAAATTTCCTGATTTTAATGGTATTATCCATACTCGAAACGCTGATCGGTCTGCCTGCAGCAATTTCCAGCCTTTATTCTTTGGTCGTGCTTATTCCGGGTATCGCCGTTGCTGTCAGAAGAATGCACGATACGAATAAAAGCGGCTGGTGGGTGCTCATTTTGCTGGTGCCTTTTATCGGATGGATTATCTTTTTAATTTTCGCTGTCCAGGACAGTGAAGCAGGAGCCAACCGGTTCGGTCCGAACCCTAAAGTACAGCCGGCAGCATAAAAGAACTTCCCGGAATTCGTCTGCCTTGCAGGTGACGTATCCGGGATTTTTCTTTATACTGGAAGAAAGGTAAAAAGAGGAGGCTGTTTAGATGGAGACACTGATGGACGAACCAATTTATATTGTAATAGGCTTACTTATGATTGCGGTGTTCTATACACTGCTTAAGCCGCAGAAAAGCAAATAGAGAAGCCCTTGGAAAGATTGCTTCTGTCCCGGTCCGGACTTATCCAGTTTATAAATCAATAAGTCCGGATTCGTTTGTGAAAGGAGGGAATTATGGAATGGTCCTACGTGCTGGGGTGGAGTTTAAACATTATTATTGTCATGAACTTCCTCCTCGCCGTTTTCGTTATATTTATTGAGCGCCGTGATGCAGCGACGACGTGGGCGTGGCTGCTCGTCTTGTTTTTCCTGCCGGTAGTTGGTTTTGTTATCTATTTATTTTTCGGCAGGCAGCTGAAAAAAGACAACTTCTATAACCTGAGTGTGGAAGAACAGACGTTTTTCAACCAGCAGGTTGATCAGCAGATCGAAGAGATCCGCCACAAAGAATCAGGGGTGGAGGACGCTTTTTTAAACAAATACGAACAACTGATTAAGTTAAACCTCCGCTCGAGCCAGTCGCTGATCAGCCTGCAGAACAAAACGCAGGTGCTGCATGACGGGAAGCAGAAATTCGCCGCGCTTCTGAAAGATATCCGCAGTGCTCAGCATGAAATTAATATTCAGTATTATATTATTAAACGGGATTCGCTGGGCAGACAGCTTCTGGAGGCGCTGGTCGAACGGGCGGAGGCCGGGGTGAAAGTGAGACTCCTTTACGATGCTGTCGGCTCAAGAACATTAAAACTTAAAGATTTCAAAGATCTTATCGTAAACAAAGGGGAAGTCCGGGTGTTTTTCCCGCCGCTGCTCGGTATTATCAACCTGCGGCTGAATAACCGAAATCACCGGAAAGTGTGCATTATTGATGGGAAAATCGGCTATGTCGGCGGATTTAATGTAGGAAATGAATACCTTGGGCAGGATAAGAGGTTCGGCTACTGGCGTGATTCACATCTGCGGATCGAAGGAGACGTTGTACCGGATCTGCAGCAGCGGTTTATTTTCGACTGGAACTATGCTGGGAACGGGAAAAACAAAGAAGATACCTTCGCGTTTGTCAGTCATCAGATCGAAGATTATTCTCCGATGCAGATTGTAACGAGCGGTCCGAATTCCCACTCGGAGCATCTGAAAAATATGATGATTAAGCTGATTATGTCAGCGGAACATGATATTTATATTCAGACCCCTTATTTTATTCCGGATAAAAGCTTTATGGATGCGTGCCGCACAGCACTTCTTTCCGGTGTGAATATGAATATTATGATACCGGGGAATCCGGATCATCCGTTTGTTTTCTGGGCTTCCCGGTCGTTTCTCGGAGAGCTTCTCCAGTACGGAGCCAAAGTTTACTTTTATGAAAAAGGTTTTCTGCACGCGAAGACACTGGTTGTGGACAGTGAAGTTTCGACAGTCGGGACGACTAATCTTGATGCGAGAAGCTTCCGGCTGAATTTTGAAATCAACGCTTTAATCTACAACGAACGTACTGCCCTGGAGCTGGAATCCCACTTTGAAACCGATACAGCAGGCAGCCGGGTCTTCACAAAAGAAATGTACGCTGAGCGGAAATGGACTGAAAAATTCAAAGAAGGCATTTCGAGTCTGCTCAGTCCTATTTTATAGATCAGAAGCGGAGATAAACGCATCTAAGTGAAATGGAAGAAAAAAAGCTTTCAGAGTCTTAAAGCACAACTGTAGTCTTTGACGTGATAAACACAAAAACCTCCTGCGGATTGATAACCGCAGGAGGTTTGATTCATGCATTTGCTGCTTATTTTTTGCCGCCGATCGCTTTCATGATGACGGAAACAATTAAAATAAGAATTATCGCGCCAAGCAGACCACCGATAATGCTTACGCCGCCCACAGATGGTCCAATATCGAGACCCAGTGAGTTACCGATAGACGCGCCGACAAGTCCGGCAATAATGTTACCGACAATACCAAATGGAACGTTCTTGCCTAAAATAACACCGGCAAGCCACCCAATGATACCTCCGACAATTAATGTAATAATCCAGCCCATAAAACATCCTCCTCTTCTAAAATAAAATAATAAAAAATAATGGCACAGGAGTAGTGTACCCGTAAGAACCATGGTTCAATCATACTTTTGATGAAAAAATCCATTTTCCTATTCTGACGGGGTATGCTGCTTCCAGGGGAGGTGTTTTGAACAATTACTGATACAATTTTTCAGAACATATTCTTCTCCAACTCAGAGCTTTATCAGAGACACACAGGCAGCATCATTGCACCATAATGAATGAAAATAGTCTTTTATAATAACGTAACCTCCTATCTTAACGGAAGGTTGAAGCCTGTTTAGACAGGAGATCCTGCTCTGTCTTTTTTAACGTAAGCTGAAGTGGAGATGGAGGGACTCCGGGAGCCCCACTCTGACCGACAAAAGGCGGACAGAATCAGCTGAGGACGGCCCTCCCGGAAAGCCTCTCCATGGAAACGAAAGCGGACGTCCCTCTTTGTTTTCAAGGAAGGCTGTACTAAATTAAGTCCCGGCCTGATATATATTTTTCGTGTATTGGATATTTTTGTTGAAGCATTGTTGATCCTCGATAGAAACTGGTATTACGAAACGTTTTAGAATCGGCCGGGCTTTTGCTAAAATAGATAAAAAGAGGAGTGTGATGGGAATGGTCGAGAAAAGAAACCCGATTCCAGTGTCTGACGCCGTCGGACACGTAATGGAGCGGATACATACAGCGGAGACAGAAACCGTGCCGCTCGAGCAGGCCGGAGGACGATGGCTTGCAGAACCGATCACGGCAGATGAAGCGGTACCGCCATTCGACCGGTCCCCGTATGACGGGTTTGCGGTTCGGGCAGAAGATACGAAAGACGCAGGGCGTGACACTCCGGTGACACTCCGTGTGATCGAAACGGTCGGGGCAGGGCATGTTGCTTCCAAAACTCCCCGGCCGGGAGAAGCCGTCCGCGTCATGACCGGTACGATCATGCCGGAAGAAACGGACGCGGTCATTATGTTTGAACTGACAAAAGAAATGTCCGATCAGGAAATACAAATAACCCGTCCTTTTAAATCGGGAGACAACGTCGTGAAAAAAGGTGAAGAAATGCAGAAAGGGGCAGAAGTTCTACCCGGCGGTGAGCGCGTCCACGCTGGAATTACTGCAGCACTTGCAACATTCGGATACTCGGAAGTTCAAGTAAGAAAAAAGCCTGTCGTCGGCGTGTTTGCCACCGGGACAGAACTTTTGGAGCCCGGAGATCCACTCGAGCCGGGAAAAATCCGCAACAGCAATGCCCCGATGGTCGTCGAGCAGCTGAAGGAAGCGGGGACAGAGCCAGTCTACTATGGTCAGCTTCCGGACGAGTTTGATTTATGTCTATCCAAAATTTCCGAAGTTCTTGAAGATGTGGACGCGTTAATTACGACCGGAGGAGTATCTGTCGGAGACTTTGATTTTCTGCCGGCTGTATACGAAAAACTTGAAGCAGAAGTGCTTTTTAATAAAGTGGCGATGCGCCCGGGGAGCGTAACAACCGTTGCTTTCCGGGGGGATAAGCCGCTCTTTGGCCTCTCCGGGAATCCTTCCGCGTGTTTTGTCGGGTTTGAACTGTTTGCCGCGCCGTGGCTGAAAGCCGCAATGGGAGCTCAGAAGCCGTTTTTACAGCAGGCAGATGCTGTCCTCGGAAAAAGCTTTCCGAAACCGAATCCTTTTACACGTTTTGTGCGCGGGCACGCTTTTTTTCATGAAGGAAAGCTGCATGCTGTGCCTGCCGGGCTCGATAAGTCACAGGTCGTTACGTCACTCGCTCAGTCGAATGCGCTAATTGTACTGCCGGGAGGAACGCGGGGCTATGAAAAAGGCGACCCGGTGACGGTGTTTATGCTAAGAAGTGATGGAGCCGCAGAATTTCAGGAGCCGGTAAAGGAGCGGACGTGAGAGTTTTTCAAGTTGCCGGCTGGTCCAATACCGGAAAAACGACGCTGACTAAAATGCTCGTCCGCTGGGCAGCCGAAAAAGGCTTCCGCACGGCAGCAGTAAAGCATCACGGGAAAAACGTGCCGCTTTATCTCGACAGTGGCAGTACAGATACCGCGGAGCACCGGAGGGCCGGAGCAGAAGCTTCAGTACTTACCGGATCGGGGGAAACACAAATAAACATCGATCGAGCGCTTCCTTTGGACAGTCTGCTGGAAATCTATGCAATTTTAGGAATAGAACTCGTAATTGTGGAAGGATTTAAATACGAAACGTATCCGAAAGTCGTCACGCTGCGGGAAGCGGAAGACGCCGAAACACTTACGAACGTAACAGCTACTGTAGGGCCTGCTGCATTAAAGCCCGATTTTACATGGGAGGAAGCAGAAACTAACATTGATCGACTCGGAGGGTTATTATGGAACAAAGGCACAATTATTACATCACCGAAAAACCGCTCGACCCGTCACCTTTAATTCAGCAGGTGATACGTCCGGAAGCTGGGGCTGTCAATACTTTTATCGGCACCGTGCGGGAGCTCACGGAAGGGAAACGGACGGTAGCGCTCACATATGAGGCGTACAAACCGATGGCAGAAAAAAAACTCGAGCAGATCGTCAGGGAAATTGAAACAGAAAATAAAGATTCGCGTGTAGCGATTGCCCACCGGATTGGAAAACTCGATATTTCCGATATCGCTGTCGTTATAGCTGTATCTTCGCCGCACCGGGATGCCTCCTACCGGGGGAGCCGTTATGCGATTGAAAGAATTAAGGAGATCGTGCCAATTTGGAAAAAAGAGCACTGGGAGGACGGTTCCGAGTGGATCGGCGACCAGCTGGAGCAGACCGCCTACAGCGTGGACGGCCCGGAGGAGGGAAGAACATGATTACGATTTATTTTTTTGCAGGTATGAAAGAAGCTGCCGGAACCCCTCAGATGGCGTGGGAAATTGAAGATACAACCGTCAAGGACATCCGGAAAAAAGTAAAAGAAACCTATCCGCAGCTTCATCAGGCGGAATCAGCGATGGTGGCAGTAAATGAGGAATTTGCCGGAGAGGGAGATATCGTTCAGACAGGGGACACCGTTGCCTTTATTCCGCCGGTATCCGGAGGGTGATTTTCAGAAGCAGCGCACAGAAAGGAGGCGTCCGATGCGGCTTGTAATAGGAGTGGCTATTTTTTCGGTCACGGCACTTACTCTGTATCTTCTTCTTGATCTCGGTACAGATGTCCCGACAGAAGTAGCCGTTGTTGCCGCGCTCGGCGGTGGCATTCTCTGCGAATGGAGCTACATGGCGTTTACAAAAAATCAGCATTCATAAAAAAGAACTGGGACAGGTAGGAAACTTTCTTCCTTTGTCGAATACAGTTATAGAAGATATAAAAAGAAAGATCAGCGGGGGGTGATGACGCCAGTGAAAGGCAAAGGCATCATACTGCTTTTGTTTCTTTTCCTGATGCTGGCGGCCTGCACCCAGGCTGCGGAAGACAATAAACTTGTAATCGGCATGCTGCTGACACACGAAGCCGGCCAGCAGGAATGGAATGAAAGAGGTTATGAAGCGGTCCACCATCTGGAGGAGGATTTCGGAGCAGAGATTCATATCCGGGAAAACGTGAAAAGTCCAGGTGACGTGGGACAGGCAGTAAGAGAGCTGGAGGAAGAAGGAGTTTCGCTTCTTTTCGGCCATGGGGCCGTGTATGCAGACATGTTTATGAACTTAAAAGACACGTACCCGGACGTTCATTTTGTAACTTTTAATGAACCTGTTTCCGGACAAAACATTACGAGTATCCATTTTGAAGGCTATGCAATGGGCTATTTTGCCGGGATGCTTGCGGCAGATCAGTCGGAAACAGGGTATGTTGCTGCGATCGGGGCTTATCCTTATCAGCCGGAAATCCATGGATTTGCCGATGGAGCGGATTATCACCAGGCCGGCACAGACATCGCTCTCCGGTTCACCGAGAGCTGGGTGGACGGAGAGGCGGCACTTTCTCACTTGAAGAATCTGCCGGAGGAAGCGGACGTAGTTTATGCCGCAGGTGACGGCTTTCATCAGGAAATTATTGAACAGGCCGAAAAAGCGGATATATATACGATCGGCTATCTCGGAGACAACTCTTCCGCCGGTGAAATGGTGCTGACAAGCACCTTGCAGCACGTAGAAAAACTTTACGAAGAAACCGCCTCAGAATATGTGGATGGTACACTTAAGCCCGGGAACCGGCGGGTCGATTTTCAGGACGGCTTCATTTCGCTTGGAGCATTCGGACCGGCCGTGGATGAAGAAACAAAAGAGTGGCTTGAAAAAGTGGTTAAAGAATATAATGAAACCGGGCTTCTGCCGCATGAGCAGGAGACATAGGAGGGACTGTCATGAAAGAATACACACTCGCACCAGTATCCGCTAGGGAATCAATGCATCTGCTTGGAGGGGTCATTCAGACGAGGGAACGCCTTCTCGACCTTCTCGGCAGAATGGACGAAGAAACGATGCACCATAAAGTGCATGATTTCCCGACAATCGCTGCCTATGCGCTGCATCTCTCCCAGATTGAATGGTGGTGGAATCAGATGGTTCTGCGGGACAGCGGCATCACTGACGAAGACCGCGAACGGTTTCATTTCAAAGAAAAGCAGGAAATCAGCTGCCCGGATTCGGTGGAAAAAAGCTTCCTGTTAGCGAGGCTCGGGGAGTCCCGCATTCAGACGCGTGAATTTTACTACGCCCTGTCGGATCAGGAATTCCGCCGTGCTGACCTGACAGTGGTCGGCGGGCAGGGCGAAGAGGTTTACTCACCGGAGTGGGTGCTGTATCATCTGCTTTATCACGAAAGTTATCATCTCGGCCAGATGTATATGCTGCAGACGTGGATTAACGGTCAGCGGGAAAAGTGGGATCATTTCAACAGCCCTTATCTTTCCCTTTAAAATTCGAAAGGACGTGTTCGATTGTCACAAAATAAACAGGCGATGAATAAACTCGCCCAGCGTGTAATCAGCGGCTATGAAGCAGTACACGCGAAGGACTACGCGAAAGCAAAGCAGCTGCTCGATCCGCTCGTACCGATGCTTCACTCGGAAACAAAGCCGAACATCAAGCTGCTTTCCTACAGTGCCATTGCCCAGCTTGGTACAAAGGATGTAGAAAACTTCCTCGAAACGTGCGAAGAGCTGAAAAAATACGAACCAGCAGACGACCAGGAAGCAGCACTCGTCCAGCGCGTAGACGATATGTTCGTCATGCTTATGGATACGCTGAACGAAGAAGAATAAACAAACACCTCCGCCGCGGCGGAGGTGTTTTCTTCGTGCTGGCATTTTCCAGGGTGTTTATAAATACTGAGGGGGTTAAATAGAAATTTGCAGATCGAATAAAACTGTTCTACGGAGAAGTTGATAGAAACAGACGGGAGGGTGCAGGTATTTCTGCATTTTTTAAAGGTAACGGAATTCCAAATATAATTCAGCAGCCCCTATAAATAAAAGGCTCTGTTAAAGCTCTGTGTTGTTTTTGGGAGTCGCCTGCGGCTCTTTTTTCTTCACTTGCCGCGGAGAAAGACTTCAGCTATCCCGCCCTTCCGTCCGGGAGGATCTTCACGCTTTCTACCGTAGATTCCGATTTTCAATGAACCATTTATTAAGCTCAATATTCGTCAACAAAATATGAATACGAGAGCTATCAAACGTATACGCAGCCCCGGAATCCTCGTGTCCCGTAGTAGGATTCAGCTCCA
>REBZ01000045.1 GCA_007692495.1 Alkalicoccus sp.
TTTTAATGCCTGCGAAGCAAGCTGATCCGCCTCCTGATTGTTTTTTCTTTCAAGCAGGCGGAATTCGGCAGTAATGCCGTATTGTTTAAGCCCGGCTTCAATTTTATCCGCCCAGCGGTGCAGTTTTTCCTCCAGGCACGGCCATTCTCCGGACATCTGGTTGATAACGACCTGGGAATCTCCAGCGAAAAGCACCGGCATATGCCTGACTTCCAGCTTCGCCAGTTCCTCCACCCCGGCATAAAGAGCTGCATACTCCGCTTCATTATTTGTTTCCAGGTGATCCATGAGAAGATTTTTTCTTATCCTGAAGCGCCTTCCGTTCTTTTCATAATATAAAGCCAGCCCTAATCCAGCTTTTTTTTGGTCACGGTCAAAATTCCCGTCAAAGTATACAGCAATATTATGCGGTTCCGTTTCCACTTCCTGAAGGTATTTATGCATTTCCTTAACCGTCCAGGAACTGTCCCGGTGATCCAGAAATACAGCTTCTTTCACCCGGCCGGTACGCTGCAGATCCTCTGCAAAAAGCACCGCTTCCTCCATCGCAAGTTCGTCCGATGTCATCCTCGTTTCCAATCCCTTTTTTGTTTTATAAGTAAACTCCAGCCACCCTTTCATCTGTATTTCTCCCTCCATTCTGATTCTCGAAGTTTATCGTTTTCACTCCGCCGCGGCATATTGAATCAGAAGTATACAGCGGGCAGTTTTATGATATGTATTATTTTGTCACAAATAAACAAATTTCTCAAAAAGATGCGGCCTGCAGGAAGAAACGGTCCGGTTAATTCGAAAATAAAGCACCTTCATGACACTCTCTGTCAAGAAGATGCTTACTATTTCTACCGGTTTCTGTCCACTGATTAAATCAGCCAGGCATTGTCCGGATTACCGCAGCTCGAAAATATATGATTTCTTGCTTCATCTGCCAGCTGACGGAGTTTCCTGTTATCTGTGTGAATCATTCTGCCGTCACGCTTCACGGGGTCCCCTGCTGCAAAAACACTGTCAACGTTTCCTCTATGAGCACACTGTGCGCCAGCACCTGCCGGGGCATTCAGCGGGACCATGTTCAGATCTGTCTTCCGGATCATTTGAATTTCAACCTGCTGCCAGCTGCTTTTCATTCACGCGTGACCGATCTGCCTGAAGAGCAAATTTCATCTGGGCAAACATGTCCCCGCCTGTAGAGGTAACGACGTCCACACCGAGCGCCAGATTCATTCCATTTTCGAGACAGAGACCTGTGAGCGGATAGCCGTGCCCCCCTCATCATTTCAATTTCCCGGTTGAAAAACGCTTCCCCCGTATTATACAAGCACCCTGATTTCTTCCGGGCTGACGAAGTTGGCATATGCTAAATTCAGATCCGGATCGAGGAGCCCGCCTGTTAAAAATCACCGACGGTACGATCCATCAAAAGGACAGTACCCCCTTTTAAAAAAGTTTTCTGCTTCTTTTTCACGGATTTTAACTGTAAACAGAAGGAAACCGCGGCTTTCTTTTTTCTATAAAAGCCAGGCATCCTTCGTGGAAGTCCTTTGGGTCAGCGTACAGAAACTGATCATCTGTTTTTTCATGTATCCAGCTGTTGAGCACTTCCAAAGCCCCCGGAGACACACGGGCTGCTTCCTCTGCTTTCGCTGAAGCTTTTTCTTTGAGATGTTTTTCCGGTACGATCTCCTGCAGGAGCCCCAGCTGACGCGCTTCCTCTGCATTATATACATGACTCCCGGCTACGAGGGCACGGACCTGCTTTGCTCCGAGTGCTCTTTCTATCCGCCGCAGAAAAGCAGGTCCTAATCGTATACCTAGTCGGGCAACTGGGATGCCCATACTGGCTCCTGCTGTGCCAATAGTGTAATCAAATCGAAGCGAAAAAATAAATCCTGCTCCAAATACCGGTCCGTCCACTGCTGCGATGACCGGTTTTGGAAGGGTCTCAAAACAACGGATCGTCTTTTCCATCGTACGGAATGCTTCATCCGCTTCTTCAATCGTCATCCGGCTGAATTCCCTGATATCTGATCCGGCGGTAAAAGCTCCTGCCGTTCCTTCAAAAAGAACCGATCGGATCGTTTTGTCCTCGTGCAGCTTTTCCCCTATTTCATAAATTTCCTGCCACATAGCCCGTGTAAGAGCATTTCCTGCTTCCGGACGCTGAATAGTTACAATACCGACAGCTCCCTGCTTGCTGAACAAAATGTCTTTGGATGATCGTTCTGCAGGCATCTCCACATTCGAACTTCCTTTCTTTTCAGATCCTTAAACGAAACGGACCCGATTAGTCTGCTTTCCTAAATCAATTGTGCCGTCCGAACTTATAATTTCACTGACGATAACATCCCCTTCTTTTAAATACTTTCCGTTGCTGCTTTGACTTTTATTCAGCGTTTCCACCTTGTCGCCAAGTTTCTCAAACGGGTTGAGCAGCTGGTTCATTTCCTCAGGAGAAAGCTTCAGTGCGACGCCTCCCGGGGTTCCTGTCATGAGAAGATCCCCTGGATAAAAATCCATTATCCCGGAAAGTTCCACGAGCGTTTCCTCCGGCTTATAAAGCAGCTGGGAAGTCACCGCCTCCTGCCTGGTTTCCCCGTTCACCGTCAGTTTCAGCTCCATTTCGTGCACTTTCCCCCCTTCTTCTCCATCAATTAAATAAAGGACCGGGCCTGCCGGACAGAATGTTCTGAGACTCTTCCCTTTGAACCACTGGTTTTCTGTAAACTGCATATCCCTCGAGGATACGTCATTTGTAATGACAAATCCGGCGATGTATTCTGACAGGCTGGAGAAGTTTTCCGGCAGCTTTTCGGAAAGCTTCTTTTTAAAAACGAGTCCGAGCTCAATTTCGTAATCGAGCAGCTGAACGGAAGAAGGGCATTCAATATCATGATCCGGTCCGGCCAGTGAGCTCGGTGCCTTCGTGAAAATCATATTGAACGGAGGCCGTCCTGCATCAAGTCCCCCTTCTTCCCGGTGTGCCGAGTAGTTCACTCCCTGACATACAATCTGGGCCGGTGACGTCACCGGGGACAGCAGTTCAACGTCTGATACCTCAATTGCTGCAGCGGTGTTTTTATCAAGGGACGCCGCTTCCCCCCTTCCCTGTTCAAGAAACTCAGCAAGCGTCGGATATTTCCCCGGAATTTCATAAATAGTATCCTCTTCCAGCACCCCCCATTTTACGCCGTCTTTATTAAAGCGTACGACTCTGATTCCCATCCTTATTCCTCCTTAAGCTTCAACAAATCTCACGAAATTGTTCGTTACCGTATCCAGAAAATCAACAGTTGCTGTTTCCCGCGGGTCTTCTTCATCCTGGTCAAAGAATGGAAGACTTTAAATATCCAGCTGCCCGATTGTTATTTTGTCTTTAAATCTTTCTGTCATAAAATCAGCAGCCTGCTGGTTGTATGACTCTCTTCGGAAGCTTTCTGCCATCATTACAATTTTCACGACGAAACACTCCTTTATTTTCCCATTCGCTTCACAAAATGATTAACTGCTTCCGCTGTTTTTCCAGGCTGTTCAAGCATGACATCATGACCAGCCGCGGGAATTTTTTTAATTACTGCCCCCGGGTACACGGCCCGCAGCTTTTCTTCAGCTCCCGGCGGCAGAAGTTTTTCTCCGGTTCCATAAACGGCAAGCAGTGGGATCTGCACCCGGCGGAGTTTTTCTTCCCCTTGTTTATAGCTGTCACAGGCGGCAAAATCGATGTATGTTTTTTTCAGGGGAACGCTCTTAAGACGTTCTCTTTCCTCCTCCAGCAGCTCTGTCCCGGTTTCTTCCGCAAACATGGCGCGTAGCAGTCCTTCCGGGTACGTGCCGGAAGCGAGCTGCTCGAGAACTTTAGAATGCACCGGCAGTTCTATGTGACTTGACAGCAGTACCACGCCTTTTACGAGAGAATGATCCGTCAGCTCCAGTGCAATCAGTCCGCCCATGGAATGGCCGCATACGATAGTTTCTTCGTTCAGCTGCTTTTTGACGCTTTCTGCGTAATTGGAAATCGTAACGTCCAGACCTGCCTGTAATTCGTGCAGCGGAAGAAAATCAGCCGGATATTCCAGGTGCTTTTTAATACGCCGCCACTTGCTTACGCTTCCCCCTGCTCCGTGCAGAAATGTGAGTTTCAAATCCATCCCTCCTTTTACGATACTTGGCCGCTGTTCATCGCATCGATTAGATCAGCGACAGACTGCAGCAGTTTTGTCATAGCCGCTTCCGCTGTTTCTTCACTTCCTTCCAATATAGCTTCCAGGACGTTTTCGTACAGTTTCAATGCTTCCTTTGTCGTCGTGTCCCCATACTCATTCTGATGTTCCTTTAAAATACGTATCGTCGTTTCCCTGCTCTGCATCAGACCGTTCTGAAGCGTCTGCACGAGGCTGATCATCAGCTGATTATGAGAGGCCTTCAGCATAGCATTATGAAAAGCTGCATCTGCCTCTGTCCATGCTTTTTGATCTCCAGCAGCCTGTTCAAGCACACGAAACGCGTCCTTCATTTCCTGTTTATCCTTCTCCTCAGCATATTTCGCTGCCAGTTTAACAGCAGCCGGCTCTACCGCCAGCCGGACTTCTGTCAGCTGTTTTAAAAAAGAACGGTTATCTTCAGCTTCCGAAGCCCAGGATATAACGTCAGGATCCCACCAGAGCCACTCTTCCTTCGGCCGCACAATCGTCCCCGTCTTTGTGGAGGATTCGAGCAGCCGTCGGGCACTCAGTCCTTTCAGAGCTTCGCGGACGACCGTCCGGCTCACTCCCTTTTCTCCACTGAGCGTTTCTACTTTCGGAAGCACCTCCCCTGGAGGAATTGTTCCAAGTACAATATCTTTTCCGAGATCGTGAAGCAGCTGCTCACTTAAGTTTTTAGGCATGATGTTCTCTTCCTTTCCTCCCGGCTGTTTTTTCGCTTTCCTGTCAGACGAGGGCTTTTTCAAAATCCACGCCATTCAGCCTTAAAAAACCAAGCGTGGAAATCAAGTGCTGATAGTTTCGCATCTCCAATGCCAGGTGATGCACTCCTTTCGTTTCGGAAGTGAAGAAGTTCAGTACGTGGTGGTCCCGGCTGCATGTCATAAAGCCGGAAAAATCCTCGATCCAGCCGGTATTTTGAAAACCGGCTTGTTATATAATTCCATCTGCGCTTTGGCGTCACTTACCCGCAAGGACAGATGTCCGATTTTATTCGGGACGATTCCTGCACTTTTAAAGCTTTTCTTCTTCGTTTCCCCTGTTCCTCTGAAAAGCCGTACAGATTAACCTTCAGGATCTTCAAATGCTATTACATCCTTCATCACCGGGGGGCCGTCCACTGCTTTTTATGTCTGAATACCCTGCGACTGCAAATGCTCAATGACTTCCTCCCGGCTTCCTTCCGATCCATATCGAAACCCAAATGAATGTATACTGCTTCTGTATGAAGAAATCAGGACAATGTTGTGATGATCCGTCGAAGCACTGAAGTAAGCGCTTCCATTTTCGTCCGTTTCTGTGAACGTAAAACCTGCAATGTCCTCGTAGTACTTTTTCATTGCCTGCATATCCCGTACGTGAAAGCAGCAAAACCGAGCTTGAAAACGTGAAGCATACCATTCCCCTCCTTTATGAAGTTATTTTAATAATATAATATTATTAATAAACGGTCAACGAAGAAGATAATGGAGATTACTGGTTCCTCATGGGGTTTTCTGTACGTTTTTATGTTTTTGTTCCAGGGAAGAGTAGAAGAGCTTTCCGGAGAACTTTATCAGCTTTCAAGAAATTACTGATTCCAGCCAAGGTGCCTCAGAGTTCTTTTAAAACAAAGCGGAGCTTCTTCAGTTCCCTGAAAAATAGAAAAAGCCGTATGCACTGCAGCTTTTATTTCAAAACTGATACGAATAAAGAAAGGATGATTTTAATGCATAACAAAACAAACCGCAGCTGGCGGCTTGACGGAGAAGGAAGTATTGATCATTTGAAACAGTCGGAGGAAGAGATCGTTTCTCCGGACCGGGGAGAAGTTGTAGTCCGGGTTCATGCCACGTCGCTGAACTACCGGGACTATGCCATCCTGCACGGAGGATATCCAGGAGAGAAAAAAGAAAATCTTGTCCAGCTGTCGGACGGAGCGGGTGAAGTGATTAAAACTGGGGAAGACGTAACTCGGGTGAAAGAAGGCGACCGGGTTGCCGGAAACTTTATGCGGGAATGGTTCGGCCGGGAAACACCTGCCGCACTGGAACCTTACGGCACACATTCCGATGGTTGGCTGACGTATTATAAAACAATCAACGCCGAACTTCTCGTGCACATTCCTGACCATCTCACCTACGAACAGGCGGCCACACTGCCCTGTGCTGCACTTACAGCCTGGAACGCTCTGCAGGGTCCCGTGCCGTTGAGAGCAGGAGACACGGCGCTGACGCTTGGAAGCGGAGGGGTTTCTGTCTTCGCCACGCAGTTTGCCCGCCTTCTCGGTATTCGTACTATCGGGACGAGCTCCAGTGACAAAAAAGCAGAAACGCTGAAGGATCTCGGAGCTTCCCATATTATTAATTACAAAAAGCACGAAAACTGGGGAGAAAAAGTGAAGGAGCAGACCGGCGGCCGCGGTGTGGACCGTGTCGTGGAAGTCGGAGGACCCGCTACAATTAAACAGTCACTCGCCTCACTCCGCACTGGTGGGGAAGCCTCTTTGATCGGTGTACTCAGCACTGAAGGAGATGACATCAGCTACTTTGATCTTTTCGGACGCGCAAACACCCGTACTATTATGGTCGGGAGCCGGGATGAGTTTGAACAGATGAACCGTGCGGTTGAAAACAGCGGACTCGAACCGGTCATCGACCGCGTATTTTCCTTCGACGAAGCGAAAGACGCCTACCGGCACCTGGAAAGTCAAAACTTTATCGGGAAAATTGTTATCCGTCATGATTAGGCCTTTTTTTGAACGGCATTAAAAAAGCATGACCCCTGAGTGTCATACTGTCTGTTCCTGTAAAACCTGTGAGAGGGAGTCCATTACCCCTTCCTGATTGTGGTCATAAGTGGTCGTCATATCGGACACGGCCAGGACTTCCTCCACGGCGTTTTTCATCGCTATTCCGAGACCGGATTCACGGATCATCTCCACATCATTCGGGCCGTCACCTATCGTAATGACTTCATGGGGAGAAATCGCATACTGTCTCAAAAGCGTACGAATACCTTTCCACTTGGAAACTCCTTTAGGAACCACCTCAAAACCGTCTCTCCATTCGATTACATCCAATCCAGTGCTCCGGCTGCTCCACGGTTTTGTAAGGAATCTTTTTTCAGCCATTATCCCGTATTTAAGAATGTCCAGCTGTTCGAGATTGTCCAGTGCTCCTTGAAAATAAGGCTGTTCACCACTCGTTTGAATCCAGTGTTCAACGTGTTCATCAATCTTTTCACAGTACAGCCCTTCTCTCGTATGAAAGAGAACATTACTGCACGTACGCACGTTATCGGATATCCGGCTGTACAGTCCGGCTGCTTCTGCGGTAAATGTTTTTGCGTAGATTTCTTTTTTGGTCAAAGGGTCATATATATAACTCCCGTTCAGACATATGACCGGTGTTTTCAGACCAATTTCTTTGTGATACGGCTCTACAATGCTGTAATGCCTTCCCGTTGCCAGATGAACCTTCAGTCCGTTGTCTTCAAGACGCTGTAACGATTTAACGGTCTGTTCGGAAATTTCATTCCGGCTGTTCAGAAGTGTGCCATCCATATCAATAAAAACGGCTTTATATCCCATCGCTCATCCCTCCAGGCTTCTGTTAACTCCATCTTATCCTTCTTACGATTCTTACCCCAGTCTGAAAAACAATCGAATCAATCTATAAACCATAACTGCAGCAGTCCAAAAAACGGGTTAAGCAATTTAACATACACACCTCCCTGAATCTTTTCCCTGCAAGTTTAATGATATACGTAGTTTATTGACCTGGCATTAAGTCGATGTATTGATCCTGTAAATAATATTAAGAATCTAACATTCCGGTTATTTGACCATCCAATAAAAACATCCTTTTTATAAGAGAAATGTTTAGAGGAAACTTCGCTGCAGCTCTGCCTCAGAAAATATTTTAAAAATACATTCGAAAACAGATGTTCAGCTTCTTAAAAATTCATATTCCGGCGGCGGTTTCATATAAAAAAACAGCCA
>REBZ01000016.1 GCA_007692495.1 Alkalicoccus sp.
GACTTTTCACAGAAAGCGGTGCTTACAATGCTCGAAGATACCGGAGAACGAGTGATTCCGGAGTATATGAAAGCAGACAATGCCATGTGGCTGGAACACCTGGCACGCTATCATTTTGCTATGCCCTACGCGGGAGGCCGGGTGCTGGATATTGCCTGCGGAAGTGGATACGGCACGAAACTGACAGCTAAAAGAAGAAAAAATGAAGTGACGGAAGCCGTTGGAGTAGACGTGGACAGCGATATCGTCGACTATGCCCGGGGTGCTCACTACCACCCAATGGTCACTTTTAAAGAAGGCGATTTACTGGACCCTTCCCTCCCAGAAAAAATCGGCACATTTGATACGGTGCTTTCGTTTGAAACACTGGAACACGTCCCGGATGACTACGAGGCAATGAGAAGACTCACTAACCTTGTCACCCCTGGCGGCACTCTCGTACTATCCACGCCTTTTGGCACTGGGAGAAACGAACCTTGCAGCTCTCCTTTTCATTACTTCCAGCTGACCGAAGAGGAATTCAGAGAACTGTGCCGGAACGAGGCTTTCGCTTTCAAAGAAGTGACTTTTTATTATCAGAACGGAGTCAGCTTTGAACCTTGTAAGAGAGACGGTCTGCACTATCCGATCGGGATTGCTGTCTGCCGGAAATAGCTGCCTGAAGACTCTGTGAAGCCGCCTTGATGAGGAGGCAGCTTCTTTTATTTATAAGCCGAGAAAAAGAACTGTTTCCTCTCAATAATTGAGAACCGGGGTTAAAAGCTCCTCCTCTTTCCCGAACAGAAAGTCTCAGTAATTGCGCTTCCCGGCAAAAAGCTGCCCCGTTAATCTCGGGGCAGCTCTATTTTCATTAGTGGTCTGTTTCATTCAGGAGACACCGCTGACCGGCTCTTTTTCCCGGGTGTTCCGGTCCTTCTTCTGGAAGAAAAGTGCTCTGTCCCGGTAAAGGAAATAAGCTGAAAGAGCGAAAGCGAGAATGTCTGCAAGCGGAAAAGCAATCCAGACTCCCCAAACCCCGATAAATGGCGGAAGAATAAGGACAAGTGGAATAAGGAAAAGCACCTGCCTCGCCATTGACAGAACGAGCGCGGGCCTTGACTTGCCAAGTGCCTGGTACAGCCCACCGCTGATCACCTGGACACCAATGAGAAAAGCAGCGGCAAAAATGATCCGCATTCCTTCGGTCCCAGCCTGGATAACGTCCGGATCCGTCGTAAAAACAGAAAGCATTAAATCCGGTATGAGCATCGCCAGTGCGAAGATCGTTACGGAAAATGCCGTCACCACCTTGAGGCCAAGTTTAATAACTTCCTGCATTCTGCCGAACTGTTCCGCGCCGTAATTATAACCGATGATCGGCTGCATCCCCTGCAGAATGCCCATCATCGGCATGAGTGTAATCATTGCGACCCGCTGCATAATACCGAACACTCCGACATAAAACTCCCCGCCGTATTGAATGAGCATCGCATTAATCGCAATCATCATAACGCTTCCGGCCACCTGCCGCGCAAAAGCCGGAAGGCCTACCGTAACTACTTCTTTCACTATGCGGAGCTGCGGTGTCATTTCACTCAAACGAATATAAAGGGAACTTTTTCCGCTTAAAAAGTAGTAGAGAACGATAAATGAGATGCTCCCCTGGGAAATAACAGTAGCTACAGAGGCCCCCTGAACTCCCATATCCAGCAGAACGATAAATATCGGGTCAAGAATGATATTCAGTACGGAGGGAATAATCATTGTCATCATCGCAAAGCGGGCGTGCCCCTCCGAACGGATAATCGCATTTGTTGTGAAGGCAAACGTAAAAAAGATTGTAGCCATTGTAATAGGAAAGATGTATTCCATGGCCAGATCAAAGATACCAGGTGTAGCGCCAAATATGGTGAGTGTTGGTTCAAGCACCGTAAAGGAAGCTGCCACTCCCAGCACCCCTGTAATGAGTACGAAGGTAATAATGTTACTGAACACCCGGTTTGCTTCTCTTTCTCTTTTTTCTCCAAGCCTCCGTGAAATTACTGAGGCTCCTCCCATGCCGAGCGCAGCGGCGACTGCCATCATAATGATCATAATAGGAAAGGCTAGTGTAACGGCTGCCACGCCGTCGATTCCGACAAAAAAGGAAATGAAAATTGTATCGACGACGTTATATAAAGACATTACGAGCATTCCGATAATAGCCGGAACAGACAAACTCCGGAGCAGCTTTGGAATAGGCTCTGAGCCGAGCCGCGTGCTCTGCTGTTTCTGGTTCATAATATTATTCCTCCAACTCTTTCTGAAGACGCTCCTTCATTACCTGAAGCACTGCAAGAAACTCCTCCTGTTCTTCTTCAGACAAAAAGGCCGTAAGATCTTCATCAGTAGTCAGCGCTTCCTGCCATACTGCTTCTTCGAGTTTTTCTCCTTCCCCTGTCAGGGAAATCATTTTCTGTCTGCGGTCTTTACCGCTTTCCTGTTTTTTGACAAGCCCGTTCTTCGTCAGGGAATCCAGAATGCCGTTCATAGTGGAAGGCTGAATATACAGACGTTTCTGCAGTTCAGACTGACTCTGGGTCCCATACCTCCTCAGCAGCGAAAGTACTTTTACCTGTGAGCGGGTCAGGCCGCGTGCAGCCAAGCTGCGGTTATGTTTATTATGCAGTAAATGGGCTACCAGCCCGAGCTGGTAGCCGACGATTTCTTCGGTATTGCGTTCCATTAAATATAAACACCTTTCTATCCCTGGCAATTACTTCGTTCCCTAATATTACGATAGACGAAGTATTTCGTCAAGCAGAGCTTCTCTGCTGTTTTTTCGTTAATTCATGAGAGAATTTTATCCTGTTTGTTCTGCAGAGTAATTCTTTGTACAGCGGCAGTTGAACAAAAAGAAAAAAACGCCCTCGAAGCGGCGTTTTTTAATGAATACATTTTTTTACAGCGGCAGAAAACTGAGCTCAGTAGCCAGCCTCGTAATCGACTAAATTCATCGGCAGTTCTTTTTCTTTCCGGTAAGCCAGAAGATTTGGAACAAAAATATCTCGAATGACACGCTCGTTGTATTTTTCGGTGGACCCTGCGGTGTGGGGAGTCATTATGACGTTTTCCATTGTCCAGAACGGATGGTCTTCCGGCAGAGGCTCTTCTGTAAAAACATCAAGACCGGCTCCGGCAATTTTTTCTTTCTCCAGTGCATTAATCAAAGCTTTTTCATCCACTGTATCCCCCCGCCCGATATTCACAAAAAATGTTCCCGGATTCATCTGCGTGAAAATATTTTCCGAAAAAAGATGCTTCGTTTCTTTTGTAGAAGGAAGCGTATTAACGACGTAATCGTATTCCGTAAGTTTTGCTGCCGCTTCCTCGAAAGCCATTACTTCATCTGTATATGGAGTATTTTTGACTGTGCGGCGCACGCCTGCCACATGCATTCCAAATGCTTTGGCAATTTTAGCTGTTTCTGTGCCTATCGCGCCCATCCCGTAGATCAGAATGGATTTTTCATGCATTTCTTTTTTTAAATGCGCATGGTGCCATGTTTTTTTCTCCTGCTGCCGGATATACGTATGCAGCTTTCTCGTCCAGCCCAGAAGAAAAGCAAAAATCGTTTCCGAAATGGGATAGGCATGAACACCGTTTGCACTCGTAACTGTATAGCCCTTCTGTTCGTAATCCCGAAGCGGAAGCTGATCCACTCCGGCGCTCCACGTCTGAATCCATTGGAGCGGTGACTTTTCTGTTAATGCCTCGGCCATTTCCGGCTTCCATCCGGCAATAATTTCCACTTCGTTTATGTAAGGTTCCCATGCGGATTTGTCTTTTCCCGCGATGATTTTATAGTCTGGAGCAGCTTCCTCCACCTCTTTTTTTAATTCCTCGTTTATATTCTGTGCAATAATGATTGTTTTCTTCATATTTCTGCCTCCTCTTATCATAATCGTTTTATTATATTCCCTCTCTTTCCCCGGGAAGAAACATTGCAAGGAGAATGCTTCCACAGCTCCCGGATAAGAAGCCTTCACTCCTATAAGCAGACGGCTTCCCACTGTAATGAATGGAAACCAGCGACGCCAGTCGAAGAAGGAGAGCGCCTTCACGGCAGGCCGTGTGGAAGGGAAGCTTTCTCCGGAAGCCAACAGGGAACACAGCTGTTTATTTATCTGTCACAGAACTTTCTTTAGCAGGAAATGAAGTTTTTTACTATACTAAAAAAAGTATGATTAATTTTATAAAGGAGTTTTTGTTATGTCCTACAGTAAAATACTTCTGATTGCTTCGGCTGTCTTTGGAGTGATCGGTACATTCATGGGTGGACACATGGCCGGTGCAGGATCACCGGCTCTCCGCCCTGTACATGCCCACATTCTCGTCGTCGGCTGGCTCTCTCTTTTTTCCTGGGCCATCTACTATAAAGTCTACCAGCCGAAAAAAAGCTGGATGACAGCCGCTCATGTGTGGACCGCTCTCATCGGAACAATCGGTCTCACCTCGGGTATGTACGTTCACATGCTTGATACTATTCCGCTGCCTGATCTTTTCAACCTGCTTTTCTATATTATCAGCGGTACGATCCTGACAGTCAGCTATATACTTTTTCTTATTCTGGCTGTTAAAACGCCGGAGTAGCCCATGCAGAAATCAATTAGCTGGAATATCAGGTGTCATGCCTGGAGGGGAGCAGAACTGTGATCGAGCTGATGGAAGCCGTCTGGACGCCCCTCCTTCTTTCACTCCGGGTGGCACTAGTGGCGACAGCCGCATCATTTACTGCGGGGGTGCTGCTGGCCTGGCTGTTTGCATTCCACAAAAATAAATGGACGACGTTTTTATCCATTCTCGTAACGATCCCGCTCATTCTGCCGCCTACTGTACTCGGCTACTATCTCCTGATTTCCATCGGCAGAAACAGCTTTATCGGCAGAAGCTACGAGCAGCTTACAGGAGGTCCGCTTGTCTTTACGTGGCAGGCCGCCGTTATTGCGGCTGCTATCGCAGCCCTCCCGCTTCTTATCCGGCCGATACAGGCTGCTTTTGAATCCGTGGATATTGAGTACCTTGGAGCCGCAAAACTGGACGGTGCTTCTTCGTGGCAGCTTTTATATTACATTATTATGCCGCTCGCCTGGCGCGGTATCCTCGCCGGCCTTGTACTCGGATTCGCCAGAGCCATGGGGGAATTCGGGGCAACGCTGATGGTGGCAGGAAGCATCCCCGGCCGGACTCAGACGCTCTCTCTAGCTATTTATGACGCAGTCCAGGGCGACCGCATGGCTGAAGCAAACATGATGGTACTGATTCTATCAGTTACAACGATTACTATTCTGCTGCTGGTACACCGGCGCTTTTCAAACTAAATCCGCCGAAAGCATAAATAAAAGGTTCAGGGCCACGCACCCTGAACCTTTTATTTATGCTTCCTGATTTTCCTTCGTTTCCAGTGCTTCCATTGCCTGTTTTACCGAGCCGTATGTTTTGAGGGAGGAAAAATCAATTTCCAGGCCGCGGGTTTTCATAGCTACAGCCGGGGTAATGCCTGTGACAATCATTTCGACTCCTTTCAGCTTCAAAAGATCACCCAGTTGAAAAATACCAATTGTTGCCGTTTCATCGATGTCGCTGAACCCTGATAAATCAACAATTAACCTTTCAATATCTCCTTTTTCAAGCTCCGGGAGTACACGGTTAACGATGATTTCAATACGTCTCTCATCAATATTTCCGACGACCGGAAGAATGGATACTCCTTCTTTTACCGGCACAAGAGGTGTCGAGAGAAGCTCAATCTCCTTGTTGTAGACGGCAATTTTTTCTTCTGCTTCTTTCGTATGTGTGATGTCTTTTTGAATACCGACAAAATAATACTGTCCTTCTGTTTCCAGGTAGATCGGATCAATGTGCAGCAGGTTCCAAAAAGGCGTACCATCCTTTTTATAGTTTAGAATCTCTACGGACAGCGGCTCCTTCTTTTTCACTGCCTGACGAATCTGGTCCAGCGCTGCTTCCTCCGTCTGCTCTCCCTGAAGAAAACGGCAGTTTTTTCCCATGATTTCCTCACGGTCGAATCCGGTGAGTTTTGCAAATCCTTCATTTGCGTAAATGATTGGATTATCCGGCTGTTCAGGGTCCGTAACAATAAATACAAGCTGGGTTTTTTCCAGTATTTTGTTTTTCAAGGCCTGTAAGTCCTTCATTTTTAACCGCTCCTTTTTTATACTTATCCTCTCTTTATTTTACCTAACTTATTCATAGAGTAAAAGATAAAGTGGATAGAATCACGTTTTGTCCTGAAAAACCTCCGCTGATAATCAAAAATGACTCCTGGAATTAACACCAAAAAAACTTTTTGAAAGAAAATGATTGTTTTTGATTGCTTTTGATTGTATTATCATTTATGATGAAGTTAATCAACCAAACGAGGTGAATTCCTATGCTGACTTTCGAACGTCAGGACAAGATTCTTTCTTTATTAAAGCAGCAAAAAGTAGCTAAACTGGCTGAACTGACAGAAGCCACCGGCGCTTCAGAATCCACGATAAGAAGAGACTTGAGTGAACTTGAGCGGCAGAATAAATTAAAACGCATACACGGCGGGGCCTCCCTCCCTTCCAGAAAATCAGAGGAGCCGGGGATGACGGAGAAAAAAGCGGCCTTCACAGCAGAAAAACAGCTGATCGGCCGGCAGGCAGCCTCTCATGTGGAAGATGGGGACTCCATTTTTGTCGATGCAGGAACGTCCACCGAGGCGATGATCAGTCATATTCAGTCAAAAAACGTCATTATTGTAACGAACGGCTTGAATATTATCGAAACTTCTCTACGTTCCGGCTTCCGCACGTACGTTCTGGGCGGATATGTAAAATCCGGGACGCACGCACTTGTTGGCAAATCAGCTGTAGAAGCGATGCGTCAGTACCGCTTTGACAAAGCTTTTATCGGAACAAACGGCGTTGATGCTTCATTCGGCTATTCCACTCCGGACCCGGAGGAAGCCTATATTAAACAAATCGCCATTGAAGAAGCGCAGGAAGCTTTCGTTCTTGCAGATTCCTCCAAGCTTCACCGGACATCCTTTTGCAGATTTGCCGGACTCAAGGATGCTGCTTTAATCACAGAAACCGGGAGTGACTCAGAAGAATATCTGCAGCAGCTGGCAGAATTGACATCTATTGAGGCGGTGAAAATATGATATATACAGTTACATTAAACCCGTCCATTGATTATTTAGTGACCGTAGATGATTTTCATTTCGGAGCTACGAACCGTGCAGATGAGCAGCACATTATACCAGGAGGAAAAGGAATCAACGTTTCCAAAGTACTGGCATCGTTCGGACTCTCTTCACGCCTTTTCGGATTCACAGCAGGATTCACAGGTGATTTCATCGAGTCAGAATTAAAAAATCAGGGACTTCGGACCGATTTCATCCGTGTAAACGGAACGACCCGGATCAACGTAAAACTCAAAACAGATACAGAAACAGAAATTAACGGCCGCTCTCCTGCTGTGGAAGAAAAACACCTTCAGCAGCTGGCCGGACAGATCGCTTCTCTTTCTATAGGAGATACACTCGTTCTTTCCGGAAGCCTTCCGAAAAGTCTCCCGGCGGACACGTACCGGAAACTCGCAGAAGAAGCTTCACGAAACAGTATCCGGACGGTCATCGATACGAGCGGTGATCCGCTCCGGGAATCCCTTCAGGCTGCTCCGTTTTTAATCAAACCGAACATCGCAGAACTTGAAGCACTGTACGGGGAAAAAGCGGAAAACGAACAGGATGTTATCCGTCTGGCAGAAAAAGCTGTAGATGAAGGAGCAGAACACGTACTCGTTTCCCGCGGCGGTGATCCGGCTCTCCTCGTTACTAAAGACACGGTTTACACCGCTTCTGTTCCCTCCGGCGAGGTGAGAAACTCTGTCGGTGCAGGCGACTCGATGGTAGCCGGCTTCCTATACGGCCTGGAACAGCAGCATGATATAAAGAAAGCTTTTCAGTACAGCATCGCTTTCGGCTCTGCTACAGCTTTCTCGCTCAACTTTGCTGAGAGAGAATCCATGGAGAAACTGCTGCCTGCCATTCATATTACACACGAAAAGAAGGGGGAAGTAACATGAACATTACTGAGCTGTTAAAAAAGGAGACGATCATACTTGATCTTTCCTCCCGTTCAAAAGAAGATGTTATTCA
>REBZ01000014.1 GCA_007692495.1 Alkalicoccus sp.
TAGGAACATTGAAAAAAGCTGTCCAAAGCTGGACAGCTTTTTTTGTGGCTTTTGATAAATTCTTTTTGATGTATAGATAGACGGTTTCCTGCCTGCGCCTTCCGGGGACGCTTTCCGGGCGGGCCGGGCTCAGCTAATTTCTTCCGCCCGGAGGTTGGAAGAACTGGATCTTCGCCTCGTCCTTGATCGCCCTGGAGTCGCCCCTGCGGCTGCAGCAGGGAAATAGGAAGAAGTTTTCTACCATAGTAAATCTCCTTATTGAAGCTGTTTTCTATGATAAAGAAATAGCTTTTCCTCCGTAACGGCGGAGACGCCGGTGGGATGAAGCGCAGTCAGAAGATCCTTTTCTATAGCGCAGGCCATGGAAAAGAGCTGAAGACAAGCCTGCGGCAGGCTCGGGAAGAGAAGGAGCTTATACACTGACTGGAATAACTATTCTGGAACGATAACTTAATCAACAAGCTGAAAAAAAGCTGTCCAAAGCTGGACAGCTTTTTTTGTGGCTTTTGAGGCAGGGAGGCTTTTTAATCGTTATAAAAGTCGTTTTAATCACTATAGAAAATTTTCAATCATTATAGCCGGTTCTTCTGTAATTAAATGGGTTATTAATCATTATAAATAATGTTTAATGATTATAAGCGTTTCCGCAGAATCAATTAATCATTATAGAACTGTTTTTAATCTTCAGGACACGCAGCTCAAGAAAAATACAGCTACCTGTAAATGGTCCCTTTATGGGAAATGACCCAGCTGAAAGCAATAGTGACAGCCGGGGAAAGCAGTAGAAAAAAAGCAAAAGGAAGATACTGAATGACAGGGACGCCGACGATCGTACTGCACAAAATAGCGAGCAGGCTCCATGGCACGAGTCCTGCAAAAACAACGGTCGAATCAGCCAATGTGCGCGCCAGAACACGCTTATGAAAATGCCTTTCCCAGTGCGGCAGAAGTGCCCGGCCGGTCAGAAGAATCGGAAATGACTGATTAGGAGACAAAAGAGAAACGCCGGCGGCAGCGGAAACCGTCTGTATCGTGTTTTTAGTCAAGGATACCGTGTCTGTAAATATTTTTTCGAGGAACGGCTGAAGCATCGCGGTATCCTCAATAATCTGGCAGAAAGCTCCGACGATGAGTATAAAGACGACAAAAGGCAGCATATCCAGTAGACCGTTTAACGAGGCTGTGCCGGAAAATGCTCCCGAAACCCACTCGGACGGTGCAGTGCCCCGTAAAAGCAGAACGAGACCTCCTGCAGCAATCGCGGACAAAAAACAGACTTTCATATCTTTACCGAGCAGAATAAGTATCAGCAGGAGCAGCGGCGGTACGAAAGATAGGGCACGGCTCCATGCGAGCGGTTCAATTTCAGGAGGGGAGCCGCTGGTCGTTAAAACGGTATCCATACCAAAAAAAAGCCCGGCTGTCAGGATTACTGTGGCAGCCATTGTAGGGAAAATCGCCCGAAAGTGGCGACTGACAGTTAATTCCGTTGAAAACGCGAGCAGCTGAAAAGAACTGGAAAGCGGGGACGTCCGGTCGCCGACGAATGCACCAGAAACGAGTGCTCCGGCGATAACTGCCTGCGGCAGATCCAGCGCAAGCCCCGCGCTCATTAAGGGAATACCGACGATGCTCAAACTTCCGACAGCGGATCCAACGGTAAGAGACATGAAAACAGTAATAAGAAAAGCAATCGTAAGAAAGTAATCCGGTGAAATAAAATTGAGAAACAATGTATTCAAATCTTCGATGGTGCCGGCAAGAGCCCAGGTCGGGAGAATCAAACCTATAAATACGAGCAGCCAGGCCACGTTCCGGTTCCGGTACAGTCCTTTTTTGACAGAATCGGCAAGAGCCGTGGAAGGGACCTGTTTTTGATGTGCGAAGTAAAGAAGGATTAAAAAGCCGGGAATCATGGCAGCAGCAAGTGGAAAGTTAAACAATACTGCTGCCATCAGCGGAAGCAGTGTCAACGTAAAGACGATAATGATTTCGTACAGATGAAAAGAACGTTTCATAGTAATCACTCCGAAAATATTGTAGCACAGTTAGTCCAAGGAGCAGGAAAACAGTGTGGAAGATATGTAAAAGAACGGCCATCTTATATCTGTTTTAATTTCAGGGCAGTCCAAAAAAATAAGCCGCATTATGCAGGCTTATCCGTATTTTTTCTGATGTTCTTTTTTCCTTTTTAAATAATCTTCATCTTCCCGTATTTTTATCCATTTTTCCTCAAAGATAGAGGCGGATTCTGCTTTTTCATCGTTAATCCGGCGTTCGTTTATGTTACCGTCGCTGTCGTATTTTTTGCCGCCCTTATAGTTGGCATAGCGGCGGGAACGCGTATAACCCATTTGAATGAATTTCCGGGCCATATCCATTCCGACAAAGTCATCATTCTTCCTGTACTCTTCAAACATCTCGTAAATTTTTTCGGAAGATTCTTTCGCAATCTCCGGTGTTTTAAAGCGCCAGTGAGGGAGAATCTCGCTCTTATATGGTTCAATGAGCAGGACTCCCTGCTCTCCCCGTCCGACTCTGTACTTTTCCGGTTCTTCCCGGAAGTCCGTGTTTTTAAAATCTTCCTCGTAGTTAAAAGCCAGTGCAGCCACATCCTTTCCGGTGGTGTCCGTTAATATAGGAAGCCTGCAGACCGCCACAGCGAAAGCAGCACAGGTTTTTAAAAATTCTGCGTCTGCTCTTCCTGAAACAGGCAGGACTTGTTTGTATGGTCTTATACCCGTTCAATCGAGGCGCTCAAACCGGAAGGCGGGTGGAGTCTGGAATGAATACGTGACATAATACACCGTAAAGGAAGAAATAAAAGGAGATTTGAACATGCAGTCCAAAAAAGAGAAGAGGACAGCTCTGATGCAGGAGCTGTCGCCAATTTTTCGGTGTCCGAAGTGCGGAGAAGAGCTTTGGGTGGATGAAGGCGCCCGTCTTATGTGCATCCAGGGCCACAGTTTTGATCTTGCCAGGCAGGGGCACGTGCATTTAACGAAAAAACCGGCAGCTTCGAACTACAGCAGTGAACTTTTTGCGGCGAGAAGAGAAGTGATTGAAGGAGGACTTTACGAAAAGCTGCATGAGGCACTGGGGGCTCTGCTGAACGGAGAGGGAGAAACAGTACTCGATGCAGGGAGCGGGGAAGGGTCCCACCTGGCAGCTTTGAAAAAAAAGAAAGACTTCGACGGTATAGGGGCGGATCTTGCGAAAGCAGGCATCGAAATGGCTGCAAAAGGGGAGGATGAATTACTGTGGGTAGTAGCAGATCTTGCAGAAGCTCCTTTTTTGGACAGCAGCTTTGAGACCGTGCTGAACATTTTTTCCCCGGCCAACTATGAGGAATTTCAGCGTATAACGAAAAATGGAGGAACAGTGCTTAAAGTGGTGCCGGAGAGCAGGTATCTGCAGGAGCTGAGGGAACTTGCCGGCGAAGCAGCCTATTCCAATGAAGAGGTGGTGGAAGGTTTTTACCGTCAGTTTCCGGACGCAGAAAGCAGTAAAGTAAGTTTTACGACAGCTGTTCCTGAACACCTGCGTCTGTCCCTTTTGAAAATGACTCCTCTCACCTGGAAACATTCTGAGGATAAGGATTTTCAGAACAAAGCCCGGCACATGAAGGAAATTACCATCGATGTCCTCATTTTAAAAGGGAAAGTACAAAAACAGCACCGCTTTCAGTCCGGGGCGGAGCCTTCATAAAGTCCAGGACGGTAACGGCTGTTACGCCGCGGACAGGAAGTGAATTGAAAGGGAGAGCGAAGAAGAAGCGGGATTCATTCATGAATTTGTTCCTTACTATGACATTGAGAGAAGTTTTCTTTAACGATCAACCGTAAACTGCAGCCGGTGGCAGAAGACCCGCTCATAAAAAAAGCGGCTGCCCGGAAAAACGGGTGCCGCCTCATTACTTTTTTATTGCTTCAGAAGTTCATCGATATCTTTTCGGATGTTGTCCGGGGAAGTCTGCGGGCTGTAGCGTTCTACTACATTTCCCTCTTGATCGACAAGGAACTTGGTGAAATTCCATTTGATTTCCGAACCGAGTTTTCCGGACTGTTCCGATTTCAAGTGCTTGTAGAGAGGATGGGCATCTTTTCCGTTTACTTTGATCTTTTTGGTCAAAGGAAACGTCACGCCGAAGTTCAGTTCACAGGTAGATGTCATTTCATCATCTGCCACCGGTTCCTGATTCATAAACTGGTTGCTCGGAAAGCCGAGAACCTCCACCCCTTCTCCATTATAATCCTGGTAAAGAGCTTCAAGTTTTTTAAACTGCGGAGCAAGTCCGCATTTTGTTGCCGTATTAACGATGAGGAGTATTTTTCCACGGTAGTCTTCCATAGAAACTTCTTTTCCATCAGGTGCTTCAATAGTAAAATCATGTACTGTTGTCAAAATAATCCCTCCTTGTGGCTTTCTTACTTATATTATAAGCAGATGCTGCCGAAAATCCAAAAGATACTGCCTGCGTTAAAAATCTCCGTCCGACCGTATCGTCCATTATACTTAATCAACAGCTGAAGACCCCCGGAGCATGAGCCCCGGGGGTCTGTTCTGTCATTTAACTGGATTCAGGTGTTTTCGACAAGTGTCATCGTCGGTCCGAAAAACTCGTAGGAAATACGTTCAGAAGGAATGCCTGCTTCCCGGAGCATATCGTAGACAGCCTGCATAAACAGTTCCGGTCCGCATAAATAATATTCAGCTTCTTTCTCGGGTAAAAACGACGTGAGGGTCTCCGGTGTCAGCCGGCCCTGAAAATCACCGGCATCGGCTTTTTCCGGCTCTTCATAAACAATAATGTGGCGGACCTGATCATCCTGCTTCAGTTCAGCGATTTCTTCAGCAAGGCCGTGGACATTTTCGTTTCGTACCGCCTGGACAAAGGTTACCGGGCGTGACGGCTGGGATTCTCTCACAAGCTTGTACATACTAAGAAGAGGAGTTACTCCGACGCCGCCGCTTAAAAGAACGAGCGGAGCTTCGGTTTCCTGTACAGTAAAGTCACCGGCCGGAGCGCTGAAAAGCAGTGTATCTCCAACTTCCACATGATCATGAAGGTAGTTGGAAACAAGGCCTTCCGGCTGCTTTTCACGCTTGACGCTGATCCGGTAATGACCTCTTCCGGGAGCATCCGATAAGGAATACTGGCGGATGTGCTGATACTTTTCTCCGGGAATTTCCGCTTTTACACTGAGGTACTGGCCCGGTTCAAATGCCGGAAGCGGTTCATCGTTTTCTGTCCCCAGATAAAACGACATTATTTCTTCACTTTCTGCTTCTTTCTTTTTAACTTTCAGCGGCCGGAAATCGTCCCAAGAAGCTGCTTCGTACATCTCCTGCTCCACCTGGATAAAAATATCGGCAATAATTTCGTACGCCGCCCCCCAGGCTTCTATAACCGGATCGTTTTCATCCAGGTCAAGTATATCCTGCATCGCCTTAAGAAGGTACTCACCGACGATCGGATAGTGCTCTGCCTGAACGCCGATACTTCGGTGTTTATGGGCAATCTGCTTTACGACGGGCAGGATTGCTTCCAGCTGTTCAATATGCACTGCCGACTGATAAAGCGAATAAGCAAGCGCTTTCGGCTGATTTCCGGTTTCCTGGTTTACATGGTTAAAAAGATTAAGAAGCTCCGGATGGTCGGCAAACATTTTTTTGTAAAAATGAGTCGTTACCGTCGTTCCGTGCTCCTCCAGTACGGGAATAGTGGCCTTGATAGTCGAGATCTGCTGTTCAGTTAACATAGTACCCCTCCTCTTAAGTCTAGTTCTATTGAAGCACAGGAAAAAAATTAAAGCAATATTTTATATGAATCTTTAACGAATCGGACACAATTGTTCATTCAGGACTGTGATAAAGAATGTATGATAAAATATTAGAAAAGGGAGGGGAACCTGTATGCATTTAACCCAGTACACGGATTATTCCCTGCGGGTGCTGATGTATCTTGCTGTAAAAGACGATAAACAGCTTTTTCAGATCAAAGAAATATCGGATTCGTATGGAATTTCCAAAACACATTTGATGAAAGTAGTATACAAACTTGGGAAACTGGGTTATATCGAAACCGTCAGGGGAAGAAACGGCGGGATGCGCCTGCTGAAAAAGCCGGAGGATATAAACATCGGGGCGGTAGTCCGCCATACAGAAGAAAATTTTCATATGGTGGAATGCTTCAACAGGGAAAACGATACGTGTCCTATTACCTCGGCCTGCCGGCTTCAGCACGCTATCGGGGATGCTCTGCAGGCGTATCTTGAGGTACTTGATCAATATACACTTGCTGATATTACAAAAAACAGGCAGGCTCTGGCTTCACTGTTGTAAGTACCTTTCCTGTAATAAGTGAAAGAATGAGCAATGAACTGACAAAGGGGGACAGATAGTTGATCAGCACTTTTCAAACGGATTCTTTTTTACTTTTAATAGCCCTCATATTAATAAGCGGCGTACTTGCAGCAAAGTTCTCCAACCGGATAGGACTCCCTTCCCTCGTGCTTTTCATACTCGTAGGAATGCTGGCCGGCAGTGACGGCATCGGATTTATATATTTTGATAATCCGGAATTTGCCCAGATGGTGGGGATTTTTGCGCTTGTTATGATTTTGTTTGAGGGTGGACTTCAGACAAAATTTGCAACGGTACGCTCTGTAATTATGCCGGCGATATCCCTGGCGACTGCGGGCGTTCTTTTAACGTCCGCAGTAGTCGCTATGGCAGCCTATCTTATTTTTGATATTACTTTACTCCAGGCTTTTCTTGTCGGAGCCATCGTAGGTTCCACAGATGCAGCCGCAGTTTTTGCCACACTGAAAGAAAGAAATATTAAAGCGAAAATGGGGGCAACGCTGGAAGCAGAGTCCGGGACGAACGATCCGATGGCTGTGTTTTTAACTGTAGGTATTATCGAGCTGATCATGATCCCAGAAACGTCCATTCTTTCGCTTGTACCAACTTTCTTCTGGCAGATGGGAGCAGGATTAATTATAGGAATTGCCATCGGAAAAATTGCTTCTTTCTCCATCAACAGAATCAATTTGGATTCCAGTGGTCTTTACCCGATTTTTTCGGTGGCTTTTGCACTGCTTACATACGGCACTGCTTCTTTCGTGGAAGCGAGCGGTTTTCTCGCCGTGTACGCTGCGGCACTGGTAATCGGCAACACGGAGCTGACTTACAGGTATTCGATCTTTCAATTTAACGAAGGGTTTGCCTGGATGTCCCAGATTTTAATGTTTATTCTTCTTGGTCTTCTCGTCTTTCCAGCAGAGCTGTTTACATGGGAAGTTATTTCGGGAGGTCTGCTCCTGTCGTTCGTATTGATTCTTATTGCACGTCCTGCAGCAGTGCTTCTTTCAACGATTGGGATGAAATATACGTGGAAGGAAAAGACGTTTATTTCCTGGGCCGGTCTTCGGGGAGCTGTGCCGATCGTTCTGGCAACTTTCCCTATTGTTGCCGGGGTCGAGGATGGAGAATTCTTTTTCAATGTTGTATTCTTTATCGTGCTGACGTCAGCGCTCGTCCAGGGAACGAGTATTTCCTGGGTAGCGAGAAAACTCCATCTGACAGGTCCGAAAAAAGACATCCCGCACCATTCCATTGAATTGATTTCCATGGGAAAAGCCAATGCAGAAATGATGCAGTTTAAAGTGGATGAAGACTTGAAAATTGTCGGGGAGAAACTGAAAGACGTGGAATTCCCAAACCAGGCGAACATCAGCGCGATCGTCCGTGATGAATCATTGATTACTCCGTACGGGGAAACAGAAATCAAAGCGGGAGATTTTTTATACATTCTCGTGTCAACAAAGTACGAAAAAGAGCTGAAAAAAGCTTTGGAAGCGAAACGTCCGGGAGTAAAGAAAGAAAAGACGAAAAAAGTTTCACGTGAAAAATAACGCATGGATCTTTTGCTGAACCTGATGGTAGAGAAGTTTGAGTATGCAGAGAACGGCTTCTGACAAGGGGAAACGTTACGGGACTCGGAAAAATAATTATTTTTAAACGATAACTTTATCGATAATCAGCAGGCTGCTTCCTTTTTGGAAGCAGCCTCAGCTTGTTGATTAAATGATCGTTTTGGCATATTTATTCCAGTC
>REBZ01000137.1 GCA_007692495.1 Alkalicoccus sp.
AACATGGTGGCTCGGGACGGAATCGAACCGCCGACACACGGATTTTCAGTCCGTTGCTCTACCGACTGAGCTACCGAGCCATCGTTATTAAACAAAAAAAAATGGCGGTCCCGACGGGAATCGAACCCGCGATCTCCTGCGTGACAGGCAGGCATGTTAACCGCTACACCACGGGACCTTTATAAACGCCCTTGCATTAATTATGTAAATTGGTTGCGGGGGATGGATTTGAACCATCGACCTTTGGGTTATGAGCCCAACGAGCTACCAGACTGCTCCACCCCGCGGCAATAAAATTGTTTGTGCAGAATAACTGCAACAAAATTAATTATACGCTGATCTTTCGTAAAAGTCAACGATTGAATTAAAATGGTGACCCGTACGGGATTCGAACCCGTGTTACCGCCGTGAAAGGGCGGTGTCTTAACCACTTGACCAACGGGCCATTGCGCGTGTCTTTATTGCGACATTTATTATAATATCACCATTTATATGATTGCGCAATAACTTTTTACGAAAAATATTTCAAGCAGCCTCTGCTGGACTGAATTGATCGCTTCCGCTTCTGCAAAGACTGCCTTGAAAATAAAGCACGGGCATGGGAAACGTCCGCCTTCATTTCCATGAGGAGACTTTCCTGGCGGAGTGGAGGAAGCTTTTTCCCGGGGAGAGGGCTCTCTGATCAGGAGGCTTTTAATCACGATAGGAGATGTTTTAATCATTATAGAAATTTATTAATCAGCCCAGACAGTTTTTCTGTCATTATACGCCGTTTTAATCTTCATAAACTTTTTTTAATCATTATAAGCACTCCTCAGTAAGGAATTAATCATTATAAAATCGGTATTAATCATCATCTTTCGCCACCGTTCCGGAATAAAAAAAGCTGCCCTGCACAGCAGAACAGCTTTTACTTATATGCTTTTATCAGCCGAAAACTCCGCGGACGAGGTTCGTCTGGTTTCGGTCCGGACCGACAGAGAAAATGGAAAGTGGAATGCCTGTGAGCTGGGAAATACGCTCTACGTAGTAGATCGCATTTTTAGGCAGCTCATGCAGGGAATGGACACCGGTAATGTCTTCGTCCCATCCCGGCATTTCTTCATACACCGGCTCACATTCAGCGAGTACTTTGAGGCTTGCCGGGAACTCTTCCATGATTTCCCCGCGGTACTTGTAGGCTACACAGATTTTCAGCGTTTTGATGCCTGTCAGTACGTCAATGGAGTTCAGGGAGAGATCCGTGATTCCGCTCACACGGCGGGCGTGGCGGACAACGACACTGTCGAACCAGCCGACACGGCGCGGCCGTCCGGTTGTCGTACCATACTCGTTACCGATTTCACGGATCTGGTCCCCCGTCTCATCGTGGAGCTCGGTCGGGAACGGACCGTCGCCGACACGCGTCGTATACGCTTTGGACACACCGACAACGTGATTGATCTTGGAAGGACCGACACCGGAACCGATCGTGACTCCTCCGGCAATCGGGTTGGATGACGTAACAAACGGATAAGTGCCCTGATCGATATCCAGCATGACACCCTGGGCTCCTTCAAACAGCACGCGGCGTCCCTGATCAAGACCGTCGTTAAGGATGACGGAAGTATCCGCTACATACTTGGCGATCTGCTGCCCGTATTCATAGTACTCATTGAGGATGTCTTCTTTTTTGAATCCTTCTGTTTCGTAAATCTTTTCAAACACGCGATTTTTCTCTGCGAGGTTGATTTCGAGTTTTTCCTCGAACGTTTCGCGGTCGAGAAGGTCGACGATACGGATCCCTGTTCTTGCTGCCTTATCCATGTAAGCCGGGCCGATCCCTTTTCGTGTCGTACCGATTTTGTTGGCTCCCTTGCTGTCTTCCTCCATCGCATCCAGCTTCAGATGGTAGGGAAGAATAACGTGGGCGCGGCTGCTGATACGCAGGTTGTCCGTGCTGACGTTTCTGTCGTGCAGATATTTAATTTCTTCAACAAGTGCTTTTGGATCGATCACCATACCGTTTCCAATTACACACATTTTGTCTTTATAAAAAATCCCTGAAGGTATTAAATGCAGTTTATACTTCGTGTCGTTGAAAACAATCGTATGTCCGGCGTTGTTTCCGCCCTGATAACGGGCAATCATTTCCGCCTGCTCTGATAAGTAATCCGTAATCTTTCCTTTTCCTTCGTCTCCCCATTGCGTACCTACTACTACAACCGATGGCATCGTTAGAGCACCTCCACTAATACGTGCTATATTCGTTCTTTATTTGAACCAACGTCATTTTACCAGTTAGAGCCTGCAGCGTCAATATAATAACCGAACATTATCATCGTTTCATATATTATCGTTCGTTTATTTTCACTCTAAAAAGGGATATCCTCCGGCAGGGCGCTTTCATGGATCAAAACAAAATGCAGAAGCGTTTTTCTTCTGCGAAAGGTCATCGAAAAGAGCCTGTCCCGTAAAAAATTGGCAGTATTCCTCGGAAAGTTGGTAGAAATACGGGGGAGACTGGTAGTATTCGGGGCAGCTGGTAGAAAAAAAGCGGAAGTTGGAACTATTCCACACGCCGTTTGGAACTATTCCGAAGAAAGTTGGTAGAATTCCAGGGAAGGCTGGTAGAATCGACAGCCGCTTTCCCTTTTCCAGTTCAACACAGAACGCAGAAACGGGTTTCTTCTGCGAAAGCTCACCGAAAAGGGTCTGCCCCGTAAAAAGCTGGCAGTATTCCGCATCCGCTCCTCCGGCAGTCAACACTCTCCACACGATTTCTCCCCACACCGCACAAAAAAAGCAGCCTCTTCCGATTTTCACCGGGAGAGGCTGCTTTCGTCAGGCTCCGGGCGGCATGTCCTGCTCGTCGTAGCGCCGTTCGAGGTTGACGAATTTATTATGCTCTTTCACGAAGGCCAGCTCGACGGTACCGACCGGGCCGTTACGCTGTTTGGCGATAATAATTTCGATAATATCTTTTTTTTCGGACTCCTGGTCGTAATAATCGTCCCGGTACAGAAAGGCAACGATATCCGCATCCTGCTCGATACTTCCGGATTCCCGGATGTCCGACATCATCGGACGTTTATCCTGCCGCGACTCCACGCCGCGGGAAAGCTGGGAAAGCGCGATGACCGGCACTTCCAGCTCCCGGGCGAGACCTTTCAGTTCCCGGGAAATTTCAGAAACTTCCTGCTGACGCCCTTCACTGGAACGGGCATCCCCCTGAATCAGCTGCAGGTAATCGATCATGATCATGCCGAGCCCGTTTTCCTGCTTCAGTTTCCGGCATTTGGAACGAATATCTTTTACTTTAATACCCGGCGTATCATCGATGTAGATTCCGGCTTTCGAAAGACTGCCCATCGCCATCGTCAGGCGCTGCCAGTCCTCGTCTTCGAGGTGGCCGGTACGAAGCCGCTGGGCGTCGATGTTTCCTTCCGCACAGAGCATACGCATTACGAGCTGGTCCGCTCCCATCTCCAGGCTGAATATCGCCACGTTTTCGTCCGTCTTCGTCGCAACATTCTGGGAAATGTTCAGCGCAAACGCCGTCTTACCTACTGATGGACGGGCTGCTACGATGACCAGGTCACTTTTCTGGAAACCGGCTGTGATCCGGTCGAGTTCCTGGAAGCCGGTTGGTATGCCTGTAACGTCGCCTGCCGTATGCTGAAGCATTTCAATTTTGTCGAACGCTTCGATCAGTACGTCTTTAATATCGACGAACTCGCCGGAAGACTGCTTTCTCGAAACTTCGAGAATGGATTTTTCGGCTTCGTTCAAAATAAGATCCACTTCGTCCTCGGCGTTGTAGCTTTCGGTTGCAATGCTTGTGGCTACACGGATCAGCCGTCGCAGCAGCGATTTTTCCTCTACGATCTGCGCATAGTACTGGACGTTGGCAGCTGTCGGAACGGCGTTGGCAAGATCCCCGAGATAGGAGACACCTCCGACTTCCTCGAGCCAGTTTTTGGCGTGCAGCTCGTCGATCATTGTGACAAGATCAACCGGTTCGCCTTTATCGGACAACTCCAGCATGACTGTAAAAATACGGCTGTGGGCCATTCGGTAAAAGTCTTCCGGCATGAGCCGCTCCGTTGCTGTAATGAGCGCCTGGCTGTCCAGAAAGACAGCTCCAAGCACTGCCTGTTCCGCTTCAATATTTTGAGGCGGGGTCCGGTCGGTGAACAGTTCGTTCATTGTGATCCCCTCATTTCCCGGTTCTCACCGTTACGCTTCCTTGACGTGCACCTTGATGACAGCCGTCACTTTCGGATGCACTTTCACGTTGACTTTTGTATAGCCGAGAGCCCGGATCGGCTCTTTCAGCTCAATCTTGCGCTTGTCGATCTTGTAATTATCTTTTTTCAGCTGTTCGGCAATCTGCTTGTTCGTGACGCCTCCGAAAAGACGTCCGCCTTCCCCGGCTTTTGCGGTCAGTTCGATCGTTTTGTTTTCCAGTTCTTCTTTCATTTTCTCTGCCTGTCTCAGTTCTTCCTCCGCCTGGCGCTCTTCGCTTTCCTGTTTCTTTTCCAGCGACTTCATGTTTCCTTTGTTTGCTTCCACTGCCAGGTTGTTCTTCAACAGATAGTTGCGGGCGTAGCCGTCCGGTACGTCCTTCAGTTCGCCTTTTTTACCTTTGCCTTTTACATCCTTCAAAAAGATGACTTTCATGATGATTGTCCTCCCTTGAAATATTCGTCTATTTTTTCTTTCAGCAGTTCTTCTGCTTCTTCTTCTGTAATACCTTCCAGCTGGGTGGCCGCATTGGTCAGGTGGCCGCCGCCGTTCATTTTCTCCATAATAACCTGCACATTTACGTCTCCGAGCGAGCGGGCGCTGATACTCAGCCGGCCGTCTTCGATTTTGGAAATAACGAAGGACGCAATGACATCGTTCATGGAAAGCAGCGTATCCGCTGCCTGCGCGATCAGTACCTGTCCATATGTTTCGTCGGAATACCCCCGTGCAATGGCCACGCCGCCGGCATAAATATGTGCCTGTTCAATCAGCTTGGAGCGTTTCACGTAATGGTCCAAATCCTCCTTCAGAAGCTTCTGGACGAGTGTCGTATCCGCCCCCCGGCTGCGTAGATAGGAAGCAGCATCAAATGTTCTGGACCCTGTACGCGTTGCAAAGCTTTTCGTATCCACAATGATTCCGGCAAGCAGGGCTGTCGCTTCCAGCGTATCCACCTGCGGCTGCCGAGGCTGGTATTCCAGAAGTTCTGTTACGAGCTCGGCCGTAGAAGAGGCGTATGGTTCCATGTAGACGAGTACCGCGTCATCAATAAAGTCCTCTCCTCGGCGGTGATGGTCAATAACGATCGTCCGCTCCACTTTGTCGAGAAGCTTTTTTTCCTGCACGAGACTCGGCTTATGCGTATCCACTACGACAACGAGCGTGTCATCCGTTACTTCTTCCCGGGCTTCTTCCGGAGTGATGAAACGGGCCCAGAGCTCCCGGTTCTGCTCTACTTCCTTCATCAGCTTGCGTACGCTCTGGTTCACATCGTCCGGGTCGACGACAATATAGCCGTCCTTGCCGTTTGCTTCGGCAATTTTAAGAATACCAATCGCTGAGCCGATGCAGTCCATATCCGGGTTTTTGTGGCCCATAATGTACACTTTTTTGCTTTCACGGATAAAGTCACGTACAGCGTGGGAAATAACCCTCGCCCGGACACGCGTCCGTTTTTCGGTGGCGTTGGACTTGCCTCCGTAAAAGCGTACTTTTCCGTTGTTTTCCTTGATGGCCACCTGATCTCCTCCCCGTCCGAGAGCAAGATCAAGACTCGACTGGGCAAGCGAGCCGAGGTCCCTGAGGGAAAGTTCCCCGCTGCCAATACCGATACTCAGTGTGATAGCGATTTTTTCCTCCTGGGTCTTCTCCCGGATTTCATCAAGAAGGATGAACCGGCTGGCTTCCAGGTTTTCGAGTGTTTCTTCATTAAAAATCGCAATGAAGCGGTCCGAGGACGTCCGGCGGATCAGAATATCATGTTCCTTGGACCACTGGTTCAACGATTCGGTTACGTGGGCAAGAAGCTTGCTGCGGATCTGGTCATCGAGCCCCTGTGTTACTTCGTCATAGTTGTCGAGATAAATAAATCCGACCGCGGTCTTCTCCTGCTCGTACTTTTTCTTGAAGGCTTTTTCTTCCGTGGCATTAAGCAGGTAGAGAAGCCGCTCATCCGGCTCGTGCACCACCCGGTAATTTTCTTCTTTGACATTCAAATAAAATGAGCTTTTGTTATCGTTGACGGATTCAATCAGGTCGTCGGAAATCGTTTCAAGCGATACTCCGTTCAGATCCTGCTTCATCAGCTGCTGCATGTAGGGATTCGTCCACTGAATGACGCGTTCCTGGTTATAGAGGATCATTCCTACCGGCATCTCGGTGACTGCCTTTTCTCCCGCTTTATTCACACGGTAGGTGAGAGTGGAAATGTAGGAAGACAAGTCTCTTTCAAATTGTATCCTCGCGCGGATCACCAGAACTATTGTAGCTGCCAGGAGGACAAATCCAGCCAGCCCGAGACGCCATTCATAATAAGTGAGTATCCCGATGAACAGCGCTGCGATGGCATATAATAGAAAAACATGCATTCCGTGCCAGCGCTTCATGAGGAATTTAGGCATTCTACACAACTCCTAGTTCTGCGACTTCAATCGCGTTCTTAAGTCGAAACCTAAATCAATTATACCTAAGATTCGTATAATAGGAAGTAAAAATGGAAAAACGAAAGCGGCTCCGGTAATAAGCAGGGGCAGGACTACTGTTACTTTTTTCAGATGAAAGAAAAAGAACATAAACGCCAGTCCCTGGATAATCATGCCTGTTTCCATCACCGGCATCAGGTTGGCGGAAATCGTGTTTAAAGTTCCTTCCTGTCCTTCACTCATATTAATAAAGGAAAGTATGAGCGCCAGCAGGTAGTACCAGATAAACGACTTAGGAAAGCTCCATTCTCTGAACGGAGGGAAGCGCGGTATGCTGCTGCCGCTGCGCCGGAGATACCAGGAGGCAGCGATCTGCATAATAAAAGCAATCGCAGCACCAAAAAGAACAATCAATGCCGGCATAATCACATTCACATCGTCGACAAATGCCATTACTTCGGCGCCGGCATCCACGTCTTCGTCAATGCCGAGAAGTCCTTCCGTCTGCTCCACCGAATCCTCCATCATCATCTGAAATGACTGTACGGGATCGGTATCCGTCAGAGTCATCGTCCCGGCATAAGTGAAAACGAGGCCGAGGATAACGCTCAGTGCCGTGCCGGCGTAGGCACCAAAGGCACTTTCACCCCTTCTGTAGAGCTCTCCCATCGCAATACCGGCTGCACCGAATAAAAGCATAACCGCCGGAGCAAGCAGACCGATAATAAAAAACAGCACCATCAGAGTAAACAGCGCTGCAGCAGAAGCCGCCTGCCATCCATACTTATGTGTGTAGACCGCAAAAGGAGCGGGAATAAAAAACAGCAGAATCAGTCCGGCAAACGGTACAAGCAGGGAGACGAATACGATCGCCGTAAAAACCCCCGCCGCCAGAAAGCCGTCCCGTACTGCATTTGACTGGTCCATCGATACACCTTCTTTTCGGTATAAGTTAACGTTGAGTATTTTATTTTTCTGCTGTTTTGAAAGAGCCCTGTTTATACACGGGCTTCTTCAAAACCGAATTACATTTTATCACGTATAGGCTGAAAAAAACAAAGGGACAGCTGAAGGCCGGAAATGAATCTGCTCTTTTCTTTAAATAAAGTCACCCCGCAAACAAAAAAGAAACGTTCGCTTTCGTTTCTATGGAGAGGCTTTCCGAGCGGGCCGGCCTCAGCTAATTCTGCCCCTCCTTTTGTCGGCCAGAATGGATCTTTGGCTCGACCTTAATCGCTCTGGAGTCCCTCCATATCTCCTCCAGCTTTAGATAACAGACAACGTGCTCTGGTCCTTTTAAAAAGGCTCTGTTAAAGCTCCGTGTTGTTTTAGAAGGTTGCCTGCGGCTCTTTTTTCTTCGCTTGCCGCGGAGAAAGCCTTCAGCTATCCCGTCCTTTTGTCCGGGAGGATCTTCCCGCTTTCTTTTTCCGCAGGCGTCTCGAAAAATCGCCTG
>REBZ01000140.1 GCA_007692495.1 Alkalicoccus sp.
CCGGCCCGCCCGGAAAGCGTCCCCGGAAGGCGCAGGCAGGAAACCGTCTATCTATACACCAAAAAGACTTTATCAACAGCCTGAAAAAGGTTCAGGGCAAACGCCCTGAACCTTTTTGACTGCTGCTTACTTCTATACTTTTTTACACGCTGAAATATCTTCCTTCCGGATGGGCAAAGACCATCGCTGTAACGCTTGCTTCCGGTTCCATCATACAGCCTTCTGTCAGCTGAATACCGATATTTTCCGGTTCAATCAGGCGGAACAGTTTTTTCTGGTCTTCCAGATTCGGACAGGCAGGATAACCGAATGATACACGTACGCCCTGATACTTTGCAGAAAAACGCTCCTGCATTGTAAAGTCCGGAAGATCCGGGAAGCCCCACTTATCCCGCATCAGCTGATGCACTCTTTCTGCAAGTCCTTCAGCCAGTTCGAGGGCGGCTGCCTGGATAAGATGGCTGTCCATGTACTCCCCGGCTTCTTTCGCTTCTTCTGCCAGTGCACGGATTCCTTTCCCGGCTGTGACAGCAAGGAAGCCTACGTGATCCATCACACCGCTTTCCTTCGACCTTAAAAAGTCTGCAAGGCAGAGGTACGGAGCCTCTTTCTGGCGTGGGAAAGTAAATGTTTCCACTACTGTCGATTTATCAGACGGGTCATAAATAATAACTGAATCTCCATCTGACTGGGCCGGGTAGAACTGGTACATTCCGTCTGCCCGCAGCAGCTTCTCCCGGTCGGCCCGCGCAAGAAAGTCGTCCACGCGCTGTTTCAGACTGATTGTTTTTTCGTCCTGCCGCTCCAGCTTTCTCTTCACATTTCCCTGCAGACCAAGATGGGAGCCTAGCAGTGTCTGCATATTCACGTAAGGGTACAGGTGGGTAAGCTTGTAATCCCGGAGAATGTGCTGCTTATAGTCCTCCGGCACGAAAAGCGGTGCCTCCCGGTCCACCGTGGAGACGGGAGCTTCCATTGTTGCCGTTGCCGTTTCGCTTTGTTTACGGCTCAGGTCGTCCGCTGCCCGCTGCTGGGCTTTCTCCTGCTTCTCCACTGTGGTACGGGCCAGTTCCTGCCGTTCTTCCGGCTTTACGAGCCGGTTGGCAATTTCCAGGCCGTTCATCGCATCTTTGGAGTACAGTACCATCCCTTCATATTCCCGGGCAATTTTTGTATCTGTGAAGCGGCGGGTCAACGCAGCTCCTCCCACAAGAATCGGAACATTGATGCCTTTTTCCCGCAGGTCATTGGCGGTGATAACCATCTGCTGGGTGGATTTCACGAGAAGCCCGGACAGTCCGATCATATCAGGCTGCTCTTTTTCTACTGCTTCAATCAGTTCGTTGGGGGCAACTTTAATACCGAGATTAACAATTTGAAAGCCGTTGTTTTTCAATATGATCTCGACAAGGTTTTTACCGATATCATGCACGTCCCCTTTAACGGTCGCCAGGATCACTTTGCCTTTCCCGCGGTCATCCTTTTTCTCTTCCATATGAGGTTCCAGATGAGCCACCGCTGCTTTCATCGCTTCGGCACTCTGCAGCACTTCTGCGACGATCAGCTCGTTATCGTTGAACAGTTTCCCGACTTTATCCATACCGGCCATGAGCGGCCCGTTAATAATGCCGAGGGGTTCGTCATATGCCTCCAGTGCATTGTCGAGGTCCGGGTAAAGCCCTTCTTTCGTACCTTCCACAATGTAGCCTGCCAGTCGTTCTTCAAGCGTCATCGTTTCCTGCGCCTGCTCGGCTTTTGGCTTTTTCTTTCTGTAAAATGCCGTAAAGGAAGCAAGCGTTTCATCGTCCGTCTTAAAAAGGAGAGAGTCTGCCAGCTGTTTTTCTTCATCAGAAACTGAACCGTAACGTTCCAGTTTCTCTGTGTTTACAATGGCATAATCGAGACCTGCCCTTGTACAGTGATAGGTAAAAGCAGCATTAAGCACTTCCCTGCCAAGCGGCGGCAGACCGAAAGACACGTTACTTACTCCGAGAATTGTCATACATTCCGGCATTTCTTCTTTAATCATACGGATCCCGTCCACTGTGGCTTCGGCAGAACCGATGTACTGCTCATCACCGGTACCTACCGGGAATACAAGCGGATCAAAAATAATATTTCGTGCAGGAATACCATATTTCTCCGTAAGCAGCTGATAAGAGCGGCGGGCAATATCCAGCTTTCTTGCTGCTGTAACACCCATTCCCTCCTCATCAATAGTTCCAACGACGAGAGCGGCACCAAACCGCCGGGCAAGGGGTGCTACTGCTTCAAAACGTTCTTCTCCATCTTCCAGGTTAATGGAGTTGATAACGGCTTTTCCCTGGGAATAGGTTAATGCCCGTTCAATAACATGCTCGTCTGTGGAATCAATCATCAGCGGAACTTTTACTTTGTTGATGACCTGGTTGAGGAATTTTTCCATATCCTCCATTTCGTCCCGGTCCGGATCGGCCAGACATACGTCAATTATATGAGCTCCTTTTTTCACCTGGGCACGGGCAATTTCGGAGGCTTCCTCGAATTTTTCTTCAGCAATCAGCCGCTTGAACTTTTTGGAGCCGATAACATTTGTCCGTTCTCCGACAAGGAGCGGTCTCATTGATTCGTCATAGACGAGCGGCTCGATACCGGAAACAGTATGCGGGAGACTTTGCTGGGGCTGTCTGGGCTGATAGTCCTTGAGGGTTTCGTTCATCACCCGGATATGCTCCGGCGTTGTCCCACAGCAGCCTCCTACAACATTCAGCCAGCCTTTTTCCGCAAAATTTGCCAGCTTCTGTGCAAGCATGGCCGGAGATTCATGGTAATGCCCTTCTTCATCAGGGAGACCTGCATTGGGATAGCAGTGCACATACGTAGTAGAGAGCTCAGATAAGGAACGGAGATGGTCCTGCATAAACTCGGGACCGGTCGCACAGTTAAGTCCGACAACAGCGGGCTTCATATGCTCCAGGGAAATATAAAAAGCTTCAATACTCTGACCGGCAAGCGTCGTACCCATCGGTTCGATCGTCCCGGAAATAATAAGCGGAAGTTTCCGGCCTTTTTCCCGTTCTGCCCTCTCAATCGCTACGTAGGCAGCTTTTACGTTACGCATATCCTGACTCGTTTCGAGAAGAAGCAGATCCGCTCCTCCATCATACAGACCTATAACCTGCTCGTAATAGCTGTCGGCCAGTTCTTCGAATGTAGTTCCGCCGGTAACAGAAAGGGATTTTGTTGTCGGCCCCATTGCCCCGGCAACAAATCGCGGCTTTTCCGGAGTCGAAAAGCGGTCAGCTTCTTCTCTCGCAATTCTCGCCGCTTCCACGTTTATTTCATACGCTTCTTCCTGAAGGTCGTAGTCTGCAAGAACGATGGAAGTTGCCCCGAATGTATTTGTTTCGATAATATCCGATCCTGCTTCCAGATACTCCCGGTAAATGCGGCGGATGACGTCCGGTGATACAAGGTTTAAATATTCGTTACAGCCCTCATATTCCTCCCCACCGAAATCTTCTGCCGCAAGATCGGCGTTCTGAAGCATCGTGCCCATCGCCCCATCAAGCAGCAGGATGCGTGACTCGAGCTCTTTTTCAAATGTAGTCATACTAATCGTCCCTTCTTATCTGCACTCCTCAGCGGCTTCCCGCAGTTAGTCTTTCCTGTTTGCGAATGTGCTGTGTCAACGTTTCCGTTATATTGTAGCGGAGAAACGGGGTAATGAGATAAAGGGTGGAGAAATGCTTCATCGCTTCGTCCACCAGCTCCTTGGCCAGACGGATGCCCTCTTTCTCACTTGCCTCCCGATCCCCGGAAAGAGCTTTCATCTGTTCTCTTACTTCATCTGTCAGTTTAATGCCCGGAACTTCATGATGCAGAAATTCAGCATTTCTGCTGCTGACAAGCGGCATGATACCGATATAAACGGGCACTGGGAGGTGTGCTACAGCTTCGGCAATTTCCTTAATACGCTCCGTACTGTAGACCGGCTGACTCATAAAGTAGTCAGCTCCCGCTTCGATTTTCTTTTCCAGCCGCTGCACTTCACGGTCCAGTCTTCTCGCGTTGGCATTAAAAGCTGCACCGATAGTGAAAGAAGTTTTCGCTCCGAGATCCTTCCCGGAAAAAGAGAGCCCTTCGTTCAACTGTTTAATAAGCCGTATCAGGTCCATGGAAGACATATCGTAAACAGAAGTTGCTCCCGGAAAATCCCCGACTTTGGCAGGATCTCCTGTGATAGCGAGAATATCTCTGACGCCCAGTTCGTGGAGTCCGAGCAGATGGGACTGCAGTCCGATAATATTCCTGTCACGGCATGCGACGTGCAGAAGAGGACGCGTCCCTTCACTCTTGATCTTTGTGCCAAGAGCAAGGTTGTCAATCCGGGAGGAAGCCAGTGAATTGTCTGCCAGTGTCACTGCGTCCACTCCGGCATTCGTAAGTGCTTTTGCTCCGTCCATAAAGGCAGGCACTCCGGAAAGAGCCTTTGGAGGATCCAGTTCCACAATAACCGAGGTTTTCCCTTCCGGTATATCAGTGAGTTTCGGAAGCTGCGGCTCTGCTTCCATAAACGTCTGGGCAGTCCGTTCTTTTACCTGCTTGCTTTTTACCGGTACTAGGTTATCGCGTTCTACCGCCTCACGGATAGCACGTATGTGATCAGGCGTCGTCCCGCAGCACCCTCCGAGAAGAACAACCCCCTCTTCCACGAGCGCTTTTGTCATATCCCCGAAGTATGTCGGATTCGACTGGTAGGAAAAACGTCCATCCCGAACGTTTGGAAGGCTTGCATTTGGATAGACGCTGATACCAGCTGTTTTAAGGAGAGAAATTTCTTCCAGGGACTGCAGCATATGATACGGTCCCATCCGGCAGTTCACACCTGCAACATCAGCCCCCAGAGCTTCGAGCTCTTCCAGTGCTTCCTGCAGGTGTCTGCCTGTATGGAGTACGCCTATATCCCCCAGTGTTGCCTGGGCAATGATCGGCTTTTCTGTGAGCGGCCGAAGGTACTTCAGCAGCTCGATCAATTCCTGAAAGTCGTAAAAAGTCTCGAGAAGAAACCCGTCCACATTGGAATCCAGAAGAATGTCAGCCTGTTCCTTCAGGCTTGCCACTCTGTCTTCGAGAGGCTCTTTCTCCTGATGCATCGTTGCCACTCCGCCGATCGTGGCCGCTGTGTAGGCTTTTCCTGCAGCCGCTTTTTCGGCAATAACGACAGCCGCCTCATTAATTTCTTTAACGTTGTCTTCCTGCTGATAGCGGGCCAGCTTATGCCTGTTCGCTGCATATGTGTTCGTCTGAATAATTTCCGCGCCGGCTTCAATATACTCTTGATGTATGCGGCTGATTTTTTCCGGTGCTGTGATATTCAGCTCCTCAAAGCAGCCGTGTATACCTTCCTGGTAAAGGAGTGTTCCCATCGCTCCGTCCCCGACTATAATACCTTCTTTCAATCTTTCTTTCAGACTCATTTCCAGCCCTCCTTTACTCCGATCTTTTTAAAAGCCTGCGCAAAATCCTCCATGAGGTCTTCCGGTTTTTCAAGCCCTACAGAAAGGCGGAGTATCCCGTCCGTTATACCTCGTGCATTTCTTTCTTCGTCGGACATAGCTGCGTGGGACATCGTAGGCGGGTAGGAGAGAATGGACTCTACTGCTCCAAGGCTGACGGCGAAAACAGGTATTTCCACAGCCTGCACAACTTTCTTTACTGCCTCTTTATCTGCGAGCCGGAAAGAAAGAACCGCTCCGGCTCCTTCTGCCTGTTCCTGATTAATATCGTAACCGGGGTGATCCTTCAATCCCGGATAATAAACGTGCTCCACCTCAGGCTGTTCAAGGAGCCAGTCGGCAATTTTCGCTGCAGCCAGTGAGGAAGCTTCCATTCGTGTGTGAAGTGTCTTCAGTCCGCGCAGAACAAGCCAGCAGTCCTGCGGCCCAAGTATCGCTCCAAAGCTGTTCTGAAGAAATTTCAGTTCCCCGGCAAGATTCTCATCTTTTACTATTGTGAGACCGGCTACGACATCACTGTGTCCGCCGATAAACTTTGTGGCGCTGTGTACCACTACATCCACACCAAGATCCAGCGGTCGCTGCAGCACGGGCGTCATAAAAGTGTTGTCCAGAACAGTGAGACAGCCCTGTTTTTCAGCAATTTTAACGATTTCTTTAATAGGAGTAATTTTCATCGTCGGATTGGACGGAGTTTCCATAAATATCATTTTCGTATTCGGTCTGACAGCCTGCGCTACGGCTTCCGGGTCTGTCATGTCAACAAACGTATGCTCAATCCCCTGACGCTGGAGAACTTTTGTCGTGAGCCGGAAAGTCCCTCCATAGACGTCGTCCGTAATTACAAGATGATCTCCTGAGGACAGCATCATAAAAGTTGTGGAGATGGCTGCCATGCCGGATGCGAATGCAAACCCGTGCGTCCCGTTTTCCAGGTCGGCAATCGTATCTTCCAGCGCTTCACGGGTCGGGTTGCCGGAACGCGCATAATCGTATTCTCCGAACTGCTCAATGTCCGGCTGATCAAATGTGGAAGCATGCTGAATCGGCACACTTACCGCACCGGTATGCGGGTCTGTTTTATGTTTGGAGTGAATTAGTGATGTCTGCTTGGAAAATGTCATGTACGTGCCTTCCTTTCTTTTGCTGCATATTGAAATGCTTCATCCAGATCTTTTATTAAATCTTCTGCTGATTCGATACCTACAGAAAAACGGAGCAGCCGGTTACAGACCCCAAGCTTGAAGCGGATTTCCTCAGGGACATCTGCATGAGTCTGAGTAGCCGGGTAAGTCATCAGGCTCTCCACTCCTCCCAGGCTTTCCGCAAAGGAAATTACCTTCAGTGCCTGGAGAATAGGGTTAACCATTTCTTCTTCCTCCACCCGGAAAGAAAGCATGCCGCCTTTTCCAGGATAGATTACTTCCCGGCAGAGAGGCTGGCTTTCCAGATATTCCACTACGGCACGGGCGTTTTCTGTATGCTTATCCATACGAAGCTGAAGTGTTTTCATTCCTCTCAGTACAAGCCAGGAATCCAGCGGGGAAAGCACAGCACCGATACTGTTATGATAATAAAACAAATCCTCCCCGACCTTTTCTTCCTTTGCTACTACCAGCCCGGCAATGACATCATTATGTCCGGAAAGATACTTGGAAGCACTGTGAATGACAATATCAGCACCATAGTCAAAAGGCCGCTGTATAACCGGTGTGTAAAACGTATTATCTACAATAAGAAGCAGACCGTGCTCATCGGCAAGTTTTCCGTAGGCATCAAGGTCCGCTTCCTGCATAAGAGGGTTTGTCGGAGTTTCAATGAAAAGCGCCTTCGTATTTTCATTTATTTTTTCCCGGAACGTATTAATCTCCTCCGGCTCTGCGTAATGGAAGTTCACACCCCAGCGTGTCCAGCCGTTTTCAAAAAGCCGGTACGTTCCGCCGTAAAGGTCGCTTGTTGCTATGATTTCATCCCCCTGTTCAAATAAGGAAAGAACCGTTTGTACGGCAGCCATGCCGGAAGCACAGGCAAGCCCCCGGGCTCCTCCTTCCAGATCTGCAATCGTTTCTTCCAGAACAGTTCTTGTAGGGTTACCCGTCCGGGAATAGTCGAATCCTGTTGACTGCCCGATTCCTTCGTGCCGGTATGCAGTGGAAAAATAAACAGGTGTATTAACAGCGCCTGTTACATGATCCCTCCGGTTTCCTGCCTGTACGAGCTGTGTTTCCAGTGTGCGCTTTTCTTCTGCCATGACAAATCCCTTCCTTTTCTTCTCAGTTGTCGTGATGCGGTAACAGGTTTTATGAATGCGGGTATAAAAAAACTTCTCCCTCATCTGTAAAAGATAAAGAAGAAGATGCTGTATCTGTCTTCTTATCTTGCAGGAATCCCCTGCAGGAATTAGCACCTTGCCTTCCGGCTGGTTGCTGAGACGTCATCAGGCCTGTCCCTCAGTCTCTCTTGATAAGAATTTATAT
>REBZ01000093.1 GCA_007692495.1 Alkalicoccus sp.
TGCAAAAAGTTTCAGTTTTACTATTCCCTTTTCCACTTCTTTTAAAGCTCTTATTGCTGTAAGGTTCTGCAGAGGTTACACTCGGTTCTTATTAGTTTGCTGCTCGAGGACAGGCTGATGATAGATTAAATTTGGTTTTATCGAAATCCGGTGATCCCATGAGTATCAGTCCGATGCAAAAAATGTCTGTTTATCAATCTCTACTAAACAGACTGAGGTGCCGAACAGATATTGTCCGGCACCTCCAAGCTGTTGATAAAGTGTTTTTTTATGTACGGCTTCCTGCTTGTGCCTTCCGGGGACGCTTTCCGGGCGGGCCGGGCTCAGCTAATTTCTTCCACCTGCAGGCTGGAAGAAATGGATCTTCGCCTCGTCCTTGATCGCCCAGGCGTCGCCCCTGCGGCTGCAGCAGGAAAATAAAAAGAAGTTTTCTCTTCTAAAAAACGTGTTGATTCCGCTCTTTCTTCCATTTAGGAGAGGCTTTCTCCTCCGGAACGTCCGGCGGAGACCCCGGTGGGATAGAGCGAAGTCGGAAGATCCTTTTCAAAGCCGGCAGGGCAAACAGCTGACGACGAGCCCCACGGCAAGGCTGAGCGCAGGAAAAAGCTATACGTTCAGAAGAATAATTATTCTGAAATCAAGACTTAATCAACACTCTAGAGGTGCCGGACAGATATTGTCCGGCACCTCATCTTTATTCTTACAGTTTTAAGAGCTTTCTTTTCATTATCTTCTTTTGTTATTTCCCAGTCCAGTAAATTTGTCCAAGCCAGCCGGCTGCACGGTCCAGGAGGGAATTAAAGAAATCAATTATCGACTGAACAATTCCTTTGCCTTCATCACTTTCAACAAACTCAGTAATATTGCTCCTGACATTATCCAGCTGCCCTTTTACCTGGTCCCAGTCTATATTCAGGCCTTTAATACGTTCAAACAGTGAAACAAGACCATCAATTTCTTCATCGCTCAAATTCATCCCAAGTTCTTCAGCAAGCCTTACGATCAGCTCCCGCAGGTCTTCTTCGGTTTCTATGTCCTCCTCCGCTATCGCTTCCTTAATCCGTGCCATCAGTTCAGCTGCATCCTCGACCCCGTATTCTTCCCCGAGCTCCGCTGTTTTAACGAGCTCTTCGTTTGCCGTCTGTTTCTGTTCTTCCGGAATTTCTTCTTCCGTTGTTGCTTCATAGGCTTTTATGAGCCCCGTTAGAGCTCCTGTGCCGGAAACGTCGGAAGGAGCAGTAACGTACACTTCGGCATCCTCGACTCCTGCCGTGATCAGTGCATTGGCATACATGCCTTCCGACACCCACGTAATTCGATTCGTCTCCACATCAATTCCGCTGCCCTCTTCATTTATCGTAATTTTTGAAGAAGAAAGAGCATTGGAGCCTATTACCGAAGCGTCTATATAGTCTCCTAAGTATTGATGTTCTTCCTCGTTAGTGACCTCGATAATTTTATCATTTTCATCTGCGTTCATTTCCTGAAGCAGTTCTTCCCTCTGCTGCGGATTTAAATCTTCTCCCAGAGTGATTGTTTCATCTCCCGGAGATGCTGCAGAAGCACCTGCGGCTCCCCCTAATCCAATAAGAAGTGCTGCAGCTCCTGCTTTGATCCACTGATACATAATTAATCCCTCTCTTTTCTGACGCGCAGCTGAAAGCTCCGCTCTCTATTGAAGTTTAAGGCGTTTAACCCGTCCTCCAAATATATTGACGCTGCAGGCTGATGAAAAGTTTCACTCGTACTGCAATTTGTCTACCCAACCTGGCGGGAAATGTCTGACGCAGCGATGGAAACACTTTTTTCCGGACTCAAGTAAAAAGAGAACTTCAGACCTCCATTCCCCCCTCTTTCAGATTTTCCGAAGCGTTATTGCTGGAGGACACTGCATCAGTTGGCGCTTGTAAGTTGCCAAGTGCGTTGTTACAATGTATTCTGAAACTAAACGTTTATTCGTTCGAAGACTATAAAGGGGCGATGATGAAGAATGAGTGAGATTACACACCGTAAAAATACCAGACCGGTTAAGGTCGGTCCATTAACAATAGGCGGACATGACGAAGTGATTATGCAGAGCATGACAATGTCCAAAACCCACGACGTAGAAGCAACAGTAGCTGAAATTCTCCGCCTGGAGGAAGCAGGATGCCAGATTGTCCGTGTAGCCTGTCCGAATATGGAGGATGCGGAAGCTATTCCTGAAATCAAAAAACGTATAAATATTCCACTTGTTGTTGATATTCACTTTGATTACAAAATGGCTCTCAAAGCTATCGAAGGCGGCGCTGATAAAATCCGTATTAATCCAGGTAATATCGGTCGTAAAGAAAAGGTTGAAGCTGTCGTAAACGCTGCAAAAGAAAAAGGCATTCCAATCCGGATCGGGGTTAATGCCGGTTCTCTTGAAAAAAGAATTCTTGATAAATACGGCTATCCAACAGCTGAAGGTATGGTGGAAAGTGCGCTTCATCATATTAAAATTCTGGAGGATCTCGACTTCTACGACATTATCGTTTCCATGAAGGCATCGGATGTTCATCTGGCTGTCGAAGCGTATGAACAGGCAGCAAAAGCTTTTGATTATCCCCTTCACCTTGGAATTACCGAGTCGGGCACACTATTTGCCGGCACCGTTAAAAGTTCTGCCGGCCTGGGTGTCCTGCTTCAAAAAGGGATTGGAAATACAATGCGCATTTCATTAAGCGCTGATCCGGTAGAGGAGATCAAAGTACAGAAAGAACTTCTTAAAAGCTTTGGTCTTGCGACGAATGCTGCAACACTAGTGTCCTGTCCTACATGCGGACGGATTGAAATCGATCTGATCAGCATTGCAAATGAAGTGGAAGAATATATTCAAAACATTAAAGCCCCTATCAAAGTTTCTGTTCTCGGGTGTGCGGTAAACGGTCCCGGAGAAGCTAAAGAAGCAGATATCGGAATTGCCGGTGCACGCGGGGAAGGACTTCTCTTCCGCAAAGGAAAGACTATCCGTAAAGTTCCGGAAGAAATTATGGTCGAAGAACTGAAAAAAGAAATTGATATACTGGCTGAAGAACATTACAAAAAACAGAAACTAGAGCAGGAAGCAGAACAGAAAGCCTGATAATTATTATTTTTACAGACTGTGTGATGCTGGTGTCTGACCAGTATCACACAGTTTTATTTATTCCTTTTTTGAAGGACTTAAAGAAACTTGACTTTAACGATAACCGAAAGTATGAGATAATGCCTTCAGCAGAAGACATTATGAGGTGAAATAACTTATGAAGAAATACCGCTTTGGTATAGATATTGATGGAACAGTTACAGACCCGGCCACCTTTATACCCCACTTAAATAAACATTTCAATAAAGACCTGACGCTTGATGATATTGTTGAATATGACCTTACAAAAGCACTGGGAGTGACCGATGAGGAATTCTGGCAGTGGATGCAGAAGCATGAACCAATGCTTTACAGCAGCTCCACTATTGCTGATAATGCAAAAGACACTCTCCATACGTGGAGAAGCCAGTTTGAGCTCTTCTATATAAGCGCCCGTCCGAACCATCTTCTCGATGTGACGGAAGACTGGTTCCACCGTCAGGAAGTGCCGTATGACCATATCGAACTGCTTGGACAGCATGACAAAATTGCGGCTGTTAAAAAACATGAAGTGGATACGTTTTTTGAAGATAAACACGACAACGCCGTTAATATTGCCGAGGAATTTCAAATTCCCGTCGTGCTGATGGAAACACCATATAACCAGATGCCGGTTCCGGATAATGTTTACCGGGCGAAAAACTGGCTGCATGCTAAAACTATCGTAGAAAATATTTTTCAGCCGCTGAAAAAGTAAAACCTTTTCACCCCTCCAAAAAAGCAGCCCCTTCATTACGAAGTGGGCTGCTTTCTGCATTCGCTGCAGTATCCATAGATTTCAAACTTATGGCCGATTACGTCGAAACCGGCCTCCTGGACAGGCTGATCGTCCATAGGACAATGGTGAATATGCTTCGTTTTTCCACATTCCAGACAGATAACATGGTGATGATGTTCATCCACCGCACATGTAAATCGGAACCGTTTTTCACCGTTAAGTTCTGTTGCTTCTAGAATTCCGAGCTCGGTAAACAGGGACAGATTCCGGTAAATCGTATCAAAGCTCATGCCGTCATACGTTTTCTGCATCGTTTCCAGTACATCTTTTGCAGCAAGATACCTGCTCTCTTCAGAAAATAACTGCAGCATATCCTGCCGTTTATCCGTATACTTATAACCTTTCTTTTTAAGAAGGTCCATTGCCTCCTGCACATTCATACTGTTTCCTCCTTACTGAGAAATCCTTCAGGCAGAAGCTTTTTCACAGCTGCTGCTCCAATTAATATAATTATACCAGTTACAACGATCATACCCCCGGTTGCAACATTTAAATAGTAGGAAGAAACAATTCCCCCGAGTACTGCTGCTTCACCGAATATAATGCCGAGAAACAGGACGTGCCGGAAGCTTTTTGCAAAAAGGATAGCTGCTGCCACAGGAAGTGTAATCAGGGCTCCGACGAGAAGTATTCCTACTACTTTCATGGACATCGAGATAACAAGAGCAACGAGCAGCGTAAATAGAAAATTAATTTTCCTTACAGAAATACCAGACGTAGAAGCAAACTCCTGGTCAAAAGAAATGGAAAGCAGTTCTTTATAAAAGAATCCGATGATAAGCATGCTCAGTACACCGGTAAGAAATATAAACAGGAGATCGTTAAGCGTCACTGTCAGTATACTACCAAAAAGATAAGCGTACCACTCTGTATACCCGGTTTCTGCTATGCTGATCATAACAGCACTTAATCCGACTCCGGCAGAAAGTATAATCGGTATAGCAAGTTCCTGAAAATGTTTGTATACCTGCCGGAGCTTTTCGATCAGAAGCGATCCGGCGAGAGCAGCAAGCAGTCCCGTGTACAAAGGATTAATGAAGGCAAAAAAAGCTGAAGTCTGCATCATCAATACTCCGGCTGTAATGCCTGTCAGGGTCACATGTGAAAGCCCTTCCGAGATAATAGTCATTCTCCGTACAAGAAGGAAAGCTCCGATCAGCGGACTGATGAAGCCAATCAGAAGACCGGCAGCAATTCCCCTTTCTAAAAAAGTAAGCTGCTGAAAAATTTCCATTCCGGTCACCCGCCTTTACGGTTCAATATTTTTTCTGAAGTCGCTGCTAAGACTATCAGAAGAATAAGAACGTTAACTACAACAATCATACCACCCGGGGCAACATCCAGGTGAAAAGCCGCAAAGATGCCTGCAAGCACCGAAACTTCTCCGATAACTACAGAATAAAAAAACATCTGCTTGAAAGAAGCGGCAAGACGCATAGCTGCTGCGACCGGAAGTGTCATCAGTGCGGACACGAGCAGAATGCCTACAATCTGCATTGAAATACCGATAACCACTGCCGTAATAAGTATAAACAGAAAATGCAGGGATCTGCGCGGTATGCCTGAAATAACTGCCTGTTCTTCATCAAAACTTAAAAAGAACAGCTCCTTATAAAACAGCCCAAAAATGGCAACGACTACAGTTGTCAAAACAAGTACTACTGTAAAATCAGTGCTGGAAATTGCCGCTATGCTTCCGAACAAATAGCTGAAAAGATCCGTCGTGAATCCGTCGGCAAGAGAAATAAACACAACACCGATCCCAATTCCAGAAGACAAAATAATCGGTATGGCGAGTTCCCGGTAAAAACGGTAGGTATGACGCAGTCTCTCAATGAGCAGCGATCCTGTGGCAGCGAAAATCATTCCCATATATACTGGATTTAATACAGCGAAAAAATTAATATACCTTCCAAGAAGCAGGCTGAAAGCAATACCTGTCAGCGTAATATGGGATAATGCATCGGCCAGAAGAGAAAGGCGCCGGACCACGATAAAAACCCCGGTCAACGGCGCCAGAATTCCTATCAAAACTCCCGTAAACAGCGAATACCGCAGAAAATCATATTGAAAAAACACTTCGATCATGAGCGGACGCCGTCCAGATCGTCATGATCGTGAGAATGGTCATGATGGTCATGAGAATGGTTATGCTCTATAACATTAACTTTGTGACCGTACATCGCCGTCATCATCTCTTCCCTGTTCACTTCAAAATCATTTTTATCCCCGTGAAAATGAAGACATTTATTCAGGCAGGCGACATCCGTAACGTACTCGCTCATAGCACCAATATCATGGGTCACAAGGATGAGCGTAATGTTTTTTTTATCATTCAATTCTTTCAGCATATCATAAAAATTCCTTACAGAATCAGCATCAACACCGACCGTAGGTTCGTCCAGTATAAGCAGTTCAGGCTCACTCACGAGCGCTCTGGCAATAAAAACCCTCTGCTGCTGCCCGCCGGACAACCGGCCGATGTTCTTATGCATATACTGTTCCATTCCTACCTGGGCAATGGCTTCTTTAATTTTTTTCTTATGTTCTTTTTTTAAAAACCGAAACAGGCCGATTTTGCCGTACAAGCCCATCGCCACCACTTCAAAAACTGTGGCTGGAAAACCACTGTTAAAGCTGTTCGCTTTCTGGGAAACAAAGCCTATTCTACTCCAGTCCCTGAAGCTCTGCACAGGACTGCCGAAAAGCTCAATATTTCCTTTATCTGCTTTTAAAAGTCCGAGCAGAAGTTTCATAAAGGTCGATTTTCCGGAGCCGTTCGGACCTACGAGTCCGAGAAACGAGCCTTCACGAACCTGCATATTAATATCTTCCAGCACCATTTGTTTCCCGTAGCTGAAGCTGACATTTTTAACTTCCAGTACATATGGGGCAGCTGAATTTTTCAATGTAATTCCCCTTCTTTCTACCATCGATCTTTATCTGGCAGCTCTTTTCCATCCTGCCTTTTCTAAAATAGTAATAATTACGATTTAATCAATAAAAGTATACATGACGCATAGAAAAATGTAAATAATACTGATTTCAAGTGAGTATATGTCGCAGCGATTGATCATCAAAGTTATAATGGAGAAAACGGTATGAAGGAGGCAGGAACATGGAAAAACAGCAGATAGGTATAATTGATATGGGCTCCAACTCTGTACGTTTTGTTATATATGAAGTTGATACCGACGGGTACCATCAGGAAATTCAAAATCTGAAAGTTTCCGCACGTCTGAGTACATATATTAATGATGAAGGCGAGATGACCAGTGAAGGAATTGATAAAATATTAAGCCTTCTGGATAAATTTGCTGACATTGCAGCAGGTTATCATTTAACCTCAGTACGAGGTGCCGCGACGGCAGCTGTCCGTAATGCGAAAAACCGGGAAGAAATTCTTAAAGCAGTAAGTCAGCATTCATCGTTCCCTTTCGAAGTGCTTTCTGAGGAGCAGGAAGCTTATTATGGATATCTGGCTGTAACAAATTCCACCGACTTTCAGGAAGGTGTAACCATCGACATCGGCGGCGGAAGTACGGAGATCACTTATTTTGAACACAGAGAGCTGAAACATTCTTTCAGCTTTCCTTTTGGAGCTCTGACACTCAAAAATAAATTCATTAAAGGACACACCCCGACGAAAAAAGAGCAGAAGCAGCTTAACGCATTTCTTCAGGAAGCCTATCGTTCACTTCCGTGGCTGAAGGATCTGCAGGTTCCTGTAATTGGTATCGGAGGTTCCGCTAGAAATCTGGCCCTTGTCCATCAAAATCGTCATTCCTATCCCCTTTCTGGACTGCACCAGTACATAATGTCAGCTGAAGAAACGGAGGAAACAGCAGAATGGCTTGCAGAGATGCCGCTGAAAAAGCGGGAAAAAACTGACGGATTGTCCAAAGACCGCGCTGATATTATTCTTCCGGCAGTCCAGGCGATGCAGATGCTTCTAAAGGAAACGGACTCAAATACGTTTATCATCAGTAATTACGGCCTGAGAGAAGGGCTTTTCTTTGAAAAGCTTCTCCAGCCGATTCAGGTAACCCACTTCCCCAGTGTCAAAGAAGAAAGTCTGTATCAGCTGAGCAACCATAACCGCCTTAAAGCAGAAGATCAAAAGCAGCTGGCTGTACTCTCCTCCTATATTGCAAAAGAACTTATGCGGCACGGACTGGCCGATTTCTCCGATCAGGAGGCCCAGCTGCTTCGTCTTGGGGCCAAAATGTTTTATGTGGGGAAAACTATTCATCCGGAATCCAAGAGCCAGCATACGTTTTATATGCTTACTAACCAGTCTATCGACGGTCTCTCCCATATGGAGCGTCTCGGTCTGGCCTTTACCGCTTCATTTACTTCCCGCTCCCAGCTGAAGTTTTATGCAAGACCTTTCAGCCAGTGGGTCGATAAAGAATCTCTCGCTTCCTACGAACTGCTGGGAGCTGTGAATAAACTTGCCTACGCATTGAACATCACCGGCCAGCAGGCTGTAAAGAAAATCGAAATTACGAAATCAGATAAAAAAAATCTTTATATGAAGCTCACCTGCCGTGGTGACATTCATTTTGAAGAGCAGCAGGCTGACAAGTATAAAAAACATCTGGAACGCCCTCTAAAACGGAATGTTCATCTGCGGTTCATACAGAATGAACTATCTTCATAAGTTCACCATGAGTAATCATTTAAGAAAGAACGGAGGAAACATATGCCGTCCATCAATAATTTCGATCATCCCGACTATTATCATAATAGAGAGTTAAGCTGGCTGCGGTTCAACGAAAGAGTATTGGAAGAGGCGGAGGATAGAGCAAATCCTCTCCTGGAAAGACTCAAATTCACTGCTATTTTCAGTTCCAACCTCGACGAATTTTTTATGGTTCGTGCCGCTGGACTGAAAGATCAGGTAAAAGCAGGCTATACGAAACCGGATAATAAAACCGGCCTCACACCGGGTATGCAGCTGCAGCAGATTGCACAGTTTAACAGTTCCCTCGTTGAGAGGCAGTATGTTCATTATAAAGAAAAACTGCTTCCACTTCTTCACGAAGAAGGTCTTACATTTACGCGCATGAGTGAGCTGTCGTCAGAAAAAAAGAAGCTCGTAGAAAAACATTTTAAACATTACATTCTTCCTGTTTTGACACCGATGGCAATCGACGCCCACCGGCCCTTCCCTATTATATCCAATAAAAGCATCAATCTGGCAGTCGTATTAAAAGAGGATGATCTGCGCAGACTTGCTATCGTCCAGGTCCCTTCTGTATTAAATCGTACAATACCCGTACCCGGAACGGAGGAAACATCCTGGCTGATGCTTGAAGATGTGATTACAGTATTTCTGCATCATTTGTTTTCCGGTTATAAAATCGAGTCGGTCTCTCCTTTTCGGATTACGAGAAATGCCGATTTAACGATACATGAAGAAGGGGCGAGAGACCTTCTCAGGGAAATTGAAATAGAGGTGCAGAAAAGACGATGGGGAGCGGCCGTTCGTCTGGAAACAGAGGAAGGCAGAATGGACGAAAACGTTCTGTCACTGCTGGTGAGTGTACTTGAAATTCAGGAGGAAGACATTTATCCCGTTAACGGTCCGCTTGACTTTTCTTTTTTATTTCAGTTCTATAAACTTTCATCCCCGAATTTTGAACAGCTTACTTACAGCCCAGCGCTCCCCCAGGCTCCCGCCGACTTGATCGATCAGGAAAACATCCTGCAGGCAGCGCTTAAAAAAGATATTTTTCTTCACCATCCGTACGAGTCTTTTCAGCCAGTTATTGATTTAATGAGGCAGGCTGCAGAAGATGAAAATGTTCTCGCGATTAAACAGACCCTTTACAGAGTCAGCGGTGATTCTCCTGTTATTGCAGCCCTCGCAAGAGCTGCCGAACTCGGTAAGCAGGTCACAGTACTCGTGGAGCTGAAAGCACGCTTTGATGAAGAAAATAATATTCAATGGGCCAAAAAACTTGAAAAAGCCGGGTGTCACGTCATTTATGGGATTTCCGGCTTAAAAACACACAGCAAAATCACTTTGATTGTACGGCATGAGCAGGATAAAATACAGCGTATTGTTCATCTTGGAACGGGCAACTACAATGATTCTACTGCGGAAATTTATACAGATATGGGAATCCTTACGAGCCGGCCTTCCTTTGGCGCAGATGCGACACATTTTTTTAATTACTTGAGTGGGTATACGACCAGACCTGAATGGAAGGAAATTGCAACTGCTCCCTTTGAAATCAGGGAGTTTTTTCTGAAAGCTGTCGACAAAGAGATTCAAAGCCACCAAAAACACGGCCGGGGCCGGATCGTTGCTAAAATGAATTCATTAACAGACAAGCCGATAATTATGAAGCTTTACGAAGCAAGCTGTGCAGGAGTAAAGATTGAGCTGATCATACGAGGTATCTGTTGTCTGAAACCGGGAATTCCCGGTGTCAGTGAAAATATAACTGTCCGCAGTATATTGGGACGCTATCTTGAACACAGCCGGATTTTTTATTTTTATCGCAACGGGAAAGAAACCACCTACCTTTCTTCCGCCGACTGGATGACGAGAAACATGGAGAAAAGAATTGAAATCGTTTTTCCGGTGCACTCAGGGCACATTAAAGAACGTATAAAAGAAGTACTGTTTGTCTCACTGGAAGACAATCAAAAAGCAAGGATGCTTCAGCCCGACGGCTCCTATAAATATATACGCTCCCGTTCGAAGGCCCGCCTGAACAGTCAGGAAATATTCCGGAAAAAAGCTGTTCTTCCTTTTGAAGATAGTTGAGCTTTTAAAGCGTGAACTGGAACTTGTGCAGCTGCCTGTAAGTTATCAATCACAATGCCCGATAAATATGACGGAATAAATAGAAGTGCAAAGAAGGCTCTCCCGGACGATACGTCGGGACAGCCTGTGCTGATAAACTTATTCTTTTCGAATCACTGCTTTATCCGTAGTATACATGTATCCTTTGCTTTCCGGCAGCAGCCTTCCGGAAAGCATTTTTTAATGACCTTCAGCATACAATCCCTTCAAATCTGCAAGGAATACTTATTGAAACAGAAAGCCGGCTGAAAAGCAATATTGTTATGCCGCTTTTTCAGATTGCTTTTCCGGACGTCTCAAGTTTTTAAATAACAGCCCCTGTTTCGGTGCGAAAAGAAAGGCAAGAAGGAAAAACACGGACGCTGCAAGAACAATAGAAGCCCCTGAAGCAACATCATACATGACAGAAAAGAAAAGACCGATCACTGCCGAGAGAGCTCCGAAGAAAGCAGAAAATACGAGCATAACCGGAAATCTGTCTGTCAGGAGATAAGCCGTAGCACCTGGTGTAATCAGCATCGCTACTACAAGAATAATTCCAACCGTCTGCAGAGAAGCCACCGTCACGAGAGAAAGAAGAAGCATAAACAGATAATGTATCCATTTAACAGGAAGACCCGCTGCCCTGGCCATCGTTTCATCAAAAGTACTGAGAAGAAGCGGCCGATAAAACAGCAGGACAGAAACCAATACAAGCACTCCAATGATCAGTGTAATAACAAAATTCACGGATGAAACAGCCAGAACGTTTCCGAACAAATAATGCATCAAATCCACAGATGTTCCTCTCAGGGAAGTCATAACAACAATACCGAGAGCAAACATGGCGGTAAACATGATACCGATGGCTGCATCATCCTTTATTCTGCTGTTTCTCGAAATAAATCCGATCGCAAGAGCTGTTACAACTCCCGTAATAAAAGCTCCAATAAACATGCTTGTACCAAGCATATAGGAAAACACGACGCCGGGAAGGACAGCGTGGGAAATAGCATCCCCCATAAGCGCCATACCCCTGAGAATAATAAAACACCCTATCACACCACAAATAATGCCGACCAGCACAGCGGTTAAAAGAGCGCTCTGAAGATACGGATACATCATCAGCTGGCTGGTGAAATTCTGTATTTCGCTGATCATGGGCCGACAACCACCATTTCTGAATCATCCGCCAGCACAGCAGCATTTCCACCGTAAGCCTGTTTTAAATTAGCGGGAGTAAACACTTCCCCTACTCTTCCTGAAGCAATAAGCTGCTTGTTTAATATAAGGATTTGATCAAAATATGTTTCTACTTTACTGAGATCGTGATGGATGACAAAGATCGTTTTACCTTTTGAACGGAGCTGTTTCAGCAGATTAACTATAATTTCTTCCGAATTTACATCAATACCTACAAACGGCTCGTCGAGAAAAAATAGATCCGTGTCCTGTGCCAGGGCCCTCGCGATAAAAACACGCTGCTGCTGCCCTCCGGAAAGCTCCCCGATCTGCCGGTTTTTATATTCTTCCATCCCTACTTCTTCCAGCGCTTCCTCTGCCCGTTGCCGGTCTTTTCTGCTTACGTTTTTATACCACGGAACATGTACATACCTGCCCATCAGTACCACATCCTTTACAAGCACGGGAAAATCCCAGTCTATGGATGTACGCTGAGGTACGTAGGCAATGTTCTTTCTTACATTATCCACTTTCTGTCCGAAGACAGCCACGGTTCCCCGGTACTTTACGAGACCGAGCACCGCTTTCATTAATGTCGATTTTCCCGCCCCGTTCGGCCCGACTACTCCGATAATGTTTCCTTCTTCCACGCTTAGTGATATATCTTCGATTGCTGTGTTCCCGTAATAGTGTACCGATACATTTTTTAATTCTATTGTTTGTTTCATTTTATTTCCTCCTTTCCGAGTGAAACTTGTGTAATAACTAAAAAGTTTCCTTAATACAACTTTTTCTGCTGATTCTATTATAATTCATATTATTTCTCATGGCAAATGTCTTTATTTATCTTTGAAATCTGCTGTTTATATAAATTATCTTCTGTATGAAACGATTTTCAGAAATACACACCATCATAATATGGAAATAAAGGCGTTGTTTAATTGGAAGGCTTGTTCATAAGAGGGCGCTTAAATTCGCCATTTGAACTGAAGGAGAAAGCATCAATATAATCTACTGAACTTCCAGAGAACAGGTTGAAGCGAAGTTTTTCCGGAAGCAGAGCTTAATAGAAAAAGCCTTCCGTTAATGAGACAGTAATCTCATCATTAACGGAAGGCTTACAGATGCTTATTTAAGAGATATTTCTGCAGTTAACTCATCTTTCAAGGAAGCATTAAATTGACGCTTTCGAAGCATGGCTATTTCGCGTTCATATGGAGGCTTTTTGTTCTTTTTATCCGGTCCTACATATGGCGTTTCCAATATTTTTGGAATATCTTTAAAAGCTTCATGGTAGACGATTCTTTCGATCGCGTCGTAACCGATGTGTCCGAAGCCGATATTTTCATGACGGTCCTTGTGGGCTCCCTGCTCATTTTTGCTGTCATTCACATGCAGTACTTTTATACGGTCGAGTCCGACAGTCTGATCAAAATGCTGGAGGGTCCCGTCGAGGTCGTTCACCAGGTCGTATCCGGCATCGTGTACGTGGCACGTATCAAAACAGACTGAAAGACGGTGGCTGTGCGTTACTCCATCGATTATTTCTGCTATTTCTTCAAATGTTCTCCCGCATTCGGAACCTTTGCCGGCCATTGTTTCCAGCGCAATCTGAACGTCCTGATCCGGATCGATTACTTCATTCAGACCTTCTACGATTTTGGCAATTCCTTTTTCGGCTCCCTGCCCGACGTGCGCACCTGGGTGAAGGACGATCTGCTTCGCACCGAGAGCTTCCGTCCGGTCAATTTCACTCTTGAGAAAATCGACTCCAAGCTGATAAGTTTCCGGTTTGACAGTGTTCGCAATGTTAATAATGTAAGGAGCGTGCACAACAATATTGGAAATATTATGTTCCCTCATGTGCGTCTGCCCCTGCTCGATGTTCAGATCCTCCACAGCTTTACGTCTCGTATTCTGTGGAGCACCTGTGTAAATCATAAACGTATCTGCTCCGTAGGAGGCGGCTTCCTCACTGGCCGCCAGAAGCATTTTCTTTCCATTCATTGATACGTGGGATCCAAGAAGCATGGTTTCTCCTCCTGACAAGTATTATTTTTTTCTGCGGTCAATACGTCGCTTCCGCTTCATTTCCCGCTCGGCCTTTTCACGTGCTTTTTTCTTATAGCCGGGTTTTACTTTTGTTGTTTTTTTCTTTGGAGGCAGAGGAGCTTCCTTCTGCTTCGGCCGGCTGTCGCTTCGTTTCTCTACAGTTTTCCAGCTTCCCTGCTTCCATTCCTTATATACAAACTGTATACCTCGCTGTTTCAGCTTTGCAATTGCGGCCTCATCCGTCCGGCCATAGATGGTCAGGGCCATCCCGTCCCAGCCGGCTCTTGCTGTTCTTCCGACACGGTGGACATAATACTCCAGCTCTGTTGGTATCTCCGCATTAATAATGTGGCTCACACCTGTAATATCAATACCACGGGCGATCAAATCCGTCGCTACCACGTATTGAATCTCGGCGTCCTGCAGTTTTTTCAGTACTTTTTTTCTTTTTCTCGGCGGAACTCCTCCGTGAAGTACGTCGACGTTCAGTCCTTTATCCAGAAGCACCTTGTAAAATTCATCCGCTGACTCTTTTGTATTCGCAAAGATAATGGCAAGAAACGGATTGATTCTATCTGTCAGACGGGAAAGAACTTCTTTTCTCTCCCTGTCCCGGTCGTTGATCAGCCAGTGCTCTATCTTCTGCGGTGCTGCTGTTTCCGGCTCCACTTCCACCTGTTTCGGCTGATTCATGTATTTTTTAAGAAATGGCATGAGACTTTCCGGAATCGTCGCAGAGAAGACGAGCAGCTGGACATTCTCGTGCAGAGCAGCTGCTATGCCGTTTACTTCTTCCAGAAATCCCAGATCCAGCATTTGATCAGCTTCATCAACAACAAAACCTTTCACCGCATCCGTCTTAACAGCGTTTTCTCTTATCATATCCAGAACTCTTCCCGGAGTTCCGACTATAATATGAGGTTTTTGAGACACCTTTTCGGCCATACGCTTCCTGTCTGTTCCACCGACAATAAGCTGGGAAGTAACATCTGTCCCCCCGGTATAGACCTGACATACGTCATAAAGCTGAGAAGCAAGCTCTCTTGTCGGCGCTGTTATCAAATACTGGGTTTCCCGCTGCTCCGCATTTACCTGATTGATAATCGGAAGAAGAAAAGCCAGAGTTTTACCGGTTCCGGTCTGGGATTTTCCGATAACATCGCTTCCTTTATCTATGGAAGGAATAAGCCTCTCCTGTATAACTGTCGGCTGCTCAATCCCCTCTTTTATTAACGTTTCAATTAATACGGGATTCAGCTGAAATCTTTCAAAGTTATGTTTCATTTATTCATCATCCTTTTTATTCGTACCTGTACGTTCAAAATCACTAACAGTTTATTTTAGCATGAATGCATCTGTGTGCATACTGTTATGTGATTTATGATTAGGCTTATTTTTTAGAATATGGTAAACTGGTACTATTACACAAAGATAGGAGGAGTGCGCATGTTTAAAGTAGGAGATCATGTCGTATATCCCGGACACGGTGCTGGAAAAGTACAGGAAGTTATGGAAAAAACAATTTTAAATGAGAAGCAGCTGTACTTTGTTGTGTTTTTTCCTCTTCAAGGAATTACTCTTATGCTTCCCGAGAAAAAAGTTATGAAGTCCGGGCTGCGTCCGGTTACAGACCCGGAACATCTGATGCAGCTTCTCGCAGCCTGCGGCAGAAAAAATATTATGGAAGAGTTTCAAAAGCCTTCCCGCCGGCAGGACGAACGGCTTGCTTCAGGCACCATTGAAGACTGCATTGAAGTTTATTTCGAGCTGACATGTAAGAAATCCCACAGTCCTCAGAAACTTCACATAGAAGAAAAGAAAAGCCTTGATCTTGCACGAAAGCTTTTAATCAGTGAACTTATGCTCGTTCATAACACTACTGAGATGGAAGCTGTGTCCATGCTTGAAGCCCGGGTAAATACTCCTCTTAAAGAAGCATAATCCTTGCAGGGTGAACATTATTTGTCACAACTTTTCTCCCGTACTATAATAGAAAAAGCACGAACTCAACCGGAGGAGGATTTAGTCGAATGGAAGTATTAAAAATATCCCCCCGCGGCTACTGTTACGGTGTAGTAGACGCGATGGTAATGGCTAAAGAAGCAGCAGCAAATCCTGATCTGCCGAGGCCGATTTATATTCTGGGGATGATTGTCCATAATAAGCACGTAACAGACGCATTTGAAGAAGACGGGGTTATTACACTTGATGGGGAAAACCGCCTTGATATACTGCGAAAAGTGGAAAAAGGAACAGTTATTTATACTGCGCACGGCGTTTCCCCGGAAGTCAGACGTCTTGCGGACGAAAAAGGGCTGACTGCTATAGATGCCACCTGTCCTGATGTAACTGTTACACACGACCTGATCCGCGGACGTATGGATCAGGGGTACGAGTTTATTTATATAGGTAAACACGGCCACCCGGAACCGGAGGGTGCCATCGGAGTGGCTCCCGATATTGTTCATCTCGTTGAAAACCTTGAGGACGTAGCTGATCTGGATATTAAATCCGATAAAATCATTATTACAAATCAAACTACGATGAGCCAGTGGGACGTCCGTCACCTTATCAAAGCCGCAGCGGACAAATATCCTCATGCCGAAATTCATAATGAAATATGTAACGCTACGCAGGTAAGGCAGGAAGCCGTTGCAGAACAGGCCGGAGGAGCAGATCTCCTTCTCGTAGTCGGAGACCCGAAAAGCAATAACTCCAACCGTCTCGCGCAGGTCTCCAAAGAAGTCGCAGATACACCTTCCTACCGTATAAGCAACGTGTTTGATATCAATGTCGAATGGCTCCGCGGTATTAATAAAGTGGCTGTGACAGCCGGAGCAAGTACTCCTACACTAATTACAAAAGAGGTCATTAGATTTCTCGAGCAGTTTGATGAAGATGATCCTCATACGTGGGACACTACGAGCATGGTGAAATTATCTAAAATTCTTCCGAAAATCCGTAAAAAGAGGAACCCGGGAGCTAAATAAACAGATATGAAAGCTTGAAGCTCTCTCTTCCTCCTCGTGTGGAAGGAGTTTCAAGCTTTTTTTATGCAGGAGTTCACCCTGGAGACTCGTCTTTTTACGAATTGAGATTTTTACGAGGTTTCAGCTCCGGTGGACAGAAAAACGGCATGAATATTGTTTCGGCCCGTGCTGAAAAAAGAGCTCCCCCCGGCCTCTGATGAAACAGAGTTTTCCCGATTGCAGCAGTGAACATTAACCACACGTGATAAAAAGAGCCTGATCCGGCATGCCGGATCAGGCTCTTCAGCTTATACGAAACGAAATGGATCGGTATTAATTTTTGAAACAATTACTTCCGTATCCCACTTTTCTTCCTTAACAAAACTGCTGAGCCTGTCTGCTGTATCCTGCTTCATGATCTGTTCGACATGATGTCCGGGATCAATCATCATCAGCCCTTCCATCCAGGCATCGTGAGCTACATGAAAGTACAGATCTCCGGTTACGTAAACGTCGGCACCTTTGTGAAGAGCTGTCATTGCATATTTATTTCCGTCCCCGCCGAGTACTGCCACTTTTTCTACTTCAGCTGAACCTTCACCGACGACCCGGAGCCCTTCGACACCAAATGCTTTTTTCACTTTTTCCGCAAAATCATCCAGCGTCGTCTTTTCCGGAAGCCTGCCAATACGTCCCAGTCCCTGCTTTTTCCCGGGAACCGCCATGTCGAAAATGTCGTAGGCCACTTCTTCGTACGGATGGGCTTTCTTTACTGCCTGCAGTACTTTCTTTTCCTCTGACGCGTAAAAAAGGGTTTCCACTTTTTCCTCCGCCGGTCTTTCCAATTTACCGGGCTCACCGATAAATGGGTCCGCCCCTGCTTCCGGACGGAACGCCCCCCTGCCTTCGGTGGAAAAGGAACAGTGAGTATAGTTGCCTATGTGCCCTGCCCCCGCATTTCCGAGCGCTTCCCGAAGATCATCTGCGTGCTCTACTGGAACGAACACGCTGAGTTTTTTCAATATATCTTCAGAAAGAGGAACGAGTACTTCTGTATTCTGCAGCTGAAGAGCATCAGCCATCAGATCATTGACCCCTCCTTCTGTAACGTCAAGATTAGTATGTGCGGCATAAACTGTAATATCATGCTTAATAAGTTTTTCCACTGTACGTCCGTATGCCGTATCTGTATTGAGTACTTTAATTGGACGGAATAGAAGTGGATGATGGGCGATAATTAAATCTACTCCTGCCTCAACAGCTTCATCGACTACTGGTTCGAGCACATCGAGTGTTACCATAACTTTTCGAACCGGTTTTTGAAGAGAACCTACCTGCAGTCCGATTTTATCCCCTTCCACAGCCAGGTGTTTAGGGGAATATTTTTCAAATGCCTGTATAATTGTCTGGGCATGAGCCTGTTTCAATGCAATACCTCCTCCAGCCATTTCATTTTTTGCTGCAGTTCCTCTTCCCTGTGCCTTGCCTGTTTTTGTCTGGCGAGCTGCAGCTGGCTGTATATTCTTTTCAGCTGATCATATTCCCTTTCCCATTTAATATGAAACGCTTCCGGTCGTCTTTCCATCAAGTAGGGGCCGAGCCACAGCTGTTTTCTTATCTTATCAGTTTCATATGGGTCCACCCCCGACCTATCTGCTACGAGTATTTCATACACATGCCCATCTTCCATTACTATTGCTTCATCAATTAAAGACCAGCCGTTACTTTTCAGCCAGTACCGCACCTGATCTGCGGCTACATTCGGCTGAAGAACAAGTCTTTTCACGTCCGGCAGGTATTTCTGCCCTTTTTTCAGGATAGACACAATTAATGGGCCTCCCATTCCTGCTACTACCACCGTATCTGCTTTTCTTCCTTCAAGAACGCTGAGACCATCTCCCTGTCTCGCTTCCACGCGTCCTTCCAAATCATTAGCCCGTATTTTTTCAATAGCTGAAGCGTAGGGACCTTCGTTTAATTCTCCAGCAATAGCGTATTCACACAAGCCATTTCCTACAAGATATACCGGAAGATAAGCATGGTCGGAACCAATATCAGCAACGGTTCCTTCCTCCAGGACATATTCCACTACTTTCTCAAGACGTTTTGATAAATGCTGCTCATTCACCCATACCACCTATTTTCTTAAAATTTCTCATATCTGCGTATATTTTACCAACAAAGAAGGTGTCTTAAAAGAAATTCCCTTTAAGACACCCTGCTCTGTCAGCTATTAATTTTCAGAAATAATAAACTCTGCCACTGCTTCGGCTTCTTCACCTTCAACAAGGTCTGCCGGCATGCTTCCCGGGCCTTCTTCAATCGCCGTTATAATGTCGTTTTCATCATAGTCTCCGGTATCAAGCGGCGGGCCTGAACCGCCTTCAAGTTCTCCTCCGTGACATGATGCACACTGGCCTTCGTAGACACTTTCGCCGAGTTCAATCGGGTCATCAAATTCTTCTTCCTCTGCATTGTTTTCTTCTGCGCCATTGTTTTCATCTGCTGCTTCTTCCCCGCCGATGTTGAGACCTACCAGCGACAAAGCAAACACAAGCAGAAGCCCCAGTACAGCTGTTGCTGCAAATGGAAATAGAGGTGCTCCTCTCATACGTATGTACCTCCCTTACTTCACTGAAATCAAAATTAAATAAGGCGATAAACGCCAGTTTTTCACTCTATTACATTGTATATGAAATACCCCGGAATGGAAAGTGTTTTCAAAATAACTTTCTCTTCCTGCTCCATAAGTTCATAAATCAATCAAATATTGAGAGTTGTCATCTGCTCGGGATCGTCTGTAATCACACCAGTTATTCCTGCTTTTCTGCAGCGGTTAAAATCAAAGGGGGTACGGATATTGTAAGCTCTTACAGTAATATCCTGCTTTCTCCAGGGCCGGTAATACATTGATGCCTGAACACTGTGGCGGATGTGAATACCATCTGCCGCCACTTTGTTTACGTAATTACGTCCTCTGCGAAAAGGAGTTTTCGTGAGCAAAGCTGTTTCGAGAAGCGGCTGCTGCTTTTTCGCCTCCCGGATATAACGGTGGTAAAATGTGGATACAACCGTATTCATTATTATACCGTGGCGCTTTAAAACAGCAAGGCAGCTTTCTATAAACGCTTCTTCACTGACTCCGGCCTGCTCTTTAAGCTCCATATGAAGGGTAAGATCTTTTTTTGAAATCCATTCGCAGAGTTCCTCCAGTGAAGGGATTTTTTCCGATGCATAACGGGGATCGAAATAACTTCCCGCGTCCAGTTTCTGCAGTTCCTTCCACGTGTATGAAGCAACAGGTCCACTCCCGGAAGTTGTCCTGTCCACATCAGCATCATGGATAATAACAGGTACGTGATCCTTTGTCCAGTGGACATCGCATTCTATCCCCTGTATCGGATAAGCAGAGGCAGCTTTAAAAGAGCTCATCGTATTTTCCGGATATTTTCGTTTAAACCCTCTGTGCCCTATAATTTCCATATTAGCACCTTCCTATCCAGTACTCCTGTTTCGCAATCTAACTCAACAAATAATAAGCCGGCTGTAAAAACAGCCGGCAGGTATTATTCCAGAAAATCCTTCAGACGCTTGCTGCGGCTTGGGTGACGCAGTTTGCGAAGGGCTTTGGCTTCAATCTGCCGGATCCGCTCCCTCGTTACTCCAAATACTTTTCCTACTTCTTCCAGAGTACGAGTCCGGCCGTCGTCGAGACCGAAACGCAGCCGAAGGACGTTTTCCTCCCGGTCTGTAAGCGTATCAAGTACATCTTCCAGCTGCTCTTTTAACAGCTCATAAGCTGCGGCATCTGATGGAGCCAGCGCCTCCTGGTCTTCAATAAAGTCCCCAAGATGGGAATCATCCTCTTCCCCGATCGGTGTTTCCAATGATACAGGCTCCTGCGCAATTTTAAGGATTTCCCGTACTTTATCAGAAGTAAGGTCCATTTCTTTAGAAACCTCTTCCGGTGTAGGTTCACGACCAAGATCCTGAAGCAGCTGACGTTGTACACGAATCAGTTTATTAATCGTTTCCACCATGTGAACCGGGATACGGATCGTACGTGCCTGATCGGCTATAGCCCGTGTAATAGCCTGCCGGATCCACCAGGTAGCATACGTACTGAATTTATAGCCTTTATTATAATCGAACTTTTCAACAGCTTTAATGAGACCCATATTACCTTCCTGAATTAAATCGAGAAACAGCATTCCACGGCCTACATAACGCTTTGCTATACTGACTACAAGACGAAGGTTCGCTTCTGCAAGACGACGTTTTGCTTCTTCATCCCCTTCTTCTATCTTTTTGGCCAGTTCAATTTCTTCCTTTGCAGAAAGAAGCGGAACACGTCCGATTTCTTTCAGATACATTCTAACTGGATCGTTAATTTTAATTCCCGGTGGTACACTTAGATCGTTCAGATCAAACGCCTCTTCTTTTTCTACCTGCTGCAGACTTGGAACGGTTTCGCTTTCGTTAATGATTTCCACGCCCTGCTCTCCAAGATATTCAAAGAATTCATCCATCTGCTCGGAATCCTGATCAAAAGCTCCCAGGCGCTCCGTAATTTCGGCATATGTCAAGGAACCCCTTTTCTTTCCGGATTCCAGAAGCTGTTCTTTTACCTGATCGATGGTCAAATCTCCTTCCGCCAGCGGGCGGATTGGTTTCTCAGCCATACGATCCCTCCTTCCACGTTATCAAGGTGCTTTTTCTCCGATGAGCTGATTACTGCATTTTCGTTTTAAGCTCCAGCATCTTAGCCGCATAATTTTTAAGCTGTTCCACATCATTTGTCTGTTTCATCAGCTGCTGAAGCTCCTCTATCTGTTTTCTTGCAGGAGTGCGGTGTATAATCTGTCTGGCATAATCCTCCATCACCTGCTCAGAAAGGTCAACGTGGACCTCCTTCATTGCAAGTGCTGCAGCAGTCTGCTTTAATTCCGCGTCTCCGATTGTTTCCAGAAATCCTGCGGGATCACTTTCATGTCCAGCTGCATAGAAACTGTAAAGAAGTGCCGCAAGTGCCTGATAAGTTTCGTATTGAAAAGCAGAACCGATTCGTTTCTCAACCTCTTCGGCAGCTTCCCTTGAATGAATCATCATGGCAATGAGATCACTTTCTGCTTTTTCATCTGCTGTAAGCATTTTCCTGACCTGCTCGGCAGTGACTTTACGGTGAATCTGTTTCTGCTGTTTAGTCCGTGCCTGTACATTATTCTGGACATGTTCCTTCATTTCCTGCTTCAAAACATCATAAGATAAAGAGAATTCCTCTTCCAGCCGCCTGATATAATGATCTCTTTCTATAGCTTTAGGAAGTCTGCTGATTTCAATCAGCATTTCTTCTACGAAACGAAGCTGATCCGCTTCCTGGGACATATTTTTATTTCTCCGCAGATAAACAGATTTAAATTCCATTAAAGTGCGGGGCTGGCCGATTACAGTATCAGCAAAACGGTCAGCCCCGTACTCTTTAATATAATCATCCGGGTCCATTCCTTCCGGAAGTGCAGCAACAGAAACTTCCAGTCCGGATTTTTTTAAGATTTCTGCATTCTTCCAGGCCGCTTTCTGTCCTGCTTCATCTCCATCGTAGCAGAGAATTACTCTATCAGCATTTCGGCGGAGCATTTTTGCCTGTTCTTCTGAAAGCGCCGTTCCGAGTGCCCCTACTCCATGTTCTATACCCGCACGGAATGCAGATATAACATCAACGTACCCTTCAAACAAAACAGCTTCATTTTTACGTTTCACTGCCGGCCTGGCACCATGGAAGTAGTAGAGCAGCCGGCTTTTATTGAACACCTGGGATTCCGGACTGTTTAAATACTTCGGCTTGTCATCTGCTTCCAGCACGCGTCCCCCAAAAGCTATGACCCTGCCAGACTTGTCCCAAATGGGAAACATAATTCTGTTGCGAAAACGGTCGAATGGTCTTCCGTCACTTTCTCTCAGTGCAAGCAGTCCGCAGTCAGCCATATCGTTTGGAAGGAAATTTCTTTTTTGAAGAAAATCTGTCAGAAACGACCACGAATCAGGAGCGTAACCCAGCTGAAACCGCTCAATCATTTCTTTCGTGAATCCACGTTTCCTTAAATATTCACGGGCCCGTCTGCCTTCCGGGGAAGAAATAAGCAGATGATGATAAAGCTTCATGGCCAGTTCGTGACCCTCATACCAGACACCTGCCTCTTCCCGTTCCGGTGTACTTTGTTCCGGGGCTATTTCTGGAAGTTCGACAGATGTCTTTGAAGCAAGCTTCTGAACTGTCTCCAGAAAACTCAACCCTTCGAATTCCATTACAAAAGTAAAAATACTCCCGCCGGCTCCGCAGCCGAAACAGTGATAAAGCTGCTTATCCTGGGAGACAGAAAAAGAAGGTGTTTTTTCCCCATGAAATGGGCAGAGTCCGGTAAAATTACGTCCTTGTTTTTTCAGCTGTACATACTCACTTATGACATCAACTATATCCAGTTCCCGCCGGACTTTCTCCACCGTTTCTTCAGGAATACGCTGGGCCATGCTTTGTCACCACCTCTATTAGTCAAAGAGATAATCTATGTACAATCTGCGGCAGCCTTTCTCAGGGAAACCGCAAAAGCTTTTTCATCCTCTATTGTCCTTTTTGCGGGCCCTGAACGGTACTTACCCCGGCGCCGTTCCTTTTGTGCAGCATGACGAATTTCCAGGAGAAGATCCATTTCCTGATGCTGAATCAGTTTACCGGACGAATTCACTACTACAGCTCCTCCGGAAAGGACTATACCTGCGAGCCCAAGATCATCGGTAATGACGATATCTCCTCTTCTGGCCCTTCCGGCGATTTCATAGTCTGCCGCATCCGGGCCGGACTCTACGATTATTACCTGGACATCCTCCGGCAGAGGTTCTCTGCGAAGGTGAGACCGGGAATGAACGAGAACTACCCGTGCTTTCAGTTCTTCTCTCATGGATAATACGGTTTTCACAACCGGACTGGCATCAGCGTCAATATATATGGTCAGCATAGTTAGTTATCCTCTTTATCTCAGGTTCTCTCAGCATCAGCTGTTATGATTACGGGAATGCAATCCCGGCCTAAAAAAATTCCCCTAAAAAGATATTCGTTCTTTATAATTAAAAATCCTGCTAGTTTAACAAATTCAATGTTCTTTTAAACTCAACACTTCATTATAATAGATATTCTTAAAAATAGCCAGCGGAAAATCCAAAAGGACCCATCGGCATTTTAAGTCCGATGGGTGCTGCTTCTGAAAGTTCTGCCTAATCCGACTGTACCATCTGGAAAATAATATTTGCTGTTTCTTCTACCGCTTTTGCTGAAACATCGATGACCCGGCAGCCAAGACGTTTCATCACTTCTTCCGAATAGCTGAGTTCTTCTTCAATCCGCTGCAGTGTGGCGTAGTTCGCCTCTGATTTTAATCCGAGAGCCTTCAGACGCTCTGTACGGATACCATTTAATTTTTCAGGGCTGATTTTCAGCCCGACCACTTTTTCCGGACTTATGTTGAACAGTTCCTCCGGAGGTTCTACTTCCGGGACGAGTGGAACGTTAGCTACTTTCAGCCGTTTATGAGCAAGATACTGGGAAAGAGGTGTTTTGGACGTTCTGGAGACCCCCACAAGCACAACATCTGCTCTTAACACCCCTCTCGGATCTCTTCCGTCATCGTATTTTACGGCAAATTCGATGGCTTCCACCTTTCGAAAATAATCTTCGTCAAGTGTGTGAATCAGGCCCGATTCATTTTTCGGCGGCACCTGCAGCCGCTCTTCCATCATCATCAGAAGAGGGCTCAGTATATCGTGAACAGGCAGGCCTTCTTCGTTGGCACGTTTAATAATGTGCTGTCTAACATCCGGAAGTACCATTGTAAAAGCAATCATTCCTTGATTATCCCGTGCCTCCGCTATTACTTCGTCAACAGTTCCTATATCTTCGACGTAAGGTATTCTCCGGATAGTCGTTTTATTTTCATCAAACTGGCTTATTGCTGCTTTTACTACGAGCTCAGCAGTTTCACCTACCGAGTCAGACAGCACATATACAGTAACATGGTCCTGCTTCTCAGACATACTAACGCTTCCTTTCTTAAGCTTTACTCTTCCGCCCCAATGTAAACAAAGGCTTTCGTTATATTAGTTTTAGTAATACGACCGATGACATCATACTCTCCATTTTCATCCTTTTTCACCACGGGGAGGCCGTCGATCTGCTTACTGATAAGTTTATTAGCGATTTCCAGCATGGAATCCTCTGCTGTGCATGTCGTTACATTCGGCATTCTTGTCATAATAATACCGATCGGCAGAGCCTCCAGATCCTGTTTTCCCATGCTGGCTCTGAGAAGATCCTTCCTGGAAACAATCCCGATCAGCTTCCCGCTTTCATTTACAACAAATAACGTTCCGACATCTTCCAGAAACATGGAACATATGGCATCGTAAACGGAAGAATTTTCTGGAATGACTACAGGGATGGACTGAAAATCTTTGACTTTCATTTTTAAAAGACGTTCCTGAAACAGCTGGCTTCCAGTTTTCCCTGTATAGTAATAGCCGACTCTCGGCCTGGCATCAAGATAGCCGGACATAGTCAGTACTGTGAGATCCGGCCTCAGTGTAGCCCTCGTCAATTCCAGAATATCTGCGATCTTTTCACCGGTGATAGGACCTTTTTCTTTCACAATCTCTACGATACGCTGCTGTCTAGCTGATAATTCCACATTTTTCACCGCCTTTGCGCACCGTATTCAAGGTGCTGTTAACTTTGAGAGTGGAACACGATTTTCTGAAATTCTGCAAAAGAAAGAATCAATGCAGCTGTCTGTTTCATCTGTGCCAGTCTGTTCGACTTTATTTTCTCATCTTCTGCCATCACCATAATATTATCGAAATAATTATGAATGTACGGGACCAGCTTCTGTAACGATTTATACGTTTTTTCCACGCTGTCCGATGCAAGACTTTCGGAGGCTTCTTTAGCGGCTTCTTTTACTGCAGCGTCCAGGTCTTTTTCCTCCTGCTGCTCGAAAAGACCTTCGTCCATCATTTTATCCGAATCAGCTGCTTTGTAGGAAATGTTTGTTACCCGGCTGAAAGCTTCCACTTCTTTTTTGAATTCCCTGCTGTCCAGGCGGTTCATCAGGAACTCTGCTTTTTTCACAACGAGTCCCGGGTAGTTCAGCCCGGTCTCCATAACTGCTTCTGCTACATCGTACCTGACACCGCGGTCTTTAAGAAGGTTTTTCCATCGCAGTTTAAAAAACTCCTGCAGATCCTTCAGCACTGATTCTTTATCTTTTTTAAGGAGCCCGAGCGAAGCAGTATGATCCACTGCTTCCTCTATCAAATCAGTTAAATTAAATTCCCATCCTGCGGTAAGGTATATCTGCAGAACTGCAGCTGTCTGTCTGCGGAGACCGTGGGGATCCTGGGAACCTGTCGGTATATTTCCAATACCAAAGCTTGTCACGAGCGTGTCGAGCTTGTCTGCTGTACTGACAAGGCTCCCCGCTTCAGAGGAAGGTGTCTTATCTCCGGACTGTTTAGGTAGATAGTGCTCTTTTACGGCGAGAGCAGTCTCAGGTGTTTCCCCATCATGAAGCGCATAGTATTCTCCCATTCTGCCTTCAAGCTCCGGAAATTCGTCCACCATGTGCGTGACAAGATCTGCTTTACACAGTTTAGCTGCCCGGTCGGCAGTCTGCCTGATTTCATCGGATAGTTGTATTTTATCTGCAAGCAGGGAAGCGAACAGACGGATTCTTTCTGTTTTGTCTGCGACAGTTCCAAGATCTTCATGGTATACTACCGATCCAAGTTTAGGCAGACGTTCTTCCAGAGATACCTTTTTATCTTCCGCGAAGAAAAATTCAGCATCTGACAGGCGGGCCCGCAGCACTTTTTCATTTCCTTTCTGAACATTTTCCAGGTGGCGATGATCTCCGTTACGCACAGTGATGAAATGCGCGAGAAGTTCTCCTTCCTGATTCATTACCGGGAAGTAGCGCTGGTGTTCACGCATCGAGGTAATTAATACTTCTGAAGGTACATCAAGAAAGCTTTCATCAAAATTTCCTGATAAAGCAGTCGGGTACTCCACCAGATTATTCACTTCTTCCAGAAGTCCTTCGTTCACAGGAACATTCCAGTTTTCGGTTGCAGCAATTTCTTTAATCTGGTTATTAATCGCGCTTTTTCTTTCTTCCGGGTCAGCAATTACATGCTGGGATAAAAGGACGTTCTCGTAATCACCTGCGCTTAGCAGTTCGGCGGACTCTCCGAGAAAACGGTGTCCCCACGTCGTTCTTCCGGATTTCACGTTCGTTACTTCAAAAGGGATGACTTCCTTGTCGAATAAAGCAGTAATCCATTTGATTGGACGAACATAGCGCAGCTCGTAGCTGCCCCAGCGCATGTTTTTAGGGAAAGTCAGCTGAAGCATAACTTCTTTAATTTCCGGAAGAAGCGCTGCCAGATCTTTACCTTCCGTGTGCTTTTTTGTAAATACATAATTTTCGCCTTTATATTGTTTCATATACAGATCGGAAGGCGACACACCCTGGCCGCGTGCAAATCCTTCAGCGGCTTTCGTCCAGCTGCCATCCTTTACGGCAATCTTCTCTGCAGGGCCCTTGGCTTCTTCTTCCATATCCTCCTGCTTTTCCGGCAGCCCGGTCACCTGGACGGCCAGCCTTCTCGGTGTGGAAAAACGTTTAACATGATCATAATCGATGCGGCGTTCTTCCATCCATTTAATGAGCCGGTCTGCAAATTCATTCATAGCATCGGTAACAAAGCGCGCCGGCATTTCTTCCAATCCGATTTCAAATAAGAGAGTTTTTTTATTCATAGCTTTTCTCCTCCTTGCGCATTGGGAAGCCGAGTTTTTCCCGGGATTCATAATAAGTTGCGGCACAGTTTCTTGCCAGCGTACGCACTCTTCCAATGTAGCCTGTGCGCTCTGTAACAGAAATAGCTCCCTGGGCATCGAGCAGGTTAAAAACGTGGGAGCACTTCAGGACATAGTCGTAGGAAGGAATAACAAGACCGAGTTCCAGCGTTCTTTTCGCTTCTTTTTCGTATGTCGCAAACAGATCGAACAGCATCGTGCGGTCCGCCGCTTCAAATGAGTATTTGGACTGTTCGTATTCATTCTGCCTGAACACATCGCCATACGTAAAATCTCCGACCCATTCCAGATCGTATACATTTTCTTTATCTTGAATGTAGGAGGCAAGCCGTTCAATTCCGTAAGTGATCTCCACGGTGACGGGATGTGCTTCCAGCCCCCCCACCTGCTGGAAATAAGTAAACTGGGTGATTTCCATGCCATCGAGCCACACTTCCCAGCCGAGACCCCAGGCTGCCAGAGTCGGCGCTTCCCAGTTATCCTCTACGAACCGTATATCATGCTCGTCCGGGTTAATACCTAACTTTTTAAGGCTTTCAAGGTATAACTCCTGAATATTGTCCGGGGACGGTTTCATTACTACCTGGAATTGATGATGCTGATACAGCCTGTTCGGATTTTCTCCGTATCTGCCGTCAGCCGGACGTCGTGAAGGCTCCACGTAGGCGGCGTTCCATGGTTCGGGTCCGATACTTTTTAAAAACGTCATAGGGTTCATTGTTCCTGCCCCTTTTTCAACGTCGTATGGCTGAAGAAGCAGACAATTCTGCTTTCCCCAGAAGTCCTGCAGTGTTAAGATCATCTCCTGTACATTCATTACAATCCCTCCGTTGTCATTAGTTGACTCCGCGGCAAAAAAACTCCCGCCGCTATATCTTGAGTCAAGATATAGGGACGAGAGTTACCCGCGGTTCCACCCTATTTGTGCCTCGCCGGCACCACTTTCTGCGTACTGCTCCAAAGCGCCTTCCCCGATCAGTAACCACCCGGCTCACACTATCCCGGACTCGCTGACAAAACGATTCTGTCTTCAGGTACTACTCTTCTTCCACACAGCTTTTATACGTGTTTAAATACTACGAGAAATCCTTTCCGCTGTCAAGATTTCCTGCTTCAAGATCCTCCATTTGTTTAAGAAAACGCTTTGCTTTAATATATACTCCGACATATTCTTCATAATATGCCTCAAGTGTGTCCTTAAGCTCTTTTTTTGTTGACGATTTCACGGAAATCTTTCCAATCCTTGAAGGATTGATCTGCTGAAAAAGCCGGAGCAGTTTTACTGCGTGAGGTCCTGCGGGAGACGGCCTTTCATCAATATGAGCACAGTGACGGCAGAGGACACCTGCATACTTTAAGGAAAAACGCGTAATTTCTTCCATATTTCCACAGTTTACACAGGCATTCAGCACCGGTGGGGCCCCGGATACGTAAAGCATTTTCGTTTCGAAAATGCGTATGAGGATTTCCGGATCGTCCTCTTCATTCATTCGTGAAAATATGTTAAGCAGCAGATCGAAAAGCGGAGCAGCCGGCTGTTTATCTTCCGTTAATTTATCCAGCAGCTCCACAGCATAGGAAGCGTAGGCTGTTTTCATTAAATCACTGCGTATATAGCGAAAAGAGTCCACTATATCTGCCTGGTTAAGACTCCCCATTCCCCGGGACTGATGGTAAATAAAAACTCCATGGACAAACAGCTGGCTTGCCGAGGCAAATTTACTTTTCGTTTTTTTAGCCCCCCTGGCCATAAGAGCGGTTTTCCCATTTTCACGGGAGTATATAGTAATTATTTTATGATTTTCACCATAATCTGTTGTCCGGAGTACAATTCCTTCTACTTTTTGCAGCATTGAACTCCCTCCGCCCGGGTTTTAGTATTCGTCCTGATCGTAGCCGAATTCCCTGAGATATTTCGGCTTGTTGCGCCAGTCCTTTTCCACCTTCACCCAAAGTTCAAGAAATATTTTCGTTCCCAGCAGATTTTGGATATCCTCTCTCGCACGCTGACCGATCTCTTTGAGCATCTTTCCCTGTCTGCCGATAAGAATTCCTTTCTGTGAACTTCTTTCTACTACTATAACAGCTCCAACATATAACGTATCACTGTTTTCACGCTCTTTAATCTGTTCAATATCGACAGCTATGGAGTGAGGAATTTCCTCACGGGTTAAATGCAGAACTTTTTCCCGGATCATTTCAGACATAAGAAATCGTTCAGGATGATCTGTTACCTGATCTTCCGGGTAGAACTGGGGACCTTCCTCGAGCCGCACAAACACCTGATCCACAAGTGTACCAACGTTATTGCCTTCTATAGCGGAGACCGGGATCACTTCATCAAATGCATAGCTCTTCTGATACGAAGCAATGAGAGGGAGCAGTTCGTCCGGATGCACCTGATCAATCTTATTTACTACGAGGAAAACCGGAGTCTGTACGTTACGAAGGCGCTCAATAATAAAGTCATCTCCGGCTCCCCTGCCTTCTTTCGCATCTACTAGAAATAATACTACATCCACTTCCTTCAGCGTGCTCTGAGCAGCTTTTGCCATAAAATCCCCGAGGCGGTGCTTCGGTTTATGGATCCCCGGTGTATCTATAAAGACAATCTGCCCGCGCTCCTCAGAATAAACGCCCTGCACCCTATTTCTGGTAGTCTGGGGTTTATCGCTCATGATCGCTATTTTCTGACCGAGGAGCTGGTTCAACAGTGTGGATTTACCTACATTCGGCCTGCCTATGAGTGCCGCAAAACCTGATTTATAAACTTCCTTATCCATGAAGATCCTCCTTGGAAAACGCTCCGGGAAGGAGGGTGGCTACTGTAGTTTCCTCTACATCTCCCTTTAAGTTGGATAAATAGATTACAGTATCCTGCTGCAGCAGTTCAGCCATTACCTGCCGGCAGGCGCCGCATGGGGATACCGGTCCATCAGTATCTGCTGAAACCGCCAGTGCTGCAAAATCCCGTTCACCTTCAGAAACAGCTTTAAAAATTGCGGTACGCTCACCACAGTTACACATGCTGTAAGCCGCATTCTCTATATTGCATCCTCCATATACCCGGCCCTCTTTAGTTTCCAGTGCTGCTCCCACTGCAAATTTGGAGTAGGGTACGTAAGCCTGATTTCTTGCTTCCTGCGCTTTCTTAATCAGTTGCTCTCTTTTCATCATGCTGATCCCGCCTTTGCTTAAAATAAAATATGTACAATTTTAGGTATGAAAATAATCATCCCGACGATAGCAGCCGTAGCAGAAAATACAAGGACTGCCCCGGCTGCTGTATCCTTTATTATTTTGGCCCTTTCATCAAACGTCTGAATAATAAGATCTGTTATGTGCTCAATGGAAGTATTGAGAAGCTCCAGGCATAGAACTGTACCTATAGAAACGGCCAGAAGTGCCTGTTCAACAGCTGAAACGTTTAATATTTGGGCGGCAATAAAGACAACCACCGCTGCACTCGTATGGATACGAAAATTCTGTTCATTTCTCCACGTATAAATAATCCCCTGCGAAGCATAGTAAAAACTTTTTTTCAAACGACTCCAGGAAATAAACGAACGGTTATTTTTCGATTCCATGAGCTTTCAATATCTCTTCCTGAAGTGTAAACATTTCTTTCTCTTGTTCTTCCGAATCGTGAATATAACCATTCAAGTGGAGAAAGCCATGCACTGCAAGAAAACTGAGTTCCCTGTCAAGCGAGTGTCCGTATTCTTCGGCCTGTGCAGCAGCCCTTTCCAGCGATATAATTACATCTCCCATGATGTTCGGTGCATCCTCTGTGAACCCCGGATCCTCCACTCCTTCATTAAGGGCAAAGGACAGCACATCTGTCGGTTCGTCTTTTCCCCTGTAGTCCCGGTTTAAATTCTGAATTTCTTCGTCATCTACAATACTTACCGACACTTCTGAACCGGCAGCAACATTTTCTTTTATCATTGCTGTCTCAATCACCTGTCTGATAAGGCTGTTCTGCTCATCCGTAAGTTTCCCGGAATGGTCTGTTATTTCGATGTCAAAATCGTTCATATTATTTCCCCTCCGCTTTTGGAAGTTTGTCGTCTTCCGGATAATCTATTCTGGAATGGAATGTCCCTTTTAACGTTTCGCAAATAGAAGTATAGACGATGTGAAGTTCCTTTAATGTGAGATCGCATTCGTCAAACTGGCCGTCTTCCAGCCTGTCATTAATAATTTTTTTGACGAGTTGTTCGATTTTCTGCTGAGTGGGGGCCTGCATTGATCTTACCGCGGCCTCCACACTGTCCGCAACACCTACTACGGCACTTTCCTTTGAAGATGCTTTTGGCCCTGGATATCTGTAGTCTTCTTCCTGCGGCTCTTCGCCGGCTTCCCTGGCTTTAAAATAAAAATATTTTAATAATGTAGTTCCGTGATGCTGCTCTGCAATATCAATAATCTCCCGGGGCATTCTCTCTTTTTTCAGCATTTCTGCCCCATCGTAAGGGTGGGCTATTATTATTTCTGCACTTTTCTTTGGAGGGGTTCTATCGTGCGGATTTGCCATTTTAAGCTGATTTTCAATAAAAAATTGAGGCCTTTTCGTTTTTCCTATATCGTGGTAGTAGGCTCCCACTCTGGCGAGAAGCCCGTTTGCTCCTATAGCTTCACACGCCCCTTCAGCAAGGTTTGCCACCACCACACTATGATGATACGTCCCCGGCGCTTCCAGTAATATTTTTCTGAGAAGCGGTTTGTTCGGATTCGATAGTTCGATCAGTCTGGAAGCTGAGAGCACCCCGAACCCAGCTTCAAAAAATGGAAGCAGACCGACAGCCAGAATAATAGAGGTATAGCCTGCTCCCACAGCAAAACCGGCATAAAATCCGGTCTCAGTGAGTGGGAGGGGCAGACCCTTCAACAGCAGCAGTGCTGAAACGACACACAGGTTAACTATAGCAATCAATGTTCCGGTTTTCAGCATATAAGACAGCCGATTCGATTTGTTCAGGAAAAACACCGAAGCTACCCCACCAAAAAATACATACAGCATGTATGAGTAATCCATTACTGCCGTCGTCTGCTGGTTGAAAATAACTCCTGCCGCGACACTGAGAAGAAAACTAAGAAACAGTGCTGCCCGCTTCTGCAGCAGCATTCCTGCAAGAAGAGTCCCTGCAGCTGCCGGTACAACATAGACAATTCCTTCTACATCATATACCTGGAGCAGACTCGTCAGCTTCATGATAACGAGAGTAACACTGTATATAAGTATAAAAAGCAGAAGGTGCGTATTATTGGACTTTAAACTCGTGTTTGCCTGACTTAAATATTGAGACAGCATCACCATGAGCATCGTAATAATCAGCGCAAGTCCACTGTAGGGAATCAGTGCGGAATTTTCCTCCGTCAACCCTGCGAGATTCAGCTGGTTATATATTTCAGAAGTAACAACCTGTCCTTCCTCAACAATGAGTTCTCCTTCACGAATCAATACAGGCTCCACTTCGTCTGCAGCTGCCTCACGGGCCTCCATGGTAGCTTCTTCGTCAATCATATAGTTCGGAGTGATACCGTGGCGTACCAGATCTGCCATAGCATCCTCCATCGTTTTTCTGACAGAAGCTGCTCTTACCCGTGACTCAGCACTGTCACGGGCCTCTGTAACTTCGTTCAGCCCGATCTCTTCTGACATAACATCGTATACAGCACTGCCTACCGTTTCCTGCATATTTTGCAGTTCCTCTGAGGAGGCGTCCAGGAGGGTCTCAAGTGTTTCATCCTCCAGCTGCTCTCCAATCTCAGGAGAAAATCTGGAACGCAGTTCATCCACCTGCTCGGCCCTTGACCAGAGCTCTGCTTCTTCCGAATTATCTGCTCCTTCATCACCGACCGCTGCAAGCTCTCCTTCCTGTTCACGGATTTCAAGCTGCACAAGTCTTATAGACTGAAAAACATCGTTCAGCCGCTCCAGCTGATTATCAGCATACCTTGATTTTAATGAGTAGACAGGCTCCACACTTCCGGCGGCTTCCTGTTCTCTTCTTTCTGTTTCTTCTCTATCTTCTACAGTAACAGGGGAGCGGATATCTTCAGGAGAAACTTCTCCGGTTTCTATATCGAGATTTTCCGGAGCAGTATTAGTGAACAGAAGGGCAAATGTTATCATTCCTGCTGTTAAAAATAATATAAATCGGATGTAGGGGTGATCCTTTATTCGATTCCACCATTTCTGCTGATCTATTGATGAGCGGTCTGCCAAGCAGTTCCCTCCTTTCCATACCTGAAGGTAATGGAAAGCGTGCATGAGCTGCACTCATCCACGCTTCAGATTTTATCCTGCTTTTTCACTTCTTCTTTATCATATGCATCAATAATTTTCTGTACTAAAGAATGACGGACCACATCTGTTGACTGAAGATAAATGACAGAAATTCCATCAACTTTCTTCAAAGTCTGCAGAGCTGTCTGGAGACCGGATTTTTTACCGGCGGGAAGATCCACCTGGGTTAAATCACCGGTTACTACCATCTTGGAATCGAATCCAAGCCGGGTTAAAAACATCTTTATCTGCTCCGGCGTTGTGTTCTGCGCTTCATCCAGAATAACAAAAGCGTCATCGAGCGTTCTTCCTCTCATATAGGCGAGCGGAGCAATCTCTATCGTTCCCCGTTCAATCAGCCGCGCTGTATGCTCTGTCCCAAAGACATCATGGAGCGCGTCGTAAAGAGGTCTGAGATAAGGGTCCACCTTTTCTTTCAAGTCCCCGGGAAGAAAACCAAGGCTTTCCCCCGCCTCTACGGCCGGCCGGGTAAGTACTATCCTTTGGACGTGGCCTTCTTTAAGCGCGTGCACTGCGAGTACGACAGCGAGATAAGTCTTCCCGGTACCGGCCGGACCGATTCCAAATACGACATCGTTTTTACGGATGGAAGAAACGTAATGTCTCTGTCCTAATGTTTTGGCGAGAATCGGCTTTCCTTTTGCTGTGACTGTAATTTTGTCATCGTACAATTCGTTCATTTCACCGAGCATGTTTTCTTTAGCCAGCTGAGCCGCATATATTACGTCACGCTCATGAATTCTAATTCCTTTGCGGATAAGCTGAAGCAGTGTAGCCATTATATCCTCTATCTGCTTTGCCTTTTCTTCTTCAGCCTGGACAATTATGTCCTGCCCCCGTGTAATAACGGATATATTGTATGCTTCTTCCAGACGGGAAAGGTGTCTGTCGTTCGGTCCAAAAAGGGCCTGAACTTCATTTGCACTATCCGCCGGAATAGCTATCGTACGGTTCAATTCTGTCAATAGCCTCAGTCTCCTTAACTTTAAGAGATGCTTTCTGTAAACTACCTTTACTTTACCACTCCCACTAACGAGGTGCAAAATGTTTTATAGTTATATACATTCCCGGAAGACTAAAAAAAGTAACGGTTCTTTTAAATCCGGACCGGCGGCTGCTGGTCTGAAAATCAGCGATTGATTTTACTTACTTCCATTCAGAGAAAAGGCGCCGGGACCATAAAGTCACGACGCCTTTCAAGCTTTTCAGATGATCTTTTTTAATTAAAAAGCATTAACGGTGCTTTTTCTGCCTTGAGCGCGGCTTTCCCAGCACTTCAGACCATACTACACCTTTAATTACATCCTGTTTCGACATGTCCTTAAAATCCAGATCTATTTTCTGATTCGCCTGGCTGGTAAGATCTCCCTTAACAATCGGTGAGTTTTCTATCTTCCCGGAAGCTTCCTCTGCCCTGCGCTGCTTTTTCTTCGCTTTTTCGTAGTGCTCCTGAATAGCAGTCATGGATTTAGGAGAGTCCGGTTCAGCAGGAACCTGCCTCTGCGGTTCCTGTTTTTTCGGCTCCTGCTTAGGTTCTTCACGTTCGAAAAAGATATCTTTCCAGTCCAGATCAGGACGACCTTCCCCGGAAGGACGCTGCGTTCTTCCTTGTTCCTGCTGCTGTGGACGGGGACGTTCCCGTGTTTCTTCCTGTTTCGAAGAGTTCCGGGACTGTATAAAACTGAAAATAGCAGCAAGAATAAGAAATAAAAGGAGCGGCGATTCCAACAAAAGGTTAATAAAACCCGTCATACTGATCGCTCCTCTCTACTGATCATAGCTTGGAAGTGCGGGACTGCTGAGAATCGTCATCCTCTCCATCACCAGTTGCTTTACCGATAGAATCTCGCATATCAGTATCTGCTTTAATATTATTATAGTTCATATAATCCATGACCCCAAGATTACCTTTACGGAGAGCATCAGACATGGCCATTGGAACTTCAGCCTCAGCCTCCACAACTTTCGCGCGCATTTCTTCAACGCGGGCTTTCATTTCCTGCTCCTGGGCTACGGCCATTGCACGACGTTCTTCAGCCTTGGCCTGGGCAATTTTCTTATCAGCCTCAGCCTGGTCTGTCTGAAGTCCGGCTCCAATATTTTTACCGATATCAATATCAGCAATATCAATGGATAATATTTCAAAAGCTGTTCCGGCATCCAGACCCTTTTTAAGTACAGTCTGAGATATCATGTCCGGATTTTCAAGGACAGCTGCGTGGCTGTTCGCAGAACCAATTGTTGATACAATACCTTCACCTACACGGGCAATAACTGTATCTTCCCCAGCACCACCTACAAGACGGTCGATGTTGGCTCTGACTGTAATTCGTGCTTTGGCTTTTACTTCAATTCCGTCCATCGCTACACCGGCAATAAATGGTGTTTCGATTACCTTCGGGTTTACACTCATCTGTACTGCTTCGAGTACGTCCCGCCCGGCAAGGTCAATGGCTGCACACCGTTCGAATGTGAGCTCGATGTTTGCACGCTGGGCCGCGATAAGAGCGTTTACTACGCGGTCCACGTTACCCCCGGCGAGATAGTGCCCTTCCAGCTTATTCGTACTGATGTCCAGGCCTGCTTTAACCGCCTTAATGAGCGGGTTGACAACACGATGAGGGATTACCCTCCGCAGACGCATACCGACAAGCTGGAAGATTCCAACTTTTACTCCGGCTGCCCATGCAGAGATCCATAGTGCGACCGGTACGAACGTAAATAGAACGACGACTCCGATCACGATAATCCCGAGGATGATATACACCCCAATTTCATCTGGCATTATTCATCTTCCTCCTTCTTTTTTAAAGTTTCATTTTCCGCTATTTCGCGGACGACAATTCTTGAGCCCGAAACGGAAATGACCTTTATTTTCCTACCTTGTTCAATATATCCTCCCTCAGACACTACGTCAAGACGTTCCTCATTAATCAGAGCAGTTCCTGACGGACGAAGGGTAGTAAGAGCTTCTCCTGTGCTCCCCTGAAGCTCACTGCGTGTTTCAGTGGAAACATAGCCGAGTTCAGAAGATGTAGCATCTGTCAGTATAACCCGCTTCATAGGACCGGCACGGTCCGCGTACTTTATAAGCAGAGCCATTCCAGTAATGGTAACGAGCATGGCAATCACAAAGGATATGAGAATATTAACCGTTGAAAAAGAGCTGAGTACAAGACTTGCAAGCACCGCGCCGAGACCAAGTATACCAAAGATACCGAAACTCGGCGAAAACACTTCCAAAACGAGCAGCCCGGCTCCTACGACAAATAGAATAAGTGACTCGAGCCCGGCAAATCCAGCTACGGTATGACCAAAAAAGAATAAAAACAGAGCTGAGGCCCCCATGATTCCCGGAATTCCAAACCCTGGTGAGTAAAGCTCCAGGATGAGTCCAAGTCCTCCAATAGACAGAAGAATTGGAATTACTACCGGATGAGTTACGAGACGGGCGATATTTTCTGCCAGGCTCAGCTCAAACTCCTCCTGGGAAGCTTCTTCCAGCTCCAAATACTCCAGCAGTTCTTCCCGGTTATCAACCACTGCTTCTGCATACCCGACCGATAAAGCTTCTGAAGCTGTCAGTGTAAGAAGCTCACCTTCTCCAACCCCGAGATCTTCCAGTTCAACAGAAGGATCCGCCATAGCCAGAGCGTAACGAACATCCCGGTCGTTCAGTTCTGCTGCCGACCTCATATTTCCGAGCCAGGCAGACTGCGCTTTATCGTCTGCTGCCTGACCTGTACCATCAATCACCTGAGCAGAACCCATTTCCGTTCCAGGCTGCATAACTATCTCATCTGCATTAAGTGATATATAGGCTCCGGCAGACATAGCTTCCCTTACAATGAAAGCTGTAGTGGGAATTTCTGTTTCCCGAACAATTTTGGCTATTTCTCCGGCTGCATCAACACGTCCGCCGGGGGTGTTCATCTCAAATACAATATGATCGACATTTTCTTCTTCAGCAGTTTCCACTGCCCTTTTCATAAAAGCTTCCAGTCCACGTTCCACAGTTTCCTCTACGGGAACAAAGAAGACAGTCTGACCCTCTCCATCTTCTGCCTGGGAAGGTGAAACCCAGATAAGAACAAAAGCGACTGCTAGCAGCGCTGAATACAGGGCAATCCGAGTCAGTTTCACTTTTCCGGCCTCCTCTCCTGTACCTATAGTTACAGTATAGCTTACGTTCGAAACCGGGGAAAGTTTCAGGGTTTATGTATGCGACCCATTTTTTTCATCCTCTTCTCCTTTGTACTTGCCGTACATTTTTTTGGAAGAGAGTGTATTAAGATGGAAGAAGCAGGTGCACCTGCATAAACACCGGTAAAGGTTTGGTACTGACATTTAAAAAGCCTGTCAAACGAATTGACAGGCCTGCGGCTCGCAGCCGCCCTTATTATACAGAAAGGGCTTTTATCGACCGGGAGCTCCACTTTGATATCAAGTTTCGTAATACAGCTCTTCCATCTGTTTTTTTGTCTTTGAGGAACCGTACCTGTAAATTAAATGAAACAAATCATTTTCATCTTCTCCCAGTTCCATTTTTTCTTTCTCATCTTTCGTTTCATCAAATGGAGAACCAAATACCTGCTCAGGCATAACATCTCCGCTCCGCACTTCTGCCAGTTTGTCTTCCAGTATTCCTTTTTCTTCCTTATCCAGTTCCACTTCGTAATTGATGAGCTGGGTATCCGGAAGAATTGGAGATAATTCTACGTATGATCCACTTCTCCAGATTACAAAATGAGTTTCTTTAGTCATTGATATTCCTCCTTTAGCTTATTTTTCTATACCCTAATGTGAAATTCATTATTCATTCGTATGCAAATTTTCCGGAAAGAAGTTACAGAAAGTTGAATATGGTGGGAAAGCCGGTTTAAATCTTTTTCAATGTTTCTTTATAACACTGTATAAAAACAAAGCTGTATTACAAGTCGAGTATTGTTTTACAGGGCTGTCTGCAGCTTTGATGCCTCACCGGCCAGCAAAGTTGTCTACAATAAACAGCAGTGAACATCAAGCAGACCGAAACACAAAAAAGCACAGGAGCGCATCCTGTGCTTTCATTCGTTAACTTATTTTAAAGACTGCTGAACGAGAGTCCTGACTGCTGCACCATCTGCTCTGCCCTTTACTTTCGGCATCACGGCTCCCATCACACGGCCCATATCGGCCTTTGAGGAAGCACCGGTTTCTGCAATCGTCTCGTCGACAACCGCCTGCAGTTCCTTGTCGGACAACTGTTCAGGCATATAGTCTGCCAGTACAGAGATTTCCTGCTGTATTTTATCCACAAGATCTTCTCTTCCGGCTTTTTCGAACTCCTGGAGGGATTCGCGGCGCTGCTTCATTTCCCGATTCAACACAGTAAGCACTTCTTCATCAGATAGCTCGTGACCAGCGTTGATCGCTTCATTCTGAACAGAGCTTTTCACAGAACGGATAACGGTCAGGCGCTGCTTATCTTTCGCACGCATGGCCTCTTTCATGTCCTGATTAAGCCTATCAAGAATCGATAAAGACACGGCAACCCTCTCCTTAGAACTTACGCTTGCGAGCTTCTTCAGACTTTTTCTTGCGGCGAATACTAGGCTTTTCGTAATGCTTACGCTTTTTTACCTCCGCTAAAGTCCCTTCTTTAGACATCGTTTTCTTGAAACGACGAAGAGCAGTATCGAGATTTTCATTTTTGCGAACTCGTGTTTCTGCCATTCTGTATCCCTCCCTCCGGACAACCAGTAACACATACATTACTGCATGTTATAGATAGATTATATAAGATTTGCTTCTTCAGGTCAATATTGGATTTTTATGACAGTACCGAGGAACCAGTTTTGTTTTCCGTTTTCACAAATATTCCTTCGTTGAATGGATAACCTGCCTTTGTTATTTTCACTTTTACGATTTCCCCGATGAATTTTTCCGGCAGTTCCACTTTTACCTTCATATAGTTATCCGTATATCCTGTTAAAAGGCTGCTGTTTTCTTTGTCCGCTTCTTCCGGAATCATTTCCAGTACTTCCCCTTCAAAAAGCGAAGCATATTCCTTTGCCTGCTGATTCGATAATTCGATCAGACTGCGAACTCTTCCATGTTTAATATCGTCATTCACCTGATCTTTCATACGTGCAGCCGGTGTACCGGTACGCTTGGAATAAGGAAAGACGTGAAGCTCTGAGAATCCGATATCTCTTACTGCATCGTAGGTTTCCTGGAATTCTTCATCTGTTTCCCCCGGAAAGCCGACGATAACGTCGGAAGTGACTGCAAGTCCCGGAAGTGCATCTTTCAGGCGGTCTACACGCTCTTTATAAAATTCCATCGTATATTTCCGGCGCATACGTTTCAATACCGTATCCGACCCCGACTGCATCGGAACATGGAGGTGTCTGACAATTTTATCTGAGGCATCAATCGCCTGAATTACTTCATCTGTAATCTGGCTTCCTTCGATGGAGGAAATTCTGATCCGTTTAAGCCCCTCCACCTTTTCGAGCTCTTTAAGAAGTCTGGCAAGATTATAATCTTTCATATCTTCTCCGTATCCGCCCGTGTGGATGCCTGTGAGAACTATTTCTTTATAGCCTGCCTCCACGAGCTGCCGGGCCTGTTTCAATACTTCTTCCGGATCCCGTGAGCGCAGCAGGCCTCTTGCCCATGGAATAATGCAGAAAGTACAGAAATTATTGCATCCTTCCTGTATTTTAAGAGAGGCACGGGTCCGGTCGGTAAAAGAAGGCACATCCAGCTCTTCATACACTCTCGTCTTCATGATATTGCCTACTCCGTTGATCGGCTCTCTCTCCTGCTGGAACTGCTCAATGTAGGGAATCATTTTATGCCTGTCCTGAGTACCAACTACAATATCCACGCCGGGTACAGCCATTACTTCTGCCGGAGAAGTCTGAGCGTAACAGCCTGTGACACATATTACTGCGTCGGGATTTCTCCGCACAGCCCGCCGGATAACCTGCCGGCTTTTTTTATCTCCTGTATTCGTAACTGTACACGTGTTGATAACATATACATCCGCTGTCTGATCAAATTCTACTTTTTCGTAATTTTCTTTTTGAAACAGCTGCCATATCGCTTCTGTTTCGTAATGATTTACTTTACACCCTAACGTATGGAATGCTACTTTACGCATACCTTTTCACCTCAACAATTCAAAATGGTAGGAAAGCACAGACAGTGCATACAGCGGCGCTGTTTCTGTACGGAGTATTCTCGGCCCGAAAGCACAACTTATTCCTCCGGCCTTCTGAAGTGCCTTAACTTCTCTTTCACTCAGTCCGCCTTCTGGTCCAATTACTACCATCACCCTGTCCCCGGGTTCCATTGCTGAAAGGGTACTGTGTAAAGCAGAAGCCTCCCCCTGTTTCGCATCTTCTTCATAGGCGATCAGGACGAAAGCTGTTTCTTCCGCCCTTTTTACGAGCTGTTCAAAGTCCTGCACAGATATAACAGCAGGGATTTTTTGGCGGTGTGCCTGTTCCGCTGCTTCTTTAGCTATTTTCTGCCATCTGCTCTCTTTTTTTGCTGCCTTTTTTTGATCCAGCTTCACGATCGATCTGTCTGCACGGAAAGGAAGGAAAGTCTCTGCTCCAAGCTCTGTGCCTTTCTGAAGGACAGATTCCAGTTTATCTCCTTTAGGAAGCCCCTGTGCTATCGTAACTTTTACCGGAAGTTCCGCGGACGGTGCTTCTTCTTTCAGCAGCCGTACGGCAGAAGACGGTTCTTCTTCAAGTTCTGAAAGGTAGCAGGTTCCATCCATCCGGCATACAATCAATTGATCTCCCGGACTCATCCTCATAACTGTAAGGGCGTGATGGGAAGATTCATCGTCAAGCAGTGCCCTCTCCTTCTGAAACAGACTATTGTCCAAAAAATAGCGCTGCATGTTACACCTCTTCCGGCCTGATGGCGGTTACGGAGATCCAGTCTTCCATTTCTGTGATTTCCTCAATATGAAAGCCTGCCTGATTAAGTGCTTCTTTTACCATTTCTCTTTTGCGCTGTATAATTCCAGATACGATGAGCTTACCACCCGGACGAAGTGCTGTATAGGCATCTTCTGTCATGTTCACGATAACTTCAGCCAGAATATTAGCAGTGATCACATCATATGTATCTTCAATGTGATCCAGCAGGTTGGCTTTCATCACCTTTACCCGGTCTTCAACTTTATTCCACTTTACGTTATCTGCAGCCGACTGTACGGCCACCTCGTCGAGATCGAGAGCTTCAATACTCTCTGCACCGAGCCTGGCAGCAGCTACGGCGAGCACACCGGATCCTGTGCCGACATCGATCATTCTGTCTCCAGAATTCAGATGTTTTTCCATCGCCTGAATACACAGAACTGTCGTAGGATGGGTCCCGGTACCGAAGGCCATCCCGGGATCCAGTTCCACAACAAGCTCCTGATCGGTAACAGGCTCGTATTTTTCCCAGCTTGGGGAAATCGTGATACGCGAGCCCACTTTTACCGGTTTATAATACTTTTTCCAGGCGGTAGCCCAGTCTTCTTCGTCCACTTCGCTGACAGAAACGAGATTTTTTCCGATGTCAATGCTGTAACGGCGAAGCTGGGTGATGGACTCCTTAATCTCTTTCACTGTTTCTCCGAGAAAGCTGTTTTCGGGAAGGTATGCTTTAAGAAGCACTCCTTCTTCCGGATAATCTTCTTCCGACAAGTAGTATATTTCTCCAAATGCAGACTCCCTGTCCCGGTAAAGATCCTCTCTATCCTCGATTACTACACCGCCTGCGCCTGCTTCATGCAGAATATTACTGATAGGCTCCACAGCTTCCTGAGTAGTGTGAATACAGATTTCAGTCCATTTCATTTTCATTCCAGCTCCCTGCTTTTAATCTATTCCCCGAAGCTTTTAAAGGCTCTTTTTACTTTTGCGAAGAAATTGCGGCTCTGTTCGTCCGGTGCTTCTGTTCCGCTTTCTTCTGCAAAATCACGAAGCAGCTCTTTCTGTCTGTCGTTTAGTTTTTTAGGCGTAATAATCTTCACCTGTATATGCTGATCGCCCTGGCCCATTCCCCGGACATTCGGCGCTCCTTTTCCACGCAGACGGAAATGTGTGCCTGTCTGCGTACCTGCAGGCACTTTCACTTTCACTTTTCCTTCAAGCGTAGGTACCTCTATTTCATCGCCGAGAGCAGACTGGACAAATGTAATCGGCATTTCACAATAAATGTCGTCTCCTTCCCGGTGGAAAAATTCATGTTCTTTTACATTAAATACGACGTAAAGATCTCCAGGAGGGCCGCCATTGACCCCAGGTTCTCCCTGCCCGGCTACACGTATCTGCTGACCAGTATCCACTCCGGCAGGAATTTTTATATGAATTTTTTTCCTCTTTTTCACTTTGCCGCGTCCGCCGCACGTGCCGCACTTGTCTTTTACCTGCTGGCCTGTCCCTTCACAGCGGTCACAGACTCTTCGGTTGACTACCCGGCCGAAAGGTGTGTTCTGTTCCACATTCAGCTGACCTGCACCTCCGCACTGCCGGCATGTTTCAGGCTGGGTTCCGGGCTTCGCTCCGCTTCCATCACAGGTTGTACACTCTTCCTCCCGTGGGATTTCAATGTCTGTTTCTTTACCAAATACAGCTTCTTTAAATTCCAGTGTCATAGTGTACTGCAGATCGGATCCCTGCATTGGGGCGTTTGGATCACGGCTTCTGCCTCCCCCACCGAAAAACATATCAAATATATCGCTGAAGCCGCCGAAATCACCTGCTCCGGCTCCGCCGAATCCCTGGTTTGGATCTGTATGGCCGAACTGGTCGTAATGTGCCCGTTTGCTGCTGTCACTCAATGTATCGTAAGCATCTTTAACTTCCTTAAATTTCTCTTCTGCATCAGCTTCTTTGTTTACATCCGGATGATACTTTCGTGCCAGTTTTCTGTATGCTTTTTTTATTTCCTGTTCCTCGGCGTTTTTATCCACGCCGAGAACGTCATAAAAATCTCGTTTACTCATTTTTTACCACTCCCGACTTTTCTCCATAACGAGTATCTTATCATCTGTCTGTCAGACAGTAAAGGTGCGTTTCAGAGAAAAAAGTCAAAGCCAAGATGCCCTGACTTTGACTTTCTTTCTGCTACTCTTTTTTATCGTCGTTCACTTCTTCATACTCTGCATCAACGACGTCATCCTCTGCCTGTTCGGCGCCACCGGAAGCGTCTGCCTGCTGCTGTGCAGCTTGTTCATACATCTTAGTCGTAAGTTGTGTGACAATTTCCTGCAGTTCATCTTTTGCAGTTTTAACAGCTTCGAGATCATCACCTTCAAGAGCTGACTTAAGTTTTTCCTTGGCAGTTTCCGCATTTTCTTTTTCAGAAGCTTCTACGCTGTCTCCGAGATCTTTTAATGTTTTTTCCGTCTGGAACACAAGCTGATCTGCTTCGTTGCGTGTATCCACCTCTTCACGGCGCTGCTTGTCTGCTTCTGCATTTTCTTCTGCATCTTTTACCATCTGTTCTACTTCTTCATCCGACAGTCCGGAGCTGGAAGTAATGGTAATAGACTGCTCTTTATTCGTTCCGAGATCTTTAGCGCGTACATTTACAATACCATTTGCATCGATATCAAAGGATACTTCGATCTGCGGAACTCCGCGTGGTGCCGGCGGAATATCCGTCAACTGGAAGCGGCCGAGTGTTTTGTTGTTTGCGGCCATCTCCCTTTCACCCTGAAGCACGTGAATATCTACCGACGGCTGGTTGTCAGCAGCTGTAGAAAATGTCTGTGATTTGGATGTTGGGATAGTAGTGTTTCTTTCAATAAGTTTTGTAAACACTCCACCCATCGTTTCGATACCAAGAGAAAGAGGTGTTACATCAAGAAGCACCACATCTTTAACGTCGCCTGTAAGAACTCCGGCCTGAATGGCAGCACCAAGTGCTACTACTTCATCCGGATTAACTCCCTTGTTGGCATCTTTTCCAGTAATTTGCTTTATTGATTCCTGAACAGCAGGAATACGCGTGGACCCTCCTACAAGTACAACCTTGTCCACATCGCCTGCAGAAAGCCCTGCGTCTTTCAGTGCCTGACGGGCAGGCCCCATCGTACGTTCTACCAGTCCGGAAGTAAGCTCTTCGAATTTAGCACGTGTAAGATTTAACTCAAGATGTTTAGGTCCGGCCTGATCTGCTGTAATAAATGGAAGACTGATCTGTGTCTGTGAAACACCGGAAAGATCTTTTTTTGCCTTTTCTGCTGCGTCTTTCAGACGCTGAAGGGCCATTTTATCCTGGTTCAGATCGATACCATTTTCTTTTTTAAATTCTGAGACAAGATAATCGATAACAGCCTGGTCAAAATCGTCCCCACCGAGCTTGTTATCCCCGGAAGTCGACTTAACTTCAAAGAATCCGTCTCCGAGTTCGAGGATGGATACGTCGAACGTTCCTCCCCCAAGGTCATAAACAAGAATTGTCTGATCGTCTTCTTTGTCCAGACCGTAAGCGAGGGCAGCAGCAGTCGGCTCGTTAACGATCCGTTCTACTTCAAGCCCGGCAATTTTTCCTGCATCCTTTGTTGCCTGACGCTGGGAATCATTAAAGTAGGCAGGGACAGTAATTACCGCTTTTGTGACCGTTTCACCGAGATAAGCTTCGGCATCAGCCTTGAGCTTTTGAAGAATAATCGCTGAAATTTCCTGCGGCGTGTACTGCTTCCCTTCTGCTTCTTCTTTATGATTTGTACCCATGTGACGCTTAATTGATGTAATGGTGTTCGGGTTTGTAATCATCTGACGCTTAGCAACTTCCCCCACCTGGCGCTCTCCATCTTTAAATGATACGACTGATGGTGTAGTACGTGCACCTTCTGCGTTCGCAATAACTGTGGCTTCTCCACCTTCCATTACCGCTACACATGAATTTGTTGTTCCTAAATCAATGCCGATTACTTTACTCATGACTAAATTCCTCCTCGATATCGTTATCCGTTTACTTTAACCATTGCCGGCCGCAGGACTTTATCTTTAAGCATGTAGCCCTTTTGCAGTTCTTCCACGACAACATTGGAGTCAAATTCTTCTGACTCTACCTGCATAACTGCTTCATGCTTCGTCGGATCAAATGTTTCCCCGACCGTTTCCATTACAGTTATTTCCTCAGTGTTTAAAGCTTCATTCAGCTGATTGTAGATCATCTTCATGCCTTGAAGCAGGCTTTTCGCTTCTTCTGATTCCACTTCTGTCATTAGTGCCCGGTCAAAGTTGTCCATAGCCGGCAGCAGGTTTTCTGCAAGCTTCTCGGATCTATATTTAGCCGCGGATTCTTTTTCCTGCTTTGTCCGGCGGCGGAAGTTATCATATTCAGCCTGAAGACGGAGGAGCCGGTCTTCTTTCTGCTCCAGCTGTTTTTCAAGCTGTTCCACTGCATCATCTTTCTCTTCACCAGACGCATCCGGCTGGGTATTTTCATCTGCTTCCTCCTGCTGAACCTCTTCTTCATGCAGTTCTTCCTGTTCTTTTTTTGACACTGCTTTCACCTCCTTCTATTAATTAATTTTTATTTCTTCTATTCAATAGTTCCGACATGTCCCGCGAAAAATATTCCATAAGGCTGATCACCCTTGGATATTCCATTCTTGTAGGCCCCAGCAGACCTATGGTGCCCACATATTTACCATCGAGCGTGTAGGTAGCCGTAACGAGGCTCAGATCCTCAAACGGCTTGAAGTCATTTTCTTCCCCTATTCTAATTGTGAGCCCCTGGTCTTCGGAGCGGATCAGCCTCGATACGAGGGCATCTTCTTCAAAAATATTCAGGATGTTCCGTACTCTCTCGACATCATTGAACTCAGGCTGGCTTAGAATATTTGTTTTACCGCCATAGTAAACCTTTTCCTGCTGATGGTCCCGGAATACTTCCCGTAATGCCGTAAGCATCGTCTCGTACTTGGAAACGTATTTTTTAAACACGGAGGCAATTTCCTGGGAAAGTTTCTGCTGGAGCTGATAGATAGGCACGCCCCGCAGGCGTTCATTAAGAATATTGACTACTTTTTCCACATCTGATCCGGAAACATTTTCCGGAAAATACACTGTCTGATTTTCCACATGCCCTGAATCAGTCACGATAATGATAACCGCCTGGGTTGTGGAAATAGGTATGAGCTGTATCTGCTGCAGCTTCGATTCAAAAACTTCCGGTCCAAGAACAATCGAAGTGTAGGAAGTCAGCTGGGAGAGGATTTTGGCTGACTGCTGAATAACCTGTTCCGACTCCTGGAACTTCTCTGCCAGCTGGGAGCGGATGTCTGTCACGTCCCTGGAAGACAGCTGTGTAGGTGATAAAAGGTGATCTACGTAGTAACGGTAGCCTTTTTGAGAAGGAATACGCCCGGCTGAACTGTGGGGCTTTTCAAGAAAACCCATTTCCTCCAGATCCGACATTTCATTACGAATCGTTGCGGGACTGAAATTGATATCCTGACGCTTGGAAATCGTCCGGGATCCGACAGGTTCTGCATTCGTAATATAATCGTCGACAATCGCCTTTAATATATACAGCTGCCTTTCTGTTAACATCATCATCCCTCCTGTTAGCACTCTTATTCGCCGAGTGCTAAATCTATTATATAAAGTACCAAAGAAGGATTTGGTTTGTCAACGAATCAGCGCGCATTAATCTGAAGCAAACAGAAATTTTTCAAAAACTTCATTGCCGAGAAGGATACCTTCCTCAGTGAGCATAAACCGCTCCGGTGTTTCGCAAAGCCATCCTGCTTTTTTAAGGTCTTCCGTAACTCCAGGGAATGCTTTCTGCACTGTCTGCCCATAACGGGCCTCGAAACGTTCCTTTGACACTCCTAACCGTTTCCGGAGCCCCATAAACATTTCTTCCTCCATTTTTTCCGAAAAAGTCACTTCATGTATTTCCAGATATGGGAGCTTTTTTTCTCTTACGGATTTCATGTATTTCGGAAGCGGGCCGTGGTTCCTGATTCTCAGTCCCTCAACGTAGCTGTGGGCCCCCGCTCCAATACCGTAATATTCGTCGTTGTTCCAGTACGCAAGATTATGTCTGCTGAGAGCTTCCCCGCGGGCAAAGTTGCTTATTTCATAAGCATCAAATCCACTTTCTTTGAGGAATTTAAGCATGAAAGCATACATCTCTGCTTCCAGTTCCTGTTCCGGAAGCTTGAGTTTACCTTTGTTCATCATCTGATAGAAGACAGTTTTCGGTTCAATCTTTAAGGAATAGGCGCTTATATGGGTAATAGGAAGAGAGACCGCTCTGCGCAGCGTATTCTTCCACTGCTCCATCGTATGATCCGGAAGACCGAACATCAGATCAACAGACAAGTTTTGGATTCCCGCTTCCAGGGCAAGCCGTACCGTTTCTTCCACCTGCTCCGGCTTATGATCTCTGTTTATCGCTTTAAGCAGTTCCGGATCAAACGTCTGCGCACCGATGCTCAGACGGTTCACGCCTGCTTTACGCATCATTGCAAATTTTTCTGTACCGGCACTTCCCGGATTTACTTCGACTGTCCATTCTACGTCCTCCGCCAGATCGAAATGCTTCGGAACAGCTTCAAGAAGCCGCTGAAGCTGCTCGGTGGTCAGCGAAGTAGGTGTTCCTCCACCCACGTAGATCGTTTCGACAGCATTTGTCTGCGGATATTTTTTTACCGTATGCTTCATTTCTTCTATTGTTAAATCAATATATTCATCCACCGGCTGGTTTTCCAGAAAAAATTTATTGAAATCACAGTAATGGCATATCTGCTCACAAAACGGCACGTGAATATAAATTGATTTTCTCATAAATCATTTTCCTTTCTTCAAGTAAACAAACAGAAAAAGGGTGACAAGGTCACCCCTCTTTTCTGTTTACTTATTCTCATCCATGCTGAGAACGGACATAAAAGCTTCCTGGGGAACTTCTACGTTCCCGACACTCTTCATCCGCTTCTTTCCTTCTTTCTGCTTCTCCAGAAGCTTCCTCTTACGGGAGATGTCTCCCCCGTAACATTTGGCAAGCACGTTTTTACGCATCGCCTTAATTGTGGAGCGGGCGATAATTTTTTGACCGATACTGGCCTGTACAGGCACTTCAAACTGCTGTCTCGGTATAAGATTTTTCAGTTTTTCAGCAATAATTTTCCCGCGGTCATAAGCGGAATCCCGGTGAACGATGATAGACAGCGCATCCACCTTTTCACCGTTCAGTAGGATATCCATTTTTACGAGATTGCTTTCTTTATAGCCGATCAGTTCATAGTCAAAAGAAGCATAGCCTTTCGTGTTCGATTTGAGCGCGTCGAAAAAGTCATACACAATTTCTGAAAGTGGAATTTCGTAGACGATGTTCACTCTGTTCTCATCCAAGTATTTCATATCCAGATAGTCTCCGCGCTTTCGCTGGCACAGTTCCATAACTGGTCCAACATATTCGTTCGGCACCATTACCTCCGCTTTTACATAAGGCTCGCGTACGTGGTCCACCTGCTGCGCATCCGGCATTTCCGAAGGATTGTCAATTTCGATGACTTCTCCATCGGTTTTAGTTACTTCGTAAATAACACTCGGAGCCGTAGTAATAAGGTCGATACCAAATTCCCTTTCGATACGTTCCTGAATAATTTCCATATGCAGAAGTCCTAGAAATCCGCATCGGAAACCAAAGCCAAGCGCCTGGGATGTTTCAGCTTCGAATTGAAGAGAAGAGTCGTTCAGCTCCAGTTTTTCCAGTGCCTCCCGCAGATCCGTATAATTGTTTGTATCTACAGGATAAAGCCCGCAGAAAACCATAGGATTAAGCTTCCTGTAGCCGGGCATCGGCTCAGCAGTAGGTTTCGCAGCATGAGTTACTGTATCACCGACCTGACTGTCCCCTACATTTTTTATGGAGGCAATCATGTATCCTACATCCCCAACAGTGAGCTCTTCTTTAGGAACCGGTTTAGGGGTGAAAACACCGATTTCCTGCACTTCGAACTGCTTGTCGTTGGCCATCATCTTAATTTTCTCCCCTGGTTTCACGGTACCTTCCATAATGCGGATGTATACGATAACCCCTCTGTATGGATCGTACAGTGAGTCAAAGATCATCGCCTTAAGCGGCGCTTCCGGGTCACCGGATGGTGCGGGCACTTTTTTCACTACCGCTTCAAGAATCTCATCGATACCGATGCCTGCTTTAGCAGAAGCAGGAATGCAGTCTTCCCCTGGAAGTCCGATGACATCTTCCACTTCTTTACGTACTCTGTCAGGCTCTGCACTCGGAAGATCAATTTTATTAATTACCGGCAGTATTTCCAAATCGTTATCCAGCGCTAAGTATACATTTGCGAGCGTCTGCGCCTCGATACCCTGGGCAGCGTCAACTATCAAAAGGGCTCCTTCACACGCTGCAAGGCTGCGGGATACTTCATAGGCAAAATCGACATGACCCGGGGTATCAATCAGATGAAAAATATATTCCTTTCCGTCTTCCGCTTTATACAGCAGCTGTACGGCATTGAGCTTAATCGTAATGCCTCTTTCCCTCTCCAGATCCATAGCATCCAGCATCTGATCCTGCATTTCTCTTGAGGTAAGCGCACTCGTTTTTTCCAAAATACGGTCTGCCAATGTGGATTTACCGTGGTCAATGTGGGCGATGATAGAAAAGTTTCTTATTCTGTCCCGCCTGTTAATTCGATCTTCTGGTTTCATAATCATATCACTCCTACTTCCTGCTTCCGTGCAATAACACTGCTTTCTATTATAACAAGAATAAAAGCTCTTGTTCAATTATTGTTTGCACAGGCTCCTGAGTAAAATTATATTGCTTTTTAAATTTGCATTTGATAAAATCTCTATTGTTGCAATTATTGAGAAACGGTAACGTTGCATCAGAGGAGGTGAAGCAGTTGGCAAACATTAAATCCGCTAAAAAGCGTGTCGTCGTTAACGAACTGGCCCGCGCACGTAATAATGCGTTCAAATCCGACCTTCGTTCTACAATGAAAGGCTTTTATGCAAAAGCTGAAGAACAGGAAGTTGAAAAAGCACAGGAACTTTTCGTCAGCGCTACTAAAAAGCTGGATAAGGCCGTAGGTAAAGGCCTACTTCAGCGTAATGCCGCAGACCGACGCAAGTCGCGCCTGCAGAAGCGTCTGAACGAAATTACTGCATAATTTCTTTAAAGCAGAAAAAGCTGTACAAAGGTGATAATTCACCTTTGTACAGCTTTTTTCAGCTTATTGATTAAGTTATCGGTGCAGAATCTTTATTCCAGTCAGTATTTAAGCTCCCTTTCTTGGTGGAAGCCTGAGCACGGGGCTGGTCTTCTACTGTTTGGCCTGCGCTCTGGTCTGACCGTGCTCCATCCCACCGGCCTCTCCGCCATTACGGAGGGAAGCCATTTCCTTTTCAAAGAAAACGGCTTCATTAAGGGAATTTTTCATGGAAAAAAATTTCTTCCTATCCCCTCTGCAGCAGCCGCTGCTTCTTTTCTACGTCCGTCTCTGTACTGCCCGGCTTCTTGCCAGCAGAAACATTTCTACTCCCAGCTCTTCGCTCACTTTTCCTGTTTTAATCCGGTAGTCCAGGTCTGCAAGATCATCGAGCAGCTGCAGAAGCGTTTCTGCCTGAAAACTGCGGGACTGTTTTGCAGCAAGTTTTACAGCAAAAGGATGGAGCTTCAGGCGTGAGGCAATCATCTTTTCGCCATAGCCCTGCTGCGCAAGCTGCTTAACTTGATAAAGTATGCGGAACTGGCGCACCATAAGCGCCAGAATTTTCAGGGGAGCTTCTTTTTGCTTTATTAAATCTCTGTATATACGCATCGATGAAGCTACATCAGCTTTTACTACATAATCGACCAGTGCAAATATGTCCTGTTCGAGAGACCGGGTAACGAGCTCATTTACCGCTTCTTCATAAATGACCCCGCTGCTTCCGGCATGCACAGCCAGCTTGTTCATTTCAGAAGTCAGCATCAGCAGATTGTCTCCGGCGAGTGTCAGCAGTCTTTCCTTCGCACGGTCATCGATCGAAACTTTCAGTTCGAAAGCTTTTTCGTCCAGCCATTTTCGCAGTTCTCCGCTCTGAAGAGGCTTGGCTTCGAGTATCCGGCCATTTTTACGAAGCTGTTTCACTAATTTTTTCCGCTCATCCAGTTTTTCATAAGGAGCTGAAACAATCATTATTGTTTCTTCAGGGAGATTTTCCGTATAGGCAGCCAGCTTAGCTGTGTCGTGGTCCATTTTTTCCCTGCTTTTTTGAGCAGTGAGAAAATAAGCATCCTTGACGATAACTACTTTCCTTCCCCCCATGAAAGGAAACGTGTAGGCCTCTTCCACTGCAAGGTCCACAGGCTGCTCCGTCATGTCGAAGCGGAGCAGGTTCATCTCCTGCTCTTCAGGGGAGAGGGCGCTGTTTGTCAGCCTTTGAATTAAATCCTCCATCAGATAGGTTTCCGTCCCATACATCAGGTACAGTGGACCCATATCTCCTTTTTTCACTTCTTTCAGCCGTTCTAAATAGGACATATATTTCCCTCCATGTTTTGCTTTCTATATATTATCACACTTGTTTTTACTCCATCACACAAAAAAATTTACGCTGTTTTACATTTTTATATTCCTCTATGGATTTTTCTTTAATTTTCGCTTATACTTTTTATGACAGGAGGGATACGTATGAACGAGTTCGAAAAAGACGTGCAGTCGAACCGCAACGATGCGATTGATAGTGGGATCGGCTTTGTCGTTTCCTTTGTTTTCTTTATGATTATTTTCTCTATCGGTCATATTGTAGACCTGTTTTTTTAAGAGCTTACGCAGAAAGGCTGCCCCGAATCGATTATTATCGGCTTCGGGGCAGCCTTTTTTTTACTCCGTCTTCTCAGAAGTAAAAAGGTTCAACTGCCTTCCTTATCATGGAAAAAAGACAGGGTCTCCAATACTCCCTCTTTTACTTTCATCGTTACAGTGCCGTGGAGATTCGTTTGATATACTGTAATTCCATTCGATTCCAGCCGTTCCACCACCTCTTCATGGGGATGGCCGAAGCGGTTATCCACCCCCGCCTGAATCACAGCTGTGTCCGGAGCCGAGGCGTTCAGAAATGTTTCAGTTGAAGAGGTTCTGCTTCCATGATGTGCCACTTTCAGCACGTCGGTCTTTAAAAGCTCCGGATGCTTTCCGAGTTCCTTTTCTGCCGCCTCTTCTATGTCTCCCGTAAATAAAAAAGTGACTTCTTCCAGCTCTGCTTTTAAAACGATAGACCGGTCATTTTCACTCCAGTTTTCACTATTGGTCGGATGAAGAATGTGGAATCGGCTGTTTCCTGTTTCCCACCTTTCGCCTCTGCCGGCAAAATACAGTGGTATGTCATTCTCCTCGAGACAGGCGAAAGCTTCCGTTACAATTTCCGGTACCGTTTCGGAAACCGGATAAATAACCTGACCAATGGAAATCCTGCTGCTCAGATAGCATATTTCACCCATATGATCAGCGTGTCCGTGGGAAATAATCAAAGCATCTATTTTATCGATCCCCCTTCCTCTCAAAAACGGCAGAACAACCTGCTTTCCCGGCCCGTTGCGGGATAACTCCATTCCTTCTTCTGTGTACTTCACGAGTCCGCCTGTATCAATCATATATACTGCTTCTCTCCCCGGCAGTTCAATTACAGAAGCATCCCCCTGACCAACATCAAGAAAGTGAATGTAGGCATGTTTATCCAAAACAGGAAGCAGCGTGGGTACGAGAAGCATGAGAGCTGATAAAAGAGCAGCCGCAGCCCATTTTTTTCTTTTGTCCCAGATGATAAATCCTATCAATATAAAAGTGTACCAGATGATAATAAATACAGGCAGTGGTTTTCCGGATGTAATCAGGTGGCCCGGGAAAAATTCCAACATATCCAGCCACTGATGAAGAATATACATACACGTTTCCACCCGGGAAAAAACCCACTCTGCTCCCCACGGAAAACCAGGCTCAATAAAAACGCCGGCAAACGAAAGCGGCAGAACAATAAACGAAATAACTGGAATAAACAGGGCATTGGCAGCAAACGTCATAAGTGATATGGAATAAAAATAATAAATGATAAGAGGCAGCGATACGAGCTGGGCTGCAAATGTTACTTTCATCATTAATGAAAAACCGTGTCCCTTCAAAATCCCCGTAGATAAAATCAACCCTGCCGAAGTAACAAAAGAAAGCTGAAAGCCTATATGGTAAATAACAGAAGGCTGCATTAATACGTATAAAATACCTGTCACACTATATATTTCAAGAAGAGGTATCTTCTTTTTACTTAAGAGAAAAATCAGGGCGAGCATTGTCATGGTACCTGCCCTTATTACTGATGGTGCCGCGCCTGCATAAACAATGTACAGAGGCATGAGTAAAAAAAGAATGACAGCTGCCGTCTCCCTCGTTATCCCGATTCTCACCAGCAAAAGCCAGACCCCTGCCGTAATAAGGCCTACGTGCAGCCCGGAAACTGCAAGAAGGTGAATGACACCAAGCAGCTGATATTGATTGATTCTTTCCTCTTCTATAAAACTCCGCTCTCCAAAAACAAGGGCTGCTGCAAGTGCACCTCCCGGACCCATCCCCCCTACACGGTGAAGCTGCTCAAAACGTCTGTCGAAAAATTCTGTCCTTAAGCTCCTTTCTCCCGGACACTCCACTTTATCGGCAAAAATCTGCCAGGATATATTTTGCCTCAGCAGATAATTTTTATAATCAAACTGGAAAGGACTTCTTGCTTCCTCCGGTTTAATAAGCGTTCCATAGACAAGGCACTTATCCCCTGCGCCGGGGCGTTCAGCAGTATAGACAGTAATCTGGTCCTGTTCTTCTGTTCGGAGGGTGAAACGGTACCCTTCCCCGGACACCTCTGAACTGCCGGCTGTTCCTTCCACGTATTCTTCTTCTCCCGAGAGATCACTTGAAGATTCATCAAAGGAGGGAGCGAAAAATACTCCCACCAGAAACGCTGCACCCACCGCTGCTTTCCGGGGGACCCGTAAAAAAACAGCCAGAGCGGCCGCTGCTGCACCGATTCTCCATTCTATATTCGTTCCGGAGGCAGCAGCCATCCCGCAGAGCAGAGAAATGAAAATATAAAAAAACGGATACACGGCGCTGCTCCTCTCCTGTTAAAAAAGCACTGCGCCGTATATCCGTTCCGCGAAAATGTCTTTTGAATTCTGCTTATTTACATCGGTTGTGTAAAAAGTGAATTCGCTTTGTTTCTCATGTCCTGCAATTCCGCTTCCGAAAGCCCTTTTTCTTCGAGTTTTCCGAGCAGTTCTGCTGTAAAGGCGAGTTTTTCTTTGTTTTTTGTATCAAGTATCATTTCTTCCAGTTCCACCTGAGCTACTTCAACACCTGCTTCTTCAAATAAGTTTTCAGCAAACGGATGATTTTTATAGTCCGCTGCATAATACATTCTCTTAATTCCTGCCTGAATAATCGCTTTACAGCAGTTGAGGCAGGGAAAATGCGTAACGTAAATTTCTGCTCCTTCCGATGCTACACCAAACTTTGCACATTGGATTATCGCATTAATTTCTGCATGGATCGTCCTTACACAATGATTATCAACAACATAGCATCCATCCTCCGAGCAGTGGCTGCCCCCGGAGATCGAGCCGTTATACCCTCCGGCAATAATCCGTTTCTCTCTTACTATCGTCGCCCCGACCATCAGTCTTGTACACGTGCTTCTTAATGCAAGCAGATGACTCTGAGCCATAAAATACTGATTCCAGGAAATGCGTTCCATATCGTTCTCCCCCTTATGATGTCTTTCATCAGTTTAGGGAAAAATATATCCTTTCGTCAACTTATTGTTTCTGAAGTTTTTGACAAGGAAGAAACAATAAGACGCAAACGGTTTAGTAAGGCGCCAGATGCTCCCTCAACGTCTCGAGTGTTTTCTCCCCGATTCCGGGTACGTTAATTAAATCATCCACCTGCTGGAACGGACCGGACTCCTCCCTGTAGCTGATAATTGCTTCAGCTTTTGCCGGACCTATTCCCGGAAGCGTTTCCCACTCCGCCTGTTCCGCCAGGTTCATGTTCAGTCTGGTATCGTCTGTCCCGACCGGCTCCCCGCCTTCCACATGCTCTTCAGAAGTACTGACCGCCGGAACGTTTATCACCATTTCATCAAATGCACGCTGAGCAAGATTCACTCCTGCTATATCCGCTTCCTCTGTGAGACCCCCCGCCTCCTCTATAACCTGTTCCACACGCTGGCCCTCCTGCATTTTATATACTCCGGGATGTACCACCTCTCCTTTGATATCCACTTTTATATCCCCCTGCTCCGTTAAGACCGCTTCGTCCTCCTGAGGCCCTTCTGCCGCTGTTTCAGTGAGAGGGCTGTCTGCTTCGGAATGATGCAGCGTATAAAAAATTATCAGAAGCAGTCCTGCAGCGCCTCCTGCAACTTTTATCAGCAGACTCCGGTCTACTCTTTTCAGCCAGAATTTCAAATTCTCCATTTTTCACCTCTTTTACATTTTATTTATACTGAATTAATGAGTGTAAACAGCCGGCCACTTGCTGGAAAGATTGCTTCCGCACATAAAAAAATCCACCCGGCCTGTCATCGGCGGGTGGATACGTAGTTATCAGGTTCTGTTAAGGTGTACCGCATGAGGCGGTAATTATAAGAGTGTTTCTATATTATAAGAAATAAACGGAAAAATATCCACTATTTTTTTACAGCTTTAAAAAAGTAACGGTCATCCTCGGGACCAGGGTTCTTTTTCCCGAAATCTCCTGAAAGTTCAATTTTATAAAAACCGGCTGATTCCAGCCACTCTTTGTAACGGGAAGGCTCAAAGGTCCTCTGGTACAGTTCTTCATCATACCTTTCATAGCTGCCATTTTCCTTTTTTAGAAAAAAAGTAAGGATATGGTGTACGCTCATTGGTTCTTCACCAGGTTCACAGTACCACATGTACGTGAGGTTGTCCCGGTCTTCCCCGTAAAGCTGCTCAAAAAATTCATTTTCCATTTTGTGAACAGAATGTACATCAAACAGGAAGACCCCCCCCTGTTTTAAACTGGCTGCTGCCTGCTGAAAGGTTTTTTGAACTTCCTCCCCGGAGGAAAGGTAGTTTAATCCGTCACAGAACAGCGTAACCGCATCCATGTTTTCAAATCCATTTAATTCTGTCATGTTCTGCTCATAAAAAGAAATTCCGCTTCCTTCCGCCCAGGCTTTCTGATCGGCTTCCGCAAGCATTTCTCCTGAAATATCCACACCGTGGGCTTTAAAACCTTCTTTTTCAAGCAGAAGCGTAAAAGATCCGGTACCACAGGCCGTATCAACTATTTCCGCTCCGTCCGGGACATTCTTTTTCGTATATTCGAGCCATTTCCTGTAAGGGATTTCCTCCATCAGCTCGTCATATAGTGAAGCAAAGTGGCGCATAACTGGTCTCCTTCCACGGTTACCTTAAAACTTCCTCTGAACTGCTCACCGGGGCATCACCCCAGAGTTTTTCAAGCTGGTAGTAGTCACGATCTTCTTTATGGAACACGTGGACGATGACATCCCCAAGATCGATAAGCACCCATCTTGCTTCCTTCAGTCCTTCCATGCGGTTGATTTCGACACCGGCTTCAGCTGCTTTATGCTTAATTTCATTGGCGATTGCCTCAACCTGTGTTTCAGAGTTTCCGTGACAGATCACAAAAAAATCGGCAATCGAAGAAAGCTGATCCATTTCCAGTGTAATTATATCCCTTGCATTCTTTTCGTCGGCAGCACGTACCGTTAAATCCAGCAGATCTTTATTTTTCATTAATTCATGCATCCTTTCTTTTTTGTATAAAATCATTATAAGCTTCAAATGTATCCGGATACACCGCTGTCCGCTTTGACACTAAAAACTCTATCGTCTGCGCGAGAGCCGTCAAACACCCTTCATTGAGACTGGATACTGCCGCTTCACGGGCCTTTTCTGCCCCTGAAAACGTTCTGCCGGGCTCAATATAATCTGCAAGAAAAAGTATTTTCTCCTCCAGGCTCATGTCCTTTCGTCCAGTTGTATGCACAGCTATCATTTGTAGAATATCCTCATCCATGATGCCGAGTTCCTCTTTCACGAAAAAGGCCCCGACAAAAGCATGCAGCAGTTCATCTCCATAATCGTTGAGCCGGGATGGAATTTCGGGATGCTCTTCCACTTTTCTCCTCATTTCTTCCGCCGGCCTGTATTTAGCATAGTCATGGAGAATTGCTGCCTTACGCACTTTTTCGGTATCCCCCCCATATTTACGACAGAGTTCTTCCGCTGTCTGCACTACACGCCGGGTATGTTCATACCGTGCAGGTTTCAGGGCGTGTCTGACTGCTTCATAAGCTTCTGTTTCATTCATACAGGTCATGCTCCTTTATATAGGCATTAACATCTTCTGTCACAAGAAATTTGTTCCACATTCCCGTCGTGGCTCTATGTCTCAGAGCTGTCGAAGAAATGTTCAGCTCCACCTGATCCATAAACAGTATTTCTTTAAAATCTTTTTCCTCCACCTGTGCCCGTGCTGTTCCCGGTCTTTTCATAACTATGAAAGAAACAAGCTGCTGCAGTTTCTGATAATTATTCCACAGATGGAAGTTCTCGTAACTGTCCCCGCCCATAATAAAGTAGAATTTGTCTCCAGGGTATAATTCAAGAAGAGACTGAAGCGTTTCTGTCGTGTAGGAAGGACCTTCCCGTTCCATCTCCTTCAAGCATAGCTGAAAACTTGAAGATAATCGAACCATGTGCTTAACCATGTCGATCCTCTGTTTTTCAGTCGTATCCGTCCTGGCTTTGTGGGGAGGGATTTTGTTCGGCACCCACCATACTTCATCCAGTCCGCCTTCCAGCCGGGCTTCTTCCGCCATAACAAGGTGTCCTGTGTGGGGAGGGTCAAATGTCCCTCCCAATAGGCCGATTTTTTTCATCACATATAAACTCCCTCAGCGTGGAAGTACTATTTCTTTGTTTTCTTTTGATTCCTTATAAAGAATAATAGTACTGCCGATGATCTGAACAATCTCTGCACCAGTTCCTGAAGCAATCGCTTCTGCTGTAGCATTTTTGTCGTCTGAGTTATTCTGCAGTATGCTTATTTTTATCAATTCCCGTGCTTCCAGAGCATCTTCCGCCTGTTTAATCAGGTTCGCATTTACTCCGCCTTTTCCTACCTGAAGAATAGGTTTTATATTATGGGCCTGTTTTCTCAAAAAACGTTTTTGTTTTCCACTGAGCATATTTACACCTCTCTCAATTTTTCCACAACTATTCTTTCCATTACCTTTACAGGTGCCTGAATCCCTGTCCAGATCTCAAAGGCCATCGCTCCCTGGTGCACGAACATCCCTGCTCCATTCATCGTTTCAGCTCCCTTTTTATCAGCTTCCCGAAGAAAGCGCGTTTTCCACGGTGTATAGATCAAGTCACTGACGAGGGTTCTGCCTGAAAGTTTTTCGAGAGAGATCGGCATCTGGCCTGTGTTGGGTGTCATACCTACAGACGTAGAATTAATAACAATATCAAATTCCATCAATGAAGCCTGGGCGGTTTCCAGTGAAAGAGCTCGTACTCCTTCCCCGCATTCTTCTGCCAAAGCTTCTGCTGAAGAGAGTGTCCGATTGGCAATGGTCAGCTGTCTGACGCCTTTCCGGGCAAGGGTCACTGCTACGGCCCTTCCTGCACCTCCAGCTCCAAGAAGAAGTACTCTCGTTTCTGACAGAGGTTTTCTCATCCGGGGGCGTAAAGAGCGCAGATAGCCTTCTCCATCTGTATTATATCCAATCAGTTTGTTTTCTTTCCTGTCATGAGCAATCGTATTAACGGCCCCTATCAGTTCAGCGGTTTCATCCAGTTCATCGAGATACTCCATAACAGTAATTTTATGAGGAACTGTTACGTTGATTCCAGCCAGCCCAAGCCCCCGGATACCACGCACAGCATCGGCCAGCCCGTCATTTTTTACGTGAAACGGGACGTAGGCAGCGCTGATACCCGTTTCCCTGTATGCTGCTGTATGCATCATTGGTGAAAGACTGTGAGCCACCGGATTACCTATTACTCCAAAAACCTGTGTCATCCTAACATCCCTCCACTAAAAAATTGAGTCACGCATCGTTACGTGCACACCTTCCGGTGCATGAGTGCGAATAATACTTCCTTCCCCGCTGACAGTGACCCACCCGAGTCCGGAAAAAACAATGTCCACTTTCCCAGGAGGAATTTTCCACTCCTTCATTTGAAGCGCAGGGAAGCTTTTTATGTCATCCATTCCTGGAGGAGAAAGCATCTCTCCGGCATGCTTTTCGTACAGCTCCTCCGCTTTTTCCATTTTCGTTCTATGAATATGCAGTTCATTCGACATATATACGATAAAGGACTGCTTCTGCCCCTCCTTAAAATCCATTCGGCTCAGTCCGCCAAAGAAAAGTGTCTGGGCTTCCTCCAGCTGAAAAATAATCGGCTTTACTTCTTTACGTGGACTGATGACTTTAAGGTCTTTTTTCGATACAAGATGTGCCATTTGATGATGATTGATTATCCCCGGTGTGTCATAAAGCGTTTTTCCATCTTCCAGTGGAATATCTATCATATCCAGCGTAGTACCTGGAATATTGGATGTAGTGATCATTTCTTCTTCCCCGGCACCAAACTCTTTGAGAAGCTTGTTGATAAACGTGGATTTACCGACATTGGTGCAGCCTACTACGTAGGCATCCCCGCCGTTTCGCAGCTCATCTATTGCTTTTGCCGTTTCCATGACGCCTTCTCCGGATTCTGCACTCATCAGCATGACGTCCACCGGTTTAAGCCCATATTCCTTCGCCTGACGACGCATCCAGTTAATCACTTTATTTCTTTTGACCGATTTCGGGAGAAGATCTATTTTATTCCCGACGAGCAGCACAGAGTTCCCTCCTGTAAAGCGGTGCATACCGTCAAGCCAGCTGCCATCAAAATCAAATAAATCGACAACTTTAACGATAAGTGCTTTTTTCACGGACAGCTGATTCAGCATATTTAAAAAATCGTTGTCTGTCAGAGAAACATCCTGAACTTCATTATAATGCTTCAGCCGGAAGCACCTCTGGCATATTACGACATCTCTTTTCAGAGCCGAAGGAGGGGCGTATCCCGTCTCCCCTTCATTTTCTGTCTGAATTTCCACTCCGCATCCGGAACAGATTATTTTTTCTCCCATTCAATTAACCCCTTTCGTTTCATTGCCCTGAAAACCCGGCGTTCGATCGCCCGGTTAAACTTCGTAGCGAGCCCGTCCGTTTCAGCAACTGGAACAACGAGAATTGTTTGAAATCCCGCTCTGTTGCCTCCCAGAATATCTGTCAGGAGCTGATCTCCAAGAACGACCACTTCGCGGCGCTGCAGTCCCATCAGTCTGCATGCAGATTTAAATGCTCTGCTGAAAGGCTTTTTGGCACTATGAATAAATGTCAGGCCATGCGGCGCAGCAAATGTGTGTACTCTTTTCTCGTTGTTATTAGACACAATCACAACTTCAAATCCAGCTTCCTGCAGTCTTTCAAACCAGTGCAGCAGCTCTTCTGTAGCTTCCTTTCTATCCCATTCGACCAGCGTATTATCAAGGTCTGTAATGATTCCTTTAATGCCCCGTTCTTTCAATTCATCGATTTGTATATTATATACAGATTGAACATATTGATCGGGTATAAAATTTTTCAGCATAAGCTTCCTCCATTTCTGCTCATCACAATATCATACATTTATTTTAACAATCATTTCAATCGAAACAACAAAATCTGTTAAAAATATTGTCTGTTTTCTGCTTGCTTTTTGAACTTCATAAATTTTTATGAAAAATTTTTTCTGCGTTTCTACATATATATTAGTTTTATAAATAATCGCCTTACATACAGCCCCCGGGGATGCAAGGCTTTACGTTTTATATTATAATTTACGTTGTGTCTGACTAAAGGATAATACCTTGTCAATTTTGTGGAAGGAAGCGCATGCTTCCTTTCTTGTTTTCCCGGGGGGGTAAACGGGGAAAGTAAAGCAGAGCGCTGAATGCACTGGCTAACAAGATAAATTATTAAGGAGGTTATAACCGTTGTCGACTTTACATTTTGTTGCTTTAGCTCCATTTATTATGGCGGTTCTGATCCCGGTATTTTACTTTAAATTCCGTAAAATACATACCGGGTGGTTTGTTCTGCCGCTGCCGCTGGTGCTGTTCCTTTATCTTTTGACATACATACCAGCCGGCGGAGATCCAATGAACCCGGTGCTGAATTCAGTACCGTGGGTGCCTTCTCTCGGTATTGATTTTACTGTATACCTGGATGGCCTGAGTTTATTATTCTCCCTTCTGATCACAGGAATTGGTACACTCGTAGTTCTTTATTCTATCTATTATATTGCGAATAAAAATGGAGAGCCCCTCCACAATTTCTACGTATACCTTCTTATGTTTATGGGGGCTATGCTCGGCGTTGTACTATCGGATAATCTGATAGTTCTTTATGTGTTCTGGGAATTAACGAGTCTGGCATCTTCCCTCCTTATTGCTTACTGGTTCCATAAGGAAAAATCCCGGTACGGCGCACTTAAATCCATGCTGATCACAGTTACAGGCGGATTTTCGATGCTGGCCGGTTTCTCTTTTCTTTATGTGCTTACAGGCTCTTTCAGCATACAGGAAATTATTGCCGCCGCCGGGACAATTTCAGGAGAACCGCTCTTTATTACAGCGATGCTGCTGATCCTTGTCGGTGCTTTCACAAAATCAGCCCAGTTTCCTTTCCACATCTGGCTTCCCGATGCCATGGAGGCACCGACTCCAGTCAGTGCCTACCTCCATTCAGCTACAATGGTAAAGGCCGGTCTTTACCTCGTAGCAAGAATGACTCCGGTCTTTGGAATGCTCACAGAGTGGTTCTGGATTCTCGTTATCTTCGGATTGACGACCCTTTTGTGGGGATCCATATCAGCAGTTAGACAAACTGACTTAAAAGGGCTTCTTGCCTTTTCCACAATAAGTCAGCTGGGGCTGATTATGTCCCTTCTCGGTATGAGTTCAGCTGCCATGCATTATGGAGCAGCCGGTTCAGAGGCTCTTTATACGACAGCAGCCCTCGCCGCTGTTTTTCATCTGATTAACCATGCCACCTTTAAAGGAAGCCTGTTCATGGTTGTTGGTATTATTGATCACGAAACAGGGACACGAGACATAAGAAAACTCGGAGGTCTGATGACAATCATGCCGGTAACATTTACCGTGTCACTGATTGGACTTGCATCCATGGCCGGTCTCCCTCCATTTAATGGCTTTCTGAGTAAAGAGATGTTCTTTACCGCTTCTCTGAATGTGGCAAGTATGGACATTCTCAATTTGGAGACCCTCGGGTTTTTCATTCCGGTGGCCGCCTGGACCGCCAGTGTTTTCACTTTTCTTTACTGTATGATTATGTTTGTCCGCACGTTTACCGGAAAGTTCAAACCTGACAATTATGAAAAGCACGTGCATGAAGCACCTGCCGGCCTGCTCGTTTCCCCAATCATTTTAGGAGGTCTTGTCATTTTGTTCGGTATGTTCCCGAACCTGCTGGCTTACACAATTATTGAGCCTACGATGCAGTCTATACTGCCGGGCCTTCTGAACGGCGGTGAACAGTTTTACGTTAACATTTATCACTGGCACGGCATTAACGCAGAAATTATGATGACGATTGGTGTGGTGTTTGCCGGGGCTGCAATTACGCTCAACTTGAAAAAATGGCAGCAGACATTCTTTTTCAACCGGGAACGTGATCCGCTTAATGCCGTCTATGATTCCATGCTCGATAATCTCGTTACAGGCTCCCAGATTGTTACACGGGCACAGATGACAGGACGTCTTAGAGACTATATGGTATACATGTCCGTCTTCATCAGTGCTCTCGGACTTTGGACATTCTTCCGCTACGATTCGTTTGCAGTGGATATAGGAGCACAGACGCCGGTACCGGTTTATATGTATATCATTACAGCGGTACTGTTGATTTCTACACTCGCGCTGCCGTTCGTAACCCACCGCATAACAAATATTGTGCTGATCGGTGTTGTTGGTTTTATCATTGCCCTTCTTTTCGTTATTTTCCGGGCACCAGACCTTGCACTTACGCAGCTGCTTGTAGAAACAGTCGTAGTCGTTCTTTTCCTTCTGGTATACCGTCACCTGCCGGAAATTAAAAAAGAAAGCGTAAAAGGCTGGTCACATGCAGTTAATGCCATAGTGGCTGCTTCTGTAGGAATTTTCGTAATTCTCGCCGGACTGTCTGTTCATGCGATGCGGACTGCTTCCGATATCACACCAATTTCAGACTTTTTCATTGAGAACTCTTATACTCTTGCAGGCGGTAAAAACATGGTTAACGTAATCCTTGTTGATTTCCGGGGACTCGATACACTGCTCGAAGTACTCGTTCTTGGAATTGCTGCTTTAGGTGTAGTAACACTCGTTAAACACAGAATGAAGGGGGATGAAGACGTATGAGAACGAACTTTTTAATGCTCCATACAATAACGAGAATCGTTTCGTTTATTGTAATCTCCTTCTCTGTCTACCTTTTCTTTGCGGGGCATAATGCCCCGGGAGGAGGGTTTATCGGCGGCCTTATGATGGCCGGCGCCCTTATTCTGCTCTATGTATCATTTGATTTGGCTACGATTAAAAAGGTGCTGCCTTTTGATTACACATTTGTAATCGGCCTCGGTCTGCTGATAGCTATTCTGACCGGCCTCAACAGTATGATTTTTGGTGATGCTTTCCTTACTCAGTATTTTGATTATTATCAGATCCCTTTTATCGGTGAAGTGGAGCTCACAACGGCTCTCCCGTTTGACCTGGGTATCTATCTGGTGGTAATTGCCATTACGCTGTTGATTATTCTAACTATTGCAGAGGATGTTTCATAATGGAAATTTTAATGATTGTAACATCTGGCGTTATTATAGCTGTTGGTGTCTACCTGCTGATGACACGGAGCATTCTGCGTGTAGTGTTTGGTATAGTTATGCTTGCTCATGGAGCACACCTCCTCATACTGACTTTATCAGGGCTGCAGCAAGGGGCGCCTCCTCTACTGACAGAGGAAGCCGCTTCCTACGCAGATCCGCTCCCACAGGCTGTGATTCTAACAGCTATTGTTATCAGCTTCGGTATTACAGCGTTTCTGCTTGTTTTATCCTATCGAACGTATAAAGTACATCAAACTGACGACTTAGAAGAATTGAGAGGTAATGCTGATGAATAATATTGTACTGCTTCCAGTTCTTATACCGTTTATAGCTGGAACGCTGCTTATTCTTTTCCGCCATTACCCGCGGCTCCAGCGGATTTCCAGCGGAATCGTAGTTTTTCTCCTGCTGTTCAGTGCAGTCTTCCTTCTTTATTTAGTTTATCAGGAAGGCATACAGACCATCGCTCTCGGAAACTGGCCCGCACCCTTCGGAATCGTGCTGGTGGCGGACCTGTTTTCTGTCCTGATGGTCGTTTTGAGCAGCATTGTTGGAGTAGCGTGTTTATTTTTTGCCTATCAGACACTGTCCAAAGAAAGAGAAAAGTATTTCTTCTATCCCTTTTACTTCTTTCTATTGACAGGTGTTAACGGCTCCTTTTTAACGGGAGACCTCTTTAACCTTTTCGTGTTCTTTGAAGTAATGCTTATTTCTTCTTTCATTTTGATCGTTATGGGAGGAACTAAGTATCAGCTCAGAGAATCTTATAAGTATGTAGTTATTAACATGTTCGCATCTATACTGTTTCTCGTGGCTCTTGCGTTAATCTACGGATTGACAGGAACACTGAATATGGCCCATATCGCCGTACAGGTAGCCGAACTGGAGCAGGCGGGAGTGCTGAATACAGCTGCTATACTGCTTCTTATCGTATTCGGAATGAAAGGAGCCTTGTTCCCGCTTTACTTCTGGCTTCCGAAATCCTACTACGGCCCTCCGGCAGCAATTGCTGCACTGTTTGGCGGACTTCTGACAAAGGTAGGGATTTATGCGATTATCCGGACGTTTACACTTATATTCGTCCATGACACCGGCTTTACGCATACAGTTATTCTTGCTCTTGCCGGGTTCACTATGTTTTTTGGAGTACTTGGAGCGGTTTCCCAGTTCGATTTCAAACGAATTCTTTCCTATCACATTATCAGCCAGGTAGGCTACATGGTGATGGGGCTCGGGCTTTTTACTCCATTGGCACTTGCCGGGGCGATCTATTATATTGCCCACCATATCATCGTTAAATCCGCCCTCTTTTTATTCGCCGGCGCAACACAGAAAATTACCGGCACAACAGATTTAAAAAAGATGAGCGGGCTGCTGAAAACACATCCAGTTCTGGCGTGGACGTTCTTTATTACTGCTATTTCTCTTGCAGGAATTCCACCGCTCAGCGGATTTTTCAGTAAGTTTCCGCTTATTCTTTCGGGTATTGAACAGGAAAGCTATATCATTGTCGTAGTTGCATTAATTGTTGGTCTGCTGACACTCTTCTCTATGATGAAGATCTTCATCTACGTTTTCTGGGGAACACCATCTTTGAAGAAAAGTGATTATGAGCATATTAAAATGAAGCCGCTGCTTCTTCCGATTATGCCTCTGGTTGCCCTGACTATCATACTTGGTTTTGCAGCAGAACCGATCTTTTCTTTTTCTGAAGTAGTAGCTGATCAGATTATAGACCCTTCGATTTATATCGATGCGGTATTGGAGGAATAAACTATGCAGTTTCAAATACTTGTAAACATAGTCATTGCGTTTATATGGATGTTCCTTCAGAATGAGTTCAGCGTCGTACAGTTTATGTTCGGTTACATCGTTGGCCTCGGGATGCTGTTTTTTCTAAGACGGTTTCTCCGTTACGATTTTTACTTCAAAAAAGTCATTGCGCTTTTTAAATTAATTTTCCTGTTCATTTACAAGCTCATTCTGGCTAATATTGATGTAATCAAAGTTATTGTCAAACCTAAGCTTGATATTGAGCCAGGTATTATTGCGGTTCCCACTGTCCTTAAATCCGACTGGGAGAAAACACTGCTTGCTAATTTGATCTCTCTCACTCCGGGAACTTTGACGATGGACTTCTCCGAGGACGGACAGACACTTTTTATTCACGCTCTTAACGTTCCTGATAAAGAAGCAGCAGTGAGAGAAATTCACGACTCTTTTGAAAAAGCTATTTTGGAGGTGACAGAATAATTGCTGACCATCGTAACTCAAATTTCAATAGTTTTTCTGTCTCTTTCCTTGTTTTTTCTACTGATACGTCTCGTGAAAGGCCCTTCCTTGGCAGACCGTGTCGTGGCGCTGGATACGATAGGTATTAACCTTATTGGTTTCATTGGGCTGCTGATGATTATGCAGAACACCATTTTGTATGCGGAAGCTCTGCTTATTATTGCTATTCTCGCCTTCATCAGCACGCTTTCCTTCGCGAAATTCCTGGAAGGAGGGATTGTCATTGATAGTGGAAATTCTGATTAGTATCTTCCTTCTTCTCGGATCCGGCCTGAGTCTGCTCGGATCGTTCGGCATTCTGAGGTTTCCGGATGTTTACGGAAGGCTGCATTCTGCCACAAAAAGTGCCACTCTCGGGGTTATCGGAATTCTTACCGGGACATTTATATACTTTTTAGCAGTCCAGGGTATTTTTGCCGGCAAGATCCTGCTTGGAATATTATTTGTTTTCCTTACAGCCCCGCTCGCAGGTTTCATGATTTCACGGACGGCGTACAGAATGAACGTAAAAATTTCAGACAAAACAATCCAGGATGATTTAAAAAAACACTTAGAGAATCCTCCAGGAAAATAACAAAAAAGCTGTCCCCGCGGGGACAGCTTTTTTTGGTGTTTTTTGGTAAGCTATGTTAAAGTTCGCTGACGGCTGGAGACACATTTCGCTTCCAACCGGCCTGCCGTGGAGGAGATTTTCAGCTTCCTCCTGCTTACGCTCTGTGGGATCTTCCAATCTCCTTCTTCCACGGGCCGGTTTCCGCTTCGTTTTTCGTAGAAAAAGATACGTTCTACTTTTCGTGAACGCTGTTCTTTCTTCTGTAAAGCCGATGCCAGGGCAGAGACGCCTGCGGAAAAAGAAAGCGGGAAGATCCTCCCGGA
>REBZ01000216.1 GCA_007692495.1 Alkalicoccus sp.
TTCAGGGCGAGTTCTGCGCGGTGGAAGTCTATGTTTTCCTGTTTTGCCTGCTCTAAACGGCGCTCGGCACGCTCTTTGGCGGCGCGCGCTCGTGTAATGTCGATATCTGACGGCAGTTCGGCGGATTCAGCGAGTATGTTTACCTCATTTTGACGCACTTCCATGAAGCCGCCGCTTAAGGCAATGAGATGCAGCTGATTTTCCTGCTTAATTCGAATAGCGCCAATGGCAAGCGGTGCGACGAGAGGCAGGTGGCCCGGGAGGATCCCGAGTTCACCGGAAATCGTTTTAACACTGACCATATGGGACTGCCCTTCGAAAACGGTGCCGTCAGGTGTGACGACATATGTTTGCATCGTCTTCACCGGTCACCCTCCTTATCGAAAGGATGCGTCCTTCCGCATGTGCGGAAGAAGGATCACTTTTTGTTTCTTTATGAAAAGCGGGCGTTGCACCCGCTTTTTAATCTTGTCCAGCTTCTGCTGGTTATTAGGACATCTGCTCGGCTTTGGCCGTTACTTCTTCAATACGTCCAACGAGACGGAAGGCATCTTCCGGTACATCGTCGTGCTCTCCGTCAAGAATCTGACGGAAGCCCTGAATTGTTTCCTTAACCGGTACGTAGGAGCCTTTCTGGCCCGTAAACTGCTCGGCTACGTGGAAGTTCTGGGAGAGGAAGAACTGGATACGGCGCGCACGGCTTACAGTGAGCTTGTCTTCTTCGGACAGCTCGTCCATACCGAGAATCGCGATGATATCCTGAAGCTCTCTGTATTTCTGAAGTGTTACCTGTACTTCCCGTGCAACTTCGTAGTGCTCTTCGCCTACGATTTCCGGAGAAAGCGCGCGGGATGTCGAAGCGAGCGGGTCCACCGCCGGGTAAATACCCATCTCGGAAAGCTTACGCTCAAGGTTCGTTGTCGCGTCCAGGTGGGCGAATGTTGTCGCCGGTGCCGGGTCGGTGTAGTCATCGGCCGGTACGTAGATCGCCTGGATGGACGTTACGGAACCTTTCTTCGTGGATGTGATACGCTCCTGCAGCTGACCCATCTCCGTGGAGAGTGTCGGCTGGTAACCTACCGCGGACGGCATACGTCCGAGGAGGGCGGATACTTCCATACCTGCCTGTGTGAAACGGAAGATATTATCGATAAAGAGCAGTACGTCTGCGCCTTTTTCGTCACGGAAGTGTTCTGCCATAGTCAGACCGGTAAGCGCCACGCGCATACGCGCACCAGGCGGCTCGTTCATCTGACCGAATACCATGGCTGTTTTTGTGATTACCCCGGAGTCTTTCATCTCAAAGTAGAGGTCGTTCCCTTCCCGGGTACGCTCCCCTACGCCGGCGAATACGGAAATACCGCCGTGCTCCTGGGCGATGTTGTTGATCAGTTCCTGGATAAGAACGGTTTTACCTACTCCGGCGCCGCCGAAGAGACCGATTTTACCACCTTTTACATACGGGGCAAGCAGGTCAACTACTTTGATTCCTGTTTCCAGGATCTCTGTTTCTGTCTGCAGCTGGTCGTATGGTGGTGCTTCGCGGTGAATCGGGTCACGCTGCACGTCGGCTGCGATTTCTTCGTCGAGGTCAATGTTTTCACCCAGCACGTTGAATACGCGGCCGAGCGTTGCGTCCCCTACCGGTACGGAAATCGGCTGGCCTGCATCTACTGCTTCTGTACCGCGGACGAGGCCGTCGGTAGATGACATCGCAACTGTCCGGACGGTGTCGTCACCGAGGTGGATTGCTACTTCCAGGGTCGTTTCTACGTCTACTTCCCCTTCGCGCTGGGCCTTTTTGGTCACTGTAATGGCGTTATAGATCTCAGGGAGCTGGCCGCGTTCGAACTGAACGTCTACGACCGGACCAGTAACCTGTGTGATACGTCCTATGTTCATCGTCTTTCCTCCTCTGGCATTGCTTACTAGCTTTGTGCTGCGGCACCGCCGACGATTTCGTTGATTTCCTGGGTGATCGCTGCCTGGCGGGCACGGTTATAGCTGAGTGTCAGTTCTTCTATGCGGTTGTCTGCGTTATCTGTTGCAGAACGCATCGCAGACATCCGTGCTCCAAATTCACTGGCTTTTGCGTCAAGCAGGGAACCGTAGATCAAGGTTTCTGCATAATGAGGAAGAAGCTGCTCGAGAATCGTCGCCGGATCCGGCTCGTACAAATAGTCGAGACGGCCTTCCGTCTTCTGATCCGCTTCCTGCGCTTCCTCGGCAAGCCCGGTGAGCGGCAGAATTTTTGCTTCTGTCACCTGCTGGCTGATGGCGCTGATAAAGTGGTTGTAGTGAAGGTATACTTCGTCAAACACTTCATCGGCAAACATCTGAACGGTCGTTTCCGCAATATTTTTAATATCGCTGTATTCCGGGTGATCGTTCAGGCCGACAATTTCCTGCATAACAGGCATTCCGCGCTTCTTGAAAAAATCCCGTCCGACTTTACCGAGTACGACAATTCCGTATTCATCCTCGGAATTATGCCGCTCCTGGATCAATCGGTGGGTTTCACGGAGAAGCCCGCTGTTGTAGGCTCCGCAGAGACCACGGTCGGACGTTATAACGATATAGCCCGTCCGCTTGATCTCTTCGCGTTCCTGAAGCATGGGATGGGACACGTCCTCCGTTCCCTGGGCGATGCTCGTTACTACTTCACGGATTTTCTGCGTATAGGGCTGAAAAGCTTCTGCTCTTCCCTGGGCACGGTTCAGCTTCGCAGCTGATACCATTTCCATCGCTTTGGTAATCTGCTTCGTTTTCTTCGTGGAACCAATCCGCGTTTTAATCTCTTTAAGAGACGCCACGTTCTTCACCACCTTTGCTCCGAAAGCAGGGAGCCTCTGCCCCCTGCCTGTGTCTTAAGTTCTTAGCTGGACTGGAAAGTCTTTTTGAATTCTTCGATCGCACCGTTCATGTCCTCTTCGTCTGCGAGCTTGCCGGACTGTTTGATGCTGGAAAGAAGTTCTGATTTATTGTGATCTAGGAATGTGTAAAGTTCTGATTCAAAGCGGCGTACATCTTCTACTTTGACGTCATCGAGGAAACCTCTTGTCAGAGCGTAAAGGATGAAGACCTGCTTTTGAACAGGAAGCGGCTGGTTAAGACCCTGCTTCAGTACTTCCACCGTACGCGAGCCGCGGTCAAGCTTGGCTTTTGTCGACGCGTCAAGGTCGGAACCGAACTGGGCGAAGGCTTCAAGCTCCCGGTAGGACGCGAGGTCCAGACGGAGCGTACCTGCTACTTTTTTCATGGCTTTAATCTGGGCGGAACCACCAACACGCGATACCGATAGACCTGCATCCACTGCCGGACGTACGCCGGAGAAGAAAAGGTTGGACTGAAGGAAGATCTGTCCGTCGGTGATCGAGATAACGTTTGTTGGAATGTAGGCTCCAATATCCCCTGCCTGGGTTTCAATGAAAGGAAGAGCTGTCAGTGAACCGGCCCCTTTGTCGTCACTAAGCTTCGCTGCACGCTCAAGAAGGCGCGAGTGAAGATAGAAAACGTCCCCTGGGAAAGCTTCACGGCCCGGAGGACGGCGAAGAAGGAGGGAAAGTTCACGGTAGGCAGATGCCTGCTTCGTGAGGTCGTCATAAATAACGAGCACGTGCTTGCCGTTGTACATGAACTCCTCACCCATCGATACCCCTGCATATGGTGCGAGGTAAAGAAGCGGTGCCGGCTGGGAAGCACTGGCTGTTACAACGATTGTGTAATCAAGTGCACCGTGCTGGCGGAGCGTTTCTACAACGCCTGCTACTGTGGATTCTTTCTGACCGATTGCCACGTAAATACAGATCATGTCCTCGTCTTTCTGGTTAATGATTGTATCCATCGCAATCGCTGTCTTACCTGTCTGACGGTCTCCGATGATCAGCTCACGCTGTCCACGGCCGATCGGGATCAGCGCGTCGATTGCTTTAACGCCTGTCTGAAGCGGCTCGTGTACGGATTTACGATCCATAACACCAGGAGCTCCGCTCTCGATTGGACGTGTTTTCGTTGTGCCGACTGCACCTTTACCGTCCAGCGGCTGGCCAAGAGGGTTAACAACACGGCCGAGGAGTTCTTCCCCTACCGGTACCTCCATGATGCGGCCTGTACGTTTTACTTCGTCGCCTTCACGAATTTCTGTGAAAGGACCAAGAATAATAATACCTACACTGTTTTCTTCCAGGTTCTGTGCCATACCCATGACACCATTTGCGAATTCGAGAAGCTCCCCGGCCATAACGTTTTCCAGGCCGTGAGCTACGGCGATTCCGTCCCCGATGCGGATGACGGTACCGACATCATTTACTTCCATTTCCGTTTCATAGCCTTCGATTTGCTGCTTTAAAAGCGAGCTGATTTCATCGGCTCTGATGCTCATATCGTTCACCCCTATCTACTGTTCCCGGCAATCATGCGTTCATGAATGCGCTTGAGTTGATTCGCGACAGTACTATCATACACAGTATCTCCAATACGGACTCTCAGTCCGCCAATAAGGTCTTTATCCACTACATTATTAATATACAGCGTCGTTTTGCCTGCGCGTCTTGAAAACACATCTGCAACTGCTTCTTTTTCTGCCTCGGAAAGTTCTTTGGCTGAAGAAACAACTGCTTCGGCAATGCCCTTCTCTTCGTATGTAAGCGCCTTGTAGTTGTCTGCAATAACAGCAAACAAATACTCCCGCTTATTATCGATGAGAAGCTGCAGCAGGTTCAGAACCGGCCTGCCGACGCTGGATGCAAATGCATTTTTGACAATTTCCTTTTTGCGGCTTCCCGTCATACGCGGGTGCCGGAACACTTCGTCAAGAAGGTTCGTCCTTGCCATCACCTGTGTCACAGTGCCTAGATCTTCAAGCGTCTGGTCTAACGTTCCCTGCTCCTTCGCTGTATCAAACAGCGCTTTTGCGTAACGAAAACCTATTGGATGCTTTCTCATACTTCCTCGCCAACTTCTCTAAGCGTCTCCTGAATGAGCTTTTCCTGCTCCTGCTCGTCCAGCTCTTTTTCGATTACTTTTGCTGCCACAAGTACGGAAAGGGTGGAAACTTGCTCACGAAGCGCGGAGATAGCCTGTGCTTTTTCGGTGTTGATTTCCTGTTTCGCGTTTTCTTTCAGACGCTCCGCTTCGTCGCGGGCGCTTTTGACGATGTCCGCCGCCTGCTGTTCACTCGACTTTTTCGAGTTTTCAACAATGTCCTTAGCTTCCATACGTGCTTCCTGAATCGCTTCACGCTGTTCAGTAAGATATGCTTCTGCTTCTTCGCGGTTTTTTTCCGCTGAAGAAATCTGATCTGCAATATGACGTTCGCGCTTTTCCATCATGTTCATGACAGGACCGAACGCATATTTCTTTAAAATTAATAAAAGAACGAAAAATGCTGCTATCTGGTAAAGCGCATTGATCCATTCAATTTCTGTAATATCAAACAACAGGGTCGCCTCCTTTGTGCAGAACTACTGTTAAGGAAAGCGTATCCGGAATGCTCCGGATACACTTTCGTACATAAGGAATGGCGAAGTATGTATAAACACGAACTCCGCCATTGAAATTGTGGTAGTTACATTTGACCAAGCAGTAGAAAGGAAAGAACGATTGCGAAAATCGGAAGGGCCTCTACTAGTGGTACACCAATGAACATGATTGTCTGTAAAGAGCTGCGGAGTTCAGGCTGACGTGTAACACCCTGAAGTGTGTTCGCGATAACAAGTGCTACCCCGATACCCCCGCCAATTGCTGCTAAACCTGCTGCCAAACCGATACCAATACCAATTAAACCTACATCCATGCTGAAAATCCTCCTTCAAAGTATCTTATTTCTAAAATGTATTAAGAATACGCTCCAAAAAGAGCTATTATTCACAAATCCTAGTGTTCTTCGTTAACCTTGTGTGCCATGTAAACCATTGTCAGCATACAGAAAATGAAAGCCTGCAGCGTCCCGATAAAGACACTGAATGCCTGGAATACAACGAGCGGTAAAAATGCGCCAAACACCCAGAATAAACTTGAAGTACCAAGTCCAACGAGCATCAGAAGAATAACTTCCTTTGCGTAGATGTTGGCGAAGAGCCGCATACCAAGTGTAAGCGTGTTGGAAAACTCTTCAATGAGTTTGAATGGGGCAAGAAATCCCACGGGGCGGAAATAATCTTTCCCGTATTCTTTAAACCCTTTCATCTTAATGCCGTAGAAATGAGTGAGCAGTATAATAAACAATGCCAGAGACAATGTCAGTACTGCGTTGGAAGTCGGGGAGTTCCACCATACATAGTGATCTCCGGCCGTTGCCAGCTCGAACGGCACCCCCATCATATTTGCGACGAATATGTAGAGAATCAGAGTAATTCCCAACATAAAGAAATTCTGCCCCTTATCCCAGGGCATCGTACTGCTGATGACGTTTTTAATAAACTGAGTTAAATACTCGAGGGCGTTCTGTGCGCCGGTCGGGTACATCTCAATTTTTCTTGCCATAAAGAAGCAGACGAAGAAAACAATGGCCATGGCAACCGTAATCAGAATGAGGTTGGGAATATTGACCGTCATCCACGGAATACCGAATAAATCGACCGTTAAAAATTGAGTATCCAATCGTAAATTCACCTCTCTTTGATGCATTACAGACAGTTCCAGTTCTGGGAAAAGCTGCGCTACTGCAAATGCTTGATTTGGAAAATGGGATCAATCAGAAGGATGACGTACATGACTGCAAGACCTGCAATCACACCAGTCATATCGAAATACTGGGGAAAAGCCTGAGCGATAAACAGTGCAACCAGAACGATAAGAAGACGACCGAGTGTCCCGATGGAAAAACGGTATTTCCTTGTCGTAAAGGACGTCATAATTCGCTTCACCTGAAAATATGTAGTTACAAAGTTTATGAGTCCGAAAGCGGTCCCAAAAGCCATTCCCACAAAAAAGGTCGACATCGAGGTAATAAGTGCCACGAGAAGCAGTAATACAATTATGATGCCCATGTAGATGGAATATCTCCTGGCCAGTGCCTCCATTGATGTCATTCCTCTTCCTCCGTAAACTTCTTCACCGCGGTGTAAATTCCGTACATTGCTGCAATGAGTGCTGCAAGCAGTGTGATCACGAGTACGGCTCCGTCAGTTCCGAAATACTGATCCAGCCATCTGCCTCCAAAAACACCGAACAAAATCGCCCCTATAATATAGGAAGAAATTGTCGTCATCAGCGCAAAAGCTTTCATTACTGGCCGGTAAGGTGACTGCTCTGGCTTTTTTGGCATATCGTATGACTCCTTACTTCCATTCAGGCCCTGCACCCGATATCCTCTGTAATCGTACAACACGACTATAGCCGTGTCAATACGATGAAAACGGAAACAAAGGCTGTACAGCAGTCATTTTCATGCCTGGAGCATTTTTCCTGCCCGGGCGTATTCCGGCTTTTTTCTCCCTCTTTCACGCCCCCTATTATACATAAGATTGTGAAAAATGTCTGTTATATTTAGAAAAAATTAAATATGAACTTTTTGTGAAAAATGTCACTTTTTTAGGCAGAAAAGGGATTTTTTCCAGTTTACTGCAGATACAGTCTCCCGCTGATATACAACAGGGGGTTTATCAGTTTAGTGTAAAGGGTTCTCTGTTTCACACCCCGCTGCCTGTAAACGAAAAACAGAAACACGCGGGAAAGACCGTTTCCTATAAAGCATAAAAGAAAGGCAGCACGCCCCGGGGGAGACGTATTGCCTTTTCGTTAAAAATATGTCCACGAACGTTTTTTCGAGAGAGTCAGGTGTTTGTACGCGTTTTATT
>REBZ01000138.1 GCA_007692495.1 Alkalicoccus sp.
AGTGGGGAAGTGACTCCTTCCAACAGCTTAATCGGGCGGATATTCACGTACTGGTCGAACGATTTACGTATTTTCAACAGCAGATCCCACAGCGAAATATGATCCGGCACCCCCGGATAGCCGACCGCCCCGAGGTACACCGCATCGAACGATTTCAGCTGCTCAATCCCGTCGTCATCCATCATTTTCCCGTAGTGGTGGTAATATTCACACCCCCACGGAAATTCCTTCGATTCAAACTTCAGCGAGCTGTCCAGCCGCTCGATCGTCTTCAATATTTTAAACCCTTCCGCCGTAACCTCCGGCCCGATCCCATCTCCCGGAATGCTTGCGATATTAAACGTTTTTGTCATGTGCTTCACGCTCCTGACGTTTAGTTGTGATCTATTACTGATTCTAGATGATTGAAAGACAGGGTCAAGGAATACGGGTGTAAATGGGTCAATCATGTTTACAGCAGTCATTCAGCAGCGGATCTTTTTCGTTGAATATGATGAACAGGCCAGACCTTTGCGTGAACTTTGCACGTGCCTGCATCCATCATAGGAGTCTGGATTTAAACTGCTTCTAATATGGAGTGTTATTTTATTGAAAGAGCTTGATACACCGGAAAAAAGCAGAAATGCTGTAACTGTGAGCTGGCGGGCGTCTGGTTCAAGGATGGACGCAAAAGCCGGATGATTCTCCGTTGAGAATCATCCGGCTTTCTGCCTTTTTCAGCTCAAATACTTCAGCGCCAGACTGCTCATCGCCTGAATCCCGGTCGGGATCGCTTTTTCGTCAAAAATGATGCCCGGGTTATGCAGGGAGCGGGTCGTTGCTTCCTTGCCGGGTACCTGCGTACCGACCCGGAACAGCATGCCTTCGACTTCCTCGAGGTAAAAAGCAAAGTCCTCGCCGCCGAGAGAAGGCTCTTCGAGGTAAACAAAGCTGTCCTCGCCCATCGTTTCCTTCACGGCTTCTGTGAAGGTATCGACTAATTCAGTGTTGTTGATCACCGCGGGACATCCCGGATTAAAGTGGACCTCGGCGGTAGTTTTGGATGCTTTGGCAGTGAACTCGCTGATTTCGCGGATATCATCCCGGATCCGCTGATGCAGTTCGGGATCGAGCGAGCGGACAGTGCCGGAAATTGTGACGTTTTTAGCCATGATGTTGTCGGCATTGCCGCCGTTGATCCGGCCGATCGTTAACACAGCTGATTCCAGTGGGGAGAGGCGACGCGACACAATCGTCTGCAGGTTCGTAATGATCTGCGCTGCCGCAGGGATCGGGTCGATGCCTTTATGCGGATGTGCCGCGTGCCCTCCGCTTCCGTCCACGGTAATAACAAACGTATCAGCCGCAGCCATGATCGGACCGTAGCGGACGCCGACAGTGCCGGATTCAATCAGCGGCCACGTATGCAGGCAGACAATTTTATCAACCGCCGGTTCTTCCGTTAAAATTCCTTGTTTGATCACAGACAGCGCTCCCTGCATCGTTTCTTCGGCCGGCTGGAAAATGAATTTTATCGTCCCGTTCAGCTGTTCTCTGCACCGGTTTAAAACGAGGGCTGCGCCGAGCATAATCGACGTATGAATGTCGTGGCCGCATGCGTGCATTCTTCCATCGATTTCCGAGGTGAAATCGAGCCCGGATTTTTCGATGATCGGCAGGGCATCGATATCTGCCCGGAGACCGAGTGTCGGTCCGTCTCCGCTTCCCCGTAACACGCCGACGACCCCTGTGCCGCCTTCCATTTTCCGGAGTTCAATGTCTGTCTCCGCGAGCGTCTTCATAATCAGATCCGTCGTCTGAAACTCCTGCATGCTAAGCTCCGGATGTTTGTGGAGGTGCCGCCGGATCGCGATCATTTCCTCTTTGATTTCTTCTGTCATATGTTGAATATCCATGGTTGTCCTCCAGAGAAAACAGAAAAGCTGCCGGAAGAGACAGCTTTTCTGTTAGATAGTGGGGTTGCTTGATAAAGGGTAACAGGTTCTTTGGGGGGAATCGGAAATTAATCCAGGTCGGAGCTGCCGATTTCCACGATTTCATTGTAGGTTTCTTCGCCCCATACTTCGGTACCGAGGTCGTCCCGGACTTCCTGGGTAGCTTCTTCAAAGGCTTCGATATCCGGATCGACAAACGTGACGCCGCTTTCCTCCATCTCTTCGATCATATCTGCTTCTTCTTCCGCGAGCAGCTCATCCGTCACTTCTTCTCCTTCTTCCGCAGCACGGATAAAGAGATCCTGGTATTCTTCCGGCATGCCCTGGAAAAAGTCTTCATTGATCGTGACGAAAGCTGGTTTAAACATGTGATCGGAATTGATGACGTAGTCCTGTACTTCATGAAAACCTGCCGAATAAATCGTTTCGAGCGGGTTTTCCTGTCCTTCAATAATACCGGTCTGCAGGCCGTTATACACTTCGCCGAAGTCCATCGGGTTCGGACTGGCACCGAGCGCTTCAAACGTCTGTACGTAGTAATCGACCGCCGGGGCACGGATCGCCATGCCTTCCATATCCTCCGGTGTTTCGATATTAATGTTGGAAGAAATTACCCTCGGTCCCCTCGGCAGGAGACCGATCGTGCGGAGCCCCTGCTCCTCAACGAGCTTTTCGTTGAATTCTTCGCCGATATCGGATTCAAGCACGGCGTTCCAGTGCTCGTTGGAATCCATCAAGTAAGGAAGGGAGAGGTATTCGATTTCATCGATTCCCGGATCCCCGCTCGACATCATTTCAATCGATCCGACGCTTACCTGCTCCATCTGTTCCAGCGTGGCGCCGAGCTGGTTGCCCGGGTAAATCTCAATGGTGACGTTGCCGCCTGTTTCGTCTTCAATGATTTCTTTAAAGCGCACCATACCTTCGTACGCCGGTTCACCTTCGTTGGCCCACGTGCTGTAGGAGACTTCAAAGCTCTCCCCGATATCTTCGAGGCTGCCGCTGCGGTCGTTTTCGTTGTTGTCTGCTTCTTCGGTGTTCGTCGCCTCTGTATTGTTGTCTGCTTCCTCCGTGTTGTTCCCGGCATTGTCCTGTTCGATTCCGCAGGCAGTGAGCCCCAGAATGGCAATACCCGTCAGTGCTGTCAGTTTACTTTTTTTCATAGGTGGTTCCTCCTTTAAATATCAATCGTCAAATAGGTTGTCGTGGCATTCAGGATGCATTCTATGGAAAAAGGGGCTGCTTCAGGTTACCGGCCGCCGAGTGTCATATCCGAGGCGGCCACTTTCTCGACGAGCTCGCTGCCGAAGGACGTCAGATGGTCCATAATTTGTTTTCCACGTTCCGGAGAAGCACCGGTAGGATCCCCGGCGATGCCTTCTTTGGAAACATCCTCCATGTTAAAAAACACATTGGCGGCGGCATCTCCGACGTGGACCTGCTTGAAGTTTTTGATCTCGAAGTTCCGCCAGGTGGTTTCTTCTTTCCACTCGGGAAGAAGGTCCGTCCTCATATCTTCCGGATACAGATAGTGCATCAGGGACGTAAGCGGCTCTCCGCCGTGGCCGGAAGGATCCTTTTCTCCGTAGATGGCTTTTTTAGCTTTCGGATCGATCCCCTGCCAGAGGTCGACAGAGACGATCATGATCCGGTTTTCCCGGTTGATTTTCCGGGCGACCTGGTCTACAGCCGGACCGTTGCCGGCGTGACCGTTAAAGACGACAATTTTTGTGATGCCGTGCTCCAGAAGACTTCGGAAAATATCGTCAATCAGACGGATAACCGTTTCCTGGGACAGCGAGATAGTTCCGGGATAACTGCGGAAATAGTCAGAATTTCCGAAAGGGACAGTAGGGAGATACAGCGCTCCGGTATTTTCTGCGACCCGCTTGGCAAGTTCTTCGGCCGCGAGGTAGTCGCCGGTTAAAGAGTGGGGGCCGTGCTCCTCCATGGAGCCCATCGGAAGAATCACCACCGGGTCCTTTTTATAAGCTTCTTCTGCTTCTCTCCATGTCATATGATGAATAGCGTTTTTAGTTGTTGGCATAATATAATCTCCTTCATCCAGAATTAGTCAAAGAACAAGTTGACGATACTCATTGTCAGAGCCGGCACGAACGCGATAATAAACGCGGTCACTACAAGCGGCAGGTACATCGGAAGCATTTCTTTAACGAGTGTCGTGTAGCGCAGCTTGGCAATATCAGCCACGATGTAAAGCAGGATGCCGACCGGCGGGGAAGCACCTCCAATCGTCAACGTAAGTACCATGAGTACCCCGAAGTGAATCGGGTCGACACCGACCTGCATCGCAATCGGCGTCAGGATCGGGGCAAACACGATGATCCCTTCGGAAGGAAGCATAAACAGCCCGATGATCAAAAGAAAGACAACAAACATTCCGAGAATGACGAACGGATCGGTGGAAAAGCTTAAAATAAAATCTGCCAGTACGGCGGAGATACCGGACCGGGTGACGACCCAGGCAAATACCGTCGCTGCGGCGAGCGTGAACAAAATATTGGCGGAATCAAAGCTCGTTCTTTTTAAAATGCCGCCGAACGATTTTAAGTTCACATTTTTATAGTAGAAAAAGGTAATAACGATCGCGTAAAGCACAGCAATAGCGGCGGATTCCGTCGGGGTGAACACCCCGCTGACAATCCCGGCGACGATAATCACCGGCAGGAGCAGTGCGAGGAAGCCGGAAGAAAAGGCTTTACGTGTTTCTTTTAACGTCGCCCGCTCATAGCTCGGATAGCCCCGCTTTACGGCCACGAAGTACGTATAAACCATTAAGGATATGGCCATCAGCAGCCCGGGAATAATCCCTGCGATCAACAGCGGCCCGATCGGTGTCTGCGTGACAATCCCGAAAATAATTAATGTAATACTCGGCGGGACGATCGGACCGACGATGGAGGATGCCGCGGTAATAGCTGCGGCGAATTTTTTGTCGTATCCTTCTTTTTCCATGGCAGGGATCAGTACCGAGCCGAGCGCCACGGTGTCGGCGGTCGCTGAACCGGAAATCCCGGAAAACAGCAGACTGGCAAGAATATTCACCTGGGCGAGCCCGCCGCGGATATGGCCGACAATGACCCGTGCAATATCGATGATACGGTTGGTGATCCCCCCGGAATTCATCATTTCCCCGAGAAGAAGGAAAAACGGGACGGCAAGGAGCGTGAAGGAGTCCACCCCGCGCACCAGGCTCTGGGCTACCATGCTAAGGTCAATACCTTCGAGAATCATATATGTAAGCGATGAAATCCCGAGAGCAAAAGCGACCGGCATCCCGGCAACAATTAAAAGAACCATGATAATAACAATAAGAAAAAACAAGTCATTCACCCCCTTAAATCAAATTATGCGTGCTCTGCCTGTTTATAGTCTTTAATGTCAATAGCTGTACGCAGCACCGTATAGCCGATCATGAGTAAACAGCTGACGGGAGCCGCTGCACGCCAGTAGGAGGTAGGAATTCCTAAAGCGCCGCTGGCAGAACCGTGGGCCGCTGTAACGATGGGAATGGAGGTGTAGGCGACAATCACCAAAAAGATGATGATAACGCTCCGCATGAGGATGTCTGTCACAAGCTTCCACTTCGGGGTCATCATTTCCTGAAACAAATTGACGGAGAGATGCTTGTCATCATACGAAACGACTCCGGCACCGAGAAAGACGAGCCAGATAAGAAGAAAACGGGACAATTCATCGGTCCACACAAAGGGACTGTTTAAAATAAAGCGGAAAAACACCTGGGCAAGCGTAATGACGATGATTGTCAGAAGCATCAGACTGCAGGCATAGCGTAAATACAGGGCGGCATCTTTTCTTTTTGTCAACGTGTTCACCTCTTTGTATTAAGTGTATTTATCCAGGTTTTTACGGCTGAAGGACACTTTGTAGGGCCAGTCTTCGGTTTTTACGTAATATTCCACAAATTCCACCGGGTGGCCTTCCGCGTCGTAGGACGTCCGTTTAATATTCAGGAGAGGATGCCCTTCCTCCACATCGAGCAGATAGCTCAAGTTGTTGTCGGCGGCGACGGCTGTCAGTTCTTCTTTTACGTGTTCAAAACGGATGCCGAGAACTTCGGAGGCAAACTGGCGCATATACAAAATGTCACCGGCTTCCCGGATTTTATCGAGGTCCACATTTTTGTAATAATGCAGCAGCAGCAGTACCGGCTTCTTTTTTTCCCGGCGGACCCGCGTTACTTTTGTAAGCGGCTCGTTTTTTTCGACCCGGAGTTCTTTTGTAATGTACTCTTCTGCAATCACTTTGGATACATCCACTGTTTTGCAGTCGAGGTCCTCGGTTTTGCTGTCGAAATTACCGCTGAAGCCTCCCATAGGCCTCCACGGTCCGGATACCGACGTTTCGGCAACGACACTTCCGACACCTGCTTTTCTCGTAATAAATCCTTCGTTTTTCAGCTTGCCGAGCGCTTCACGCACCGGAGAGCGGCTGACGCCGTAAATCTCCTGCAGTTCCGCTTCCGTTGGTAAACGCGTTCCTTCCGGGTAGTAATTGGATTTTATTTTGCTGTAAATATCTTCGAAAATTGTCAGATGAAGTGGTTTATTCATGACAATCACCTTCCCTGTTAAATGATGGCGGTTCAAGCGATTCATTTGTAATGACAAAGTATTCAATTGTCATAATACCCTGTCTATTAGCAAGTGTCAATGTTTTCTGAAAATTTTATTATTTTTATGTTTAGGGACACTAAACAGGCGAAAAAGGAAGAAAATGAAAGAATAGAGTAAATGATACACGGATTGAAGAATATTAAAACCGGAAAAAGTAAGTCATGACAATGTACCGGAGGATAGGCAAGTAAGCGCGAATAGAAGGAAATAAGGCTGTATTATAAAGTGAAAAGATGAATTGTAATGACAATTGAAATGAGAAGCATTCGGAGAAAACCTTTGCTCAATAGGATCGGCAGAAAAGAGAGAAGAAATTTTAAAGAGGGAGGTTCATGAAAAAAGCTGCTGCTATTAGAAGGTTTTCACGGGGGGAAAACTCACTTTCGTATAAATCGCCTCCGGTGTTTTTAGGCGCATGAAGTATTCCAGCCGCGATCCTCTTCCAAAGCTTCCCTGCACAGTAAAAAACCTCATGGCCAGTGTGGCTATGAGGGCAGAACGTTTATACGGAGGCTTTTTCAGCTTCTTTATTGGACGAAAGTAAATCAGTAATAATTTCTTGAGAGTGATTAACTGATATCTCTTTTGAGAAGCTGCTGGTTGGTACACGAGTCAACTTTCTGCTTGAATGAAAGCTGGCGTCACCTCTGCCAGCTGAAAAGTGAAGTTTAGAGGTTCTGCTGTCTACTCAGGCGACCGTGAATTCGAAATCTGCTTCAGTCCGGCGTTCATCAGCGAAAAGATAAATAACCAGGCGATAAAGATCAGTCCGATATAAAGAAGCAGATTCTCCTGCTCTACGAAAAAAGGACTGTTCCATGCGGTGTGTAAAATAATTGGGACGGCAAAGAGCTTCAAAAACCGTACGTCTTTTATGTGGTCAAAGGAGAGTTCGGCCTGCTTTTTTACGTACACAAGCGCACCGGCAGCTATCGCGGCCCAGGTGACGTGGCTTCCGAGAGACATCCAGGCGCGGTCAACGATGTTGGCAAGCATCGCTTCATCTCCGAAAAGAGCCCCTTGATGAAAGGCGTAGCCGGCGGATTCAAATGCCGCGAACCCTGCTCCGATAGCCGCACCGATCAACAGGCCGTTAAGTATATATTTCACCTGCAGCTGTTTAATGAAATAAATGGCGATAAGAAGCTTGCCCACTTCTTCTATGATACCTACCGTAATCGCTCCCTGCACGT